>CAZZAO010000017.1:0-26033 GCA_964652205.1 uncultured Anaerolineaceae bacterium | reverse complement strand
AACGCATCCTGTCGCAGTTCAACGGCCTGCACGGGCTGGCGCAGGCGTCCCCGGCGCAGTTGGAGCAGATTCGCGGGTTAGGGGTCGCCAAAGCCGCGCAGGTGCTGGCAGCGATTGAGTTAGGGCGACGCGCCGTCAGCCACTCAACCACTGACCGTCCGCTGATCCAGAATGCCGCCGACGCCGCCGACCTGTTGAGCGATATGATGGCGCTAACGCAGGAACACGTCCGCGTCATTCTGCTCGACTCTGGACGGCGCGTCATCGCCACGCCAACGATCTATATCGGCACGGTCAATGCCTCAGTGCTGCGCGTGTCGGAAATCTTCCGCGAGGCCATCGCCCGCAACAGCCCGGCGCTCGTGCTGGCGCACAATCATCCGTCTGGCGACCCTGCCCCGTCGCCGGAAGACATCGAGATGACGCGCGTACTCGATGCCGCCGCGCGCCTGCTCGACATCGCGCTGGTCGATCACATCATTCTCGGCCATCAGCGCTGGGAGTCACTCCGCGAATTGGGTCTGGGCTTCGATCAGAGCAGCTAGCCGGATACACCGCGCTCTAAGTCCCTCTCCCAACTTTAACTCCCCTCTCCCTCCGGGTGACGAAGTGGTATGGCCTCGTTCGCGCCGCGAAGTGGCGTCTCGACCCGCAGGGCGAACAGGCCATCACCAGAGGTTGGGGTTGGGGGTGAGGGTGGAGTGAGGGCGCTTTAGCTGGCGAAGAGGGCGAGATCGCCGAGATAGGTTTCGTATTCGTGGCCGGAGGCATAGGCGCGAATACGGAGAATGGCATAGGGCTGCTGCGCCTTCGGCATCAGATCGAGCAGGTTGGTACTCTCGTAGACATACCATTCATGAGCGTAGATCGACTCATGGTCGAGCAGACAGCTTGCGCAGCGATAAGGATAGAGCGACTGGACATCGTAATAGGTGTAGAAGCCGTGATACCAGATGGCCGGCGTTTCAACGCCCTTATCGTTCTTGTAGGTATAATCGACCTGGAGCATCAGCGGACATTCGCTGCCAGCGCTGCCGCAGCCGGACACCGACTGACTCTCAATATCGAACACCGCCTTCAGGCGCAGGTCTTTATATTTGCTCACGTCCAGCCCGGTCTGCCCCGGCCCGACAAATTCCTGACAGAAGGTTTCGCCGTGGTTAGTCGCCCCGCCGCCCCGGAACAGGCGCACCGCCGGACGACCTTTCGGCGTGCCGAGGCTGTATTCGCCCGGCGGGTCGCTCTGGATGTCGCCGCACTGCCACGGTTGAACCAGATCAGCCAGCAAGGCGGTCGAATTGCTGATCTCATCCGCTGTCATCGTCTGCATCTGGCTGTCCTGAAGCAGATCGACCGGCACAGGCTGAAGCGCAACCTCGGCTCCCTGATCGGTTATGGTCATGACTGCTTTTTGCCCCGACGGAATATCGCGCGGCGTGCGGTTCGGCGTAATCAGGATGGCATGACCCTCGATCCGATTAAAGACCTGAACCTGAGTATTCGAGGCGATAATCGTATATTCGCCGCTCGATGTGATATAAACGAACGCGCCTGACGACAGTTGCAGGCTGATCCAGACCGAGCGCGGCAGCGATGCCGGGACATGGACATCCAGTTCGCCGATGACATCGGTCAGATCGACGCGATAATCGACCGAACTGAACTCGAAACGCGGACGGTCGGAATAGTTCATATTGAGCGCCGTGCCATTTTTCATCGTAATGACGGCAATCAGGCGACCATAGTAGCTGTCCTGCACAAATAGCGACGCCTGTGACTGGACGTCGGTGCTGATGCGCTCGTTGTTCGAGACGTAGTGGACATCACGCGGCACAACCTTCTCGACCAGATCGCTGCCGACATACGACGCCGTCCCACGGCCTACGTCGAGCGAGACCTGCATCGGCACGGTCGACTTGAACAGGAAATAGTTGACGCCGACGCCAGTCACGACGCACAGGAAGCAGAAGATGAGGAACGCGATCAGCATGATCGCCCATGCGATCCGCTGACTGCGGCTGTGTTGAAACGTCGAGCCTGGAACAGCCGTTGGTACCGATTCCTGCACGGCAGCTTTCCTCTGAGCAGACACGACCGTGGATTATAGCATATCTCGAACGCCGCTCCGCATCATCCCTCGACGCTGATTCGGCCTTCGGGTATAATTTAACCAACCCTATGCCCCGGTGGACAGCCAAGAGTTTGGAGTAAAAGCAGCATGTCTGGACACAATAAATGGTCAACGATTAAGCGCCGTAAGGGCGCAGAGGACGCCAAGCGCGGTAAGATTTTCACCCGCCTGGCCCGCGATATTGTCATGGCGGCCAAAGACGGCGGCGGCGATGAAGGCTCGAATGCCCGACTGAAGATCGCCGTGCTGAAGGCCAAAGCTGAAAACATGCCGAAGGAAAATATCGAGCGCGCTATCCTGCGCGGAACCGGCAAGCTCGAAGGCGCGGAAATGGAAGAGCTGACCTACGAGGGCTACGGCCCTGAAGGGGTAGCCTACATGGTCGATGTCCTGACTGACAACAAGAATCGCACGCTGGCCGAAGTCAAGCACGCCTTCAACCGGGCGGGCGGCGCTATGGCCTCTGCCGGGTCGGTCGGCTGGCAGTTCGAGCAAAAGGGTTACATTGAGCTGGCAGGCGACAACCTCGACTTCGACGAAGTCTTTATGGTCGCCGCTGAAGCGGGCGCAGACGACGTCGTCGATGACGAAGACAGCATCACGGTTTACACGCCGCGCGAGCTGCTCGGCGCGGTCGAAGCCGCGCTGACGGCGGGCGGCTATGAAGTGGCTGACTCGCAGCTTCGCTGGGAAGCGAAGAACGAAACCGAGATTCCCCCCGAAAAGGCGCTGTCGAATCTGCGCCTGATGAATGATCTCGAAGAACTGGACGATGTCCAAACCGTCGCCAGCAATCTGATGATGACGGACGAAGTGATCGCCGCCTTCGAGACGGCTTAATGCTCTCTCTGGGCATCGACCCCGGCACGGCGACAGTTGGTTTCGGGCTGGTCGAAGAGTTGTACGACGGCGCGTTTCAGGCTGTCCATTTCGGCGTCATCCTGACTCCGCCATCGCTGCCGATGTCGGAGCGCCTGAATATCATCTTCGAGGAGTTGACGGTGCTGGTCGAGCGCTGGAAGCCGGAACGCGCGGGCGTCGAAGAACTGTTCTTCGCTAAAAATGTCACCACGGCCATCACGGTGGCGCAGGGGCGCGGCGTCATCCTGCTCGCGCTCGAACGCGCCCACGTGCCGATCAGCGAATATAAACCGAATCTGGTCAAACAGTCGGTTTCCGGTTACGGCGCAGCCAAAAAGCCGCAGATGCAGGAAATGGTGCGTATCCTGCTCGGTCTGGAAAAAATCCCCAAACCTGACGATGCCGCCGACGCGCTCGCCATTGCCATTACCGACCTGCAACACGCCCGTTACGCGGCGCTGTAAGGACGAAAGCGGATGATCGCCAGCATCGAAGGAACTGTCGCCGCGAGCTATGCCGATCACGTCGTTGTCGCCGTCGGCGGCATCGGCTACAAGGTTTTCATGCCGGGGACGTCGATTGACCGGATCGACGGCGATCATGTTTTCCTGCATACCATCATGATCGTGCGCGAGGACTCGATCACGCTCTATGGATTCCACTCGCTCGGCGAGCGCGAACTGTTCGAGAGAGTGATTAGCGTCACCGGCATCGGCCCCAAACTCGGCCTCGCCATCCTCAGCACGCTCGGCCCGGAACACCTGCGGAACGCCGTCGTCTCCGACCAGCCGGACGTGCTGGTGCGCGTGCCGGGAATCGGCAAGAAAATGGCGCAGAAAATCATCCTCGAACTCAAGGATAAGCTGCGGGCGGGCCTGTCGGACATCCCTGCCGGGTCGTTCACCGACATTAACCGCGACGTGATGGATACGCTCGTCGCCCTCGGCTACAGTATCGTCGAGGCGCAGGCGGCGATTCAAACGCTGCCGCCGGACGCGCCCGAAGATGTCGAGGAGCGGGTGCGGTTAACGCTCCGTTACTTTGTATCCTGAACTCTTAAAGGAGCCTGACACGCGATGCAAGAGGAACTGATCGGCAAGCATGTAGACGTGCTCGATAAGGGCTTCGTCGAGCTGCTCGACCTCATGCCCCACCCCGGAACCGGCGTCTCCGGCGATATGGCTATCGTCTCGGCGGCGCGAGTGTCGTTCATGGGCGAGAGTAAGGGGACGGAGAAGGATAAGCGGCTGCTGTTTCGGCTGCTGCGCGACCAGCACACATCGCCCTTCGAGATGGTGGAATTCAAGTTTCGCGTGCGCGCGCCGCTGATCGTCTGGTAGAAAACTGCTGCCCCCTGCCCGGTGACGGGACAGGTGAAGCCCCTCAAACTCGGTGAACCCTAAATCGCAGGACACGGGAATACCGAACCAAGCCGCGCCAGCCAGCGCGGAAGGCGTAACGACCAGATGGGGGGGGACTCGCTAGCGAGTTCAAGGGATGGTCTGAGCTTGCGGGAAACCGCAAGAACCGCGCAGAAATGACGCGGTCGCCGGTCGATGGCCGGTGGTAACAGCGATGGGCAATGGGTGCGTCACCGTACATTCCACTATCAGTCGGCCAACGCGCAGTCGGGCCGCTATACGCCGTTCGAGGAAAATGACTTTTACGTGCCGTCCGCCTGGCGCAAACAGTCGAGCAGCAACAAGCAGGCCAGCGAAGGCGAAGTCGAGCCGGAAGTCGGCGCGGAGCTGACGGAAAAGCTGGAAAAGTTTTACGCGCAGGGCTATGCCCATTACGAAGACGCGCTCAAAGCTGGCGTCTCGAAGGAAATGGCGCGGCTGTTTCTGCCGGGATTCAGCGTCTACTACACCTGGGTCGTCAAGACCGACGCGCAGAACCTGATGAACTGGATTCGCTTGCGGATCGCCTCGGACGCACAGTACGAAATCCGCGTCTATGCCGAGGTGATCTACGAGCAGTTCTTCAAGGCCGCGCTGCCGTGGACAGCCGAAGCCTTCGAGCAGTTCGTCCTTCATCCCGGCGAGCCGCCGAAATAAAGCCCCCGACTGCGGCCTTATCGACTCCCCCTGAGCGGCTTTTCACAAGGCCGATTATGACCGTTTCCCCTCTCTGTAAATGGAGAGGGTTCAGGGGGAGCGGTCGCCTTAGCTCGACGCGGTGCGGATATCCATGCCGCGCGGGAGACAGATCGGGTTGCCGCTGGCGTCGTAGGGGACGACCAGCCAGGCATAGGGCTGATTGTAGCCGCTGAACAGCGCCGGACGGAGCGTCATCGTCGTGTTCGAGGTGCGCTGAACACCGACCACGCTGTTATCCGGGCCGTAAACAGTCACCTCGTAGATGGACACATTTCTGGCGGGATTCCAGTAAATCGGCAGCGGGCTGCCGAGCGTGATTGTGTTGACGTTACGATCTTTGTCCGCGCCAAACTTGCCGCAGATTTCGGGCGGCGGCGGGTCGCTGCGGAGCGCCTCAAAGCGTGGATCGACCGTCGCGGTCGGATTGACTGCTTCGGTCGCCGCTTCTGGCGTCCAGGTCGGCGGGAGTGTTGGCCGGACGAACGGCGTGATCGTCGGCGCAGGCGTCGCGGATTCGGCGGGCGTCGCCGTCGGCGCTACCGGTGTGCGGGTGGCCGTCGCTGCTGGCGCGGACGGGCTGCACGCGCCGATCAGGAACAGCATACCCAGCAGGCAGCAGGCAGCAGCGCGTTTCAGCATCGTTGTTCCCTCATCTCTAACCTCTGCCTTCATGGGAGAAACGGCCCGTAAAAGACAGCGCTAGGTCGGCAGGTTGATCGTAATCAGGCCGACCACCAGCAGCACGACCAGCGCCAGCAGCACCAGTAAACCGCTGAGCAGATACCAGGCAGTCGCGCGCAGCGACGGTTTTTCGGCTGCCTCAACGCTCAGGGTCAGCCGCCAGCCGATCACGTAGACGATAACCCCTACCGCCGTCGAAAGCAGCGACGGCAGCACGCGCGTGTCCGCCGAAAAAAAGTAGCGCAGATAAGTGTAGTCCACCTGCGGGCTGACCAGCAGCGTCGTCCCCAGACCAAACAGCGCCGCGACGACGATTCGCAGCAGGCGCGGACGTCGCAGATACCACGCGGCCAGGCGCCACCAGAGCGGGCGCGGCGACTCAACGACGCGCTCGCGCTTCGCCCGTGTCATCCGCCAGCGATTCCGGTGCTGTCCGGCAGATCGACATCGACGTTCATCAGGTGCAGTGACGCTCCCTCGAAATAATTACGCATCATCGTCAGCGCAGGCTCTTCGATCCCCACATCGTCCATCGCCGCCAGCATATGATTGAGCCAGTGGTCGCGGGCTTCCCGGTCAATCCGAAACGGCGCATGGCGCTGGCGCATCCGTGGGTGGCCTCGCTCGGCAGCATAGGTCGTCGGCCCGCCGAAAAACTGGATCAGGAACAGGTACAGGTGGCGGATGCTGTCTTGCAGATCAGCGGGGTACATGGGGCGGAGCAGGTCATCGCCTTCAACGCGCGCATAGAAGCGCTCGACCAGGCGAATGAAGGTCGGCTCGCCGCCGACTGTGTCGTAAATCGTATAAGAGGGGTGGCTCATGATTCATCCTACGGATACCCAACGTCAACGCGCCTGTCTCGCAAACGTCAGTATGATTGCGTTGCGCGTTATCTCGATTTATACCATAGAACGAGCGCGGTTCCGAATAAGGGGATTGGAAGATGCATGTCCGTTTTGGGGTTTATGCTCTGGCTCTGGGTTTGATTCTGGCGCTCGCTTCAACCACGGTCGCTCAGGACGTCACGGCGACGGCTGAAGCCGCAGCGCAGGAGCTGACTGCGACGGCTGAGGCGACCGAAGCCGCACAGGACGCCGCAGCGCAGGCTGCGACCCGCTGTGCCGCAGGCCCGGTCGCCAGCGACGCGCCCGTGATTAAGATCGGCGCGACAGTTTCAGATACCGGGTCGCTCGCGCATGAGGGCGGCGATACGCACAACGGCTATCTCCTCTGGCAGGCGTGGGTCAATCAGGAAGGCGGCGGCATCGACGTCGCGGGCGTGTGCCATCGCGCCGAAATCACCTTCTACGACGATCAGAGCGACGCCAAACAGGTCACAGCGCTGACGCATCTGCTGATTGAGAAGGATGGCGTCAGCTTCATCCTCGGCCCCTACTCGACCGGGCTGACCGCCGCCGGAATCGCCGTGACCGGGCCAGCCGGCGTCATCATGGTCGAAGGCGAAGGCGCGAGCGAATCGCTGTTCGCTCATGGCGACCGGAACCTGTTCGGCGTGCTGACTCCCGCCAGCCAGTACACCCGCAGCGGCATCGCGCTGGCGGCGGCGCTCGGCGCGAAAACCGCCGTCATCGCCCACGAAGATGAGCCGTTCTCGAAGTCGGTCGCGGCAGGCGCAGAACAGTGGCTGGCTGACCACCATATCGAGGTGTTAGCCAGAGAAACCTACGTCTCAAAGGTCACAAACGTCGATGGCCTTGTGACTGAGTTCAACGGCCTCGATCCCGACATCTTCATCGGCATCGGCCATTACAACGACGCGCTGCTGTTCGTCAAAACGGCGAAAGCTCAGGGCTTCAGCCCCAGAGCGCTGCTCATGACCGTCGGCCCGTCTGACCCGGCCTTTGTCCGTGACCTCGGCGCGGATGCGGACGATATCTGGGGATCGTCGCAGTGGGCCTCCTCGCTGGCCTACCGTGACAGTATCTTCGGCTCGGCTGCCGACTACGCCGCCCGCTACGAGCAGCAGTTCGGCGTCGCGCCGAGCTATCAGGCTGCCAGCGCCACTGCTGCCGCGCTGACGCTTCAGTTGGGCATCGAAGCGGCAGGCTCGACCGATACCGCCGCCGTCAGCGCCGCGCTGCACGCCCTCAACGTCAACACCTTCTACGGCCCGATTGCCTTCGATGAATCCGGCAAGAACATCAGCAAGCCGATGGTGACAACGCAGGTGCAGGACGGCCAGATTGTCGTCATCGCGCCGGAAGCCGCTGCCGTCGCGCAGGCCATCTGGCCGTAGTTCTCCCTCACCCTCGTCCCCTCTGCCCGGCACAGCAGAGGGGACAGAGTGGGCGACCCCGGTTCAGGAACCTGTCCTCGAAAATAACCGCCATCCTCAGCCTGAGGCCTGACAGAATCCAGCGCGGCAGCCCCAAACTTTGTCTGGACAATGAGGGCCGCTGATGTACAATCCACAGGCTAACAATTACACCTGCCACGATGACGAGGTACGCTATGATGAGATTGTTCCGGCGTGGAGTCGGCCTGTGCTTCCTGCTCGCGCTGTGTCTTTCCCCGCTCGCACTTCAGGCTCAGGACAACTCGCTCACCGCAGTAGGATCAGGCATCGTCGCGCCGCTGTTTCAGGTGCTCGCTCAGGCGGCGTCGGTCGATGTCAACGTGACCGTCAACGGAACCTCGACTGGCTTCGAGCAGTTTTGTAATAATTCAGCCGATATCGAGCTGGCGAACCGCGCCATCAGCGTGGCGGAAGACGCCGCCTGCGGCAGCAGCAAGGTCGCCTATCTCGAAATGCTGATCGGCCATTCGATTGCCGCGTTCGTCGCCAACCCTGCCGACAGCGTCACCCAGTGCCTGAGCAGCGCCGACATCGCCAAACTGCTGGCTCCGAGCGCCAGCGGCCAGATCACGAACTGGAAGCAGGTCAACGCCGACTACGCGGACAAGCCGCTCTCAGTCTACCTGCCCGGCAGAAACACGCGCGCTTACACCCTGATCGACTCGCTGGTCGAAGGGGTCGGCCTGCGCGCTGATGCTCAGTCCAGCACCGACACTGAGACCATTGCCGCCGTCAGCAGCACGGCGGGCGCGGTCGGCGTGGTTGATCTCGCCTCGGCGCAGGCAGCCGGCGACAAAGTCACCATTCTCCAGTTGAACAACGCGCAGAACGCGGGCTGCGCTTCGCCGAGCGCTGAGGCAGTCGAAGGCCGCACCTACACGGCGGGCGAGCGGCTGTTCGCCTACGTCAATTCAGCCAGCCTCGCCAAATCCGGCCTGAAAGACCTGCTGACTCGCATCGCCAGCGGCGCAGACTCGGCCACGGTCGAGAGTGCCGGTTACAGCGCGCCAACAGCGAAGGCTCTGAGCGAAGACAGCGACATCCTGACTCAGAACAAAACCGGACGTCAGTTCAGCAAGGACGTCACCGAGTTCAACATCCCCTCTGACGTCAACGGCAAAGTCGTCATCGCAGGCGCGGCTGAGGGACTGACTTACATCAGGAGTCTGACCGGCACGGCCACGGCAGCTTATGCTCAACTGACCGCCGACACCACGTTGATCGGCGACCCCAATGGCTTCCGCCGCATGTGCAATGGCGAAGTCGATCTGATCGTCGCCACCAGCGACCTGCCCGCCGATAAAGTGACCGACTGCAACGCCAACAACATTCAGACGATGACTATCGATCTCGGCTCTCAGGCGACCGTGATGGTTGCCAATGCCAGCAGCGCCTTCCTGACCTGTCTCGCGCCGTCGGAGATCGCGGCGATCTGGACGAACGGCGAAGTGCCTGCCGTCAGCACGCCAGAAGCGACGGCCAGCGCTGATGCGACGGCAGAGCCAACCGCTGAAGCCACGGCTGCTGCGACGGCTGAAACCAACATCACGCCAGAAGCGACCGGGGCCGCAGCGTCCGGTAGCTGGAACACCATCAACGCCGCATTCCCTGACCAGCCGATTACCCTGTTCATCCCGGCGGCCAGCAGCGACGAAGGCGACCTGCTGACGAGCAAGACCGTCGGCGCGGCCACGCCGCTCAAGGACAGCGCCAACGTCAACGCGGATGCGCTCTACCGCGCCGCTGCTGTCGGCAACGTCGAAGGCGGCATCACCTTCATGACCTGGGCCGACTATCAGAAGGTCGTCGCCGCCAATCAGGCAAACATCCAGCTTATCAGCGTCGGCGAAGGCTCCAACTGCGTTCAACCGAGCGCCGCGACCATCACCGATGGCAGCTACCTGCTTTCGCAGCCGCTCAAGCTGATTGTCAGGACGAGCACGCTCGCCCGCCCCGACGTTCAATCGCTGCTCTGGCTGATGGCAAGCGACGCCAACTACACGCTGATTCAGAATGCCGATCTGACCGGGCTGGAATTCGGTCAGCTCCCCGACCTGCGTGACACGCTCCAGAAGGCGTTCAACGACGCGGCGATGGCAGCCACGCTGGCGACGCCGGAAGCCACCGCTGCGGCGACGGTCGAAGCGACCGCGCAGGCCACGGCAGAAGCCACTCCGGCCAGCTAGCCGCCCGGTCGGTTTACAGCGCAAATTCAAGCACCCTCGCCCGCACGGCGGGGGTGTTTTGCGAACGCCTGTGTTATACTGAGCGCCTTCGTATTATGCCTCGCCACCCGACCCTTACGCACCCCAGGAATGAACCCGTATGAAGGGCGAACTCGTCGCTATCGACCTCGAAACCACCGGGCTTGACCCGCTCCACGACGCCATTATCGAGATCGGCGCGGTTCGCCTGATCGACGGTCAGGTAGTCGATGAATTCTCAGCGCTCATCAATCCCAACCGGCCCATCCCGCAGCTCGTGACCGGCATCACCGGCATCAGCAACGACGACGTCGCCGCCGCGCCCTCAATCACGACGGTGCTGCCCGCCTTACGCGCTTTCATCGGGCGCGCGCCGCTGATCGGCCACAACATTGGCTTCGACGCCGCCTTTCTGCTCCAGCAGGGCATCGGCCAGAACAACCCGCGCATCGACACCTACGATATGGCCTCGATCCTGCTGCCGCGCGCGGCGCGGTACAGCCTCGGCAGCCTGACCGCGCAGATCGGCATCAACCTTGAAAACGCCCATCGCGCCCTCGACGATGCCCGCGCGACCGGCCTGCTCTACTGGCTGTTGTGGCAAAAGCTGCTCGAACTGCCGTTCGCCACGCTCTACGAGATCAACGAGGCGTCGCAGGACTTGACCTGGGAATCGCGCGTGGTCTTCGATGCCGCTGTGCGCGAGCGGCTGAACAGCGGCGAGCGCCCGACCAGCACCCAGGTCGATATTGTCGAGCTGTTTGGCCGCGACACGGGCGCGTTCAAAAGCCTGAAACCCAACGAAACGCCGGGACCCATCGACGACGAGACGGCTGTCGCGCTGATTGACGATGGCGGCGCGCTCTCGACCAACCTGCCGGGCTACGAACACCGCGCCCAGCAGATCGAAATGACCCGCGCGATTGTCGAAGCTTTCAACAACAATCAAGACCTGCTGGTTGAGGCCGGAACGGGAACCGGCAAGTCAATTGCCTACCTCGTGCCGTCGATTCTCTGGTCAACGCAGAACAACGAGCGCGTCGTCGTCTCGACTAACACCATCAACCTGCAAGATCAGTTGATAACCAAAGACATCCCGACGCTGCAACTGGCGCTCGGCATCCCTTTCCGCGCCTCGGTCATGAAGGGACGCGGTAACTACCTCTGCCCGCGCCGCCTGATCGCCGTGCGCCGCCGCCGTCCAACCAGCGTCGATGAACTGCGGACACTGTCGAAAATCCTCGTCTGGCTGCTCGAAAGCAACACGGGCGACCGGGGCGAAATCAGCCTGCGCGGCCCGCTCGAAAGCGCGACCTGGCAGCGCCTGAGCGCCGAAGATGAAGGCTGCACGCTCGACCGCTGCCGCGCGATGATGGAAGGGGCCTGCCCGTTCTACAAGGCGCGCAAGGCGGCAGAAGCGGCGCAGGTCGTCGTCGTCAACCACGCGCTGCTCGTCACCGATGCCATGACTGAGAGTCAGGTGCTGCCGAGCTACCGGCATCTGATCGTCGATGAGGCGCACCACCTCGAAGACGCGACCACCAGCGGCCTGAGCTTCCGGCTCGACGAAGCAACACTGCGCCGCCGCCTGGCCGACCTCGGCAGCGCGCGACGCGGGCTGCTCGGCAGCCTGCTGGCAAGCGTTCGCAGCGGCGCGCCCGAACGCGATGTCGCCAAAACCGAACAATACGCCGAACTCATCAGCGCAGCCGCGCGCGATATGGAAGTCCACATCGCCGGGTTGTTCGCGGCCTTTCGCGGCGTCGTCGCCGACGTGACCGGCGGGCGAATGACCGACTATTCGACACAGATTCGCATCACCGAGCCGGTCCGCAAAAAGGACAGCTTCAAGGCGGTTCAATCGTCATGGGCGACGCTGGCCGAGTTCTTCGAGGCCATCAGTCAGGCGATGCGCAAGCTGGCTCAGGGGATGGAAAAGCTGCGCGTCCACGACCTGCCCGACTACGATGATCTGATCAACAGCGTCAGCACAGCCTCGCGCTACTTCGACGAGGTGACGATGCAGTTGAGCGCCATCGTCGTCGAGCCGGACGCCAACGCCATCTACTGGATCAACCTCACGCAGGATGGCGAATTTCTCTCCGTCCATGCTGCGCCGCTGCACGTCGGCCCGCTGGTCGATCAGTATCTCTGGTCAGCTAAGGATACGGTCGTCATGACCAGCGCCACACTGCAAACCAACGGCAGCTTCAACTATATTCAGGAACGGTTGAGCGGTCAGACCGTCGAGACGAAAGAAGTCGGCTCGCCGTTCGACTATCACGAATCGACGCTGCTCTACGTCGCCAACGACGTGCCAGAACCGACCGACCGCGGGCGCTATCAGAGCGCCGTCGAGCGCGGGCTGATCGAGCTGGCTGCCGCGCTCGATGGCCGGGTGATGGCGCTGTTCACCAGCTACGCTCAACTGCGCCAGACCTCGCAGGCGATTACGCCCCGACTGGCGCTCGGCAGCATCGCCGTCTACGACCAGAGCGACGGCAGCAGTCGTCAGGCGCTGCTCGATGGCTTCAAGGCGACACAGCGCGCGGTGCTGCTCGGCACACGCAGTTTCTGGGAAGGCGTCGATATCCCCGGCGAGTCGTTGAGCGCTCTGGTCATCATCCGCCTGCCCTTCAGCGTCCCGACCGACCCGATCTTCGCTGCGCGCTCGGAAACCTATAAAAATGCCTTTAACGAGTACGCGCTGCCAGACGCCATCCTGCGTTTTCGGCAGGGCTTTGGCCGCCTGATCCGCACCAGAACGGATCGCGGGATCGTCGCTATCTTCGACAGCCGGATCGTCAGCAAGGGCTATGGCAAGAGCTTCGTCGATGCCCTGCCGGACTGCACGATTCAGTACGGCAGCCTCAACGATCTGCCGACTGCCGCAAAAACCTGGCTAGCGTAAGGTTTAGCCTTTATGACCCCATTCTTACGTTAATCATGTATCCTGTTCTGTTAAATCAGTTATAGTAATGGAAGTGCTCCATGCGCACACCAGCGGGCAAAGACTGCCGCTATTACCACCAGGATTTTCATCGTGGCCGACAGGTGCAGGAATGTCGGTTAATCAACGAAAGCCCCGAGTCGCTGCCGTGGCGACCCGTCGACTGCACCGGCTGTCCCGTCCCGGACATCTTGATTGCGAATGCCAGCCGAGACCTCGAACTAAAATTGACAGTTCGGCCTCGACTGCTGGGACTTGGGCGGACGAAGGCAGTGACGGCAACCTGTCGCAGGCATCGGGTCAAAATTGAGGACGCATTCGTCGGTTGTCCTCAATGCAATGCCGAGCGTCCCGGTCTGGATATTTTCCGGCAGGCGCTTGGAGATGACGGCGGTGATGTCTAACCGACGCTGAGGAAACCAATGGGCATTATGGGCGACGTAATCAACCTGGCCGAGAGTATGGGCGACGCGCCAGGTTCAACCGTCGCCTTTCTGCTGCCCACCGGTGATCCCCCGTGGACGACTTCACTCCACGAGTCGCTGGTCGGGGCCGGATTCCGCGTCTCCATCGCCGAGCGCCTCGATGACCTGCTCCGTCTGCTCAACCGGCAGGCGGTTGACGCCGTGATTGCCGACAACGGCGACTGCTTCAACGCTCTCGGCCACCGCGATGACGGTTTCGACCCGCTGCACATCCTCGTCAGCGCCACGCTGTTCGACGAGTCGCCGCAGATCAACGCCGACCTGATCTGGCCGCCGCACCCGCGCTCGCTCATTCAGCACCTGCGCTCCCTGCTGAAGCTGCGGCTCGAAAATAGCGCGCTCCGCCTTCAGCAGCAGCAGAATCAACTGCTCATCGACCAGCTTCAGGGCGACAACGAGGCGCTGATCGAGGAAAATGACGAAGCGCTCGATCTGGTCGAAAAACAGGAACAATTGATCTTCAAGTATCGCATGGCGAGCGATGACATCACCATCCTGCGCGCGGCCATCGTCCAGAACGTCTCACACGAGCTGCGAACGCCGCTCATTCAGGTCAAGTCAGCCGTCGCGCTGCTGGCTGAAGTCTCGACCGACGAGCGGATTGCCACTTTCGCCATTCAGGCCACGGCGCGGCTTGAAGACCGTATCAAGGATGTCTCGCAACTCAGTTCAAGCAGCGAAGTCCATTTCAACCCGCTGATCGCGCGTGACCTGTTCAAGCAAGCGCTCCGCAAGCTCGGCCAGCGCTGGAACTTCCGCACCTCCGTCAACCGCGTCGATACGCTTGTGCCGCCCGACCTGCCCCCGATTCTCGGCGACGCGCCGCGGCTGATCGAGGTCATGGGTCAACTGCTCGAAAACGCAATCAAGTTCAGCCCCGACGATACCCGTGTCGAAGTCAGCGCCGAGCTGGTTGAGCAGCAGATGCTGATCTCGGTGCGCGATTTCGGCATCGGCATTACTGACGACCAGTTCGAGCGAATTTTCGACATGTTCTATCAGGTCGATAGCTCATCCACGCGCCGCTATGGCGGCATGGGCATCGGCCTGACGATTGTCAAGCACAATCTGGAGCTGCATAACACCTTTTGCATGGTCGAAAGCCAGCCGAGCAAAGGCAGCATCTTCTCGTTTATGCTCCAGACTGCCGACCTGCATTCTGGTTGGCAAAGCTGAAGTTTGCGTCCATAATCCGTCCCCAGTCAAACCTCATTGAATTCTTAAGCTGCCTCGTTGACACGCTTGCGCGCTTAGGTTAGAATGAGTTTAGAATATTCAACTTGTTCTGAATGTAACAAACGCTTTGCCTGGTTTCCGGTTTAGCCAGTTGAGATCGAGACACTCATGAGTGGAATGAACACCTCGCAGTCGGCACAAACGACAGCCGCGTCGGTCGCAGGTGAGCGGTTCGCCCCGGCGCTAAATCATGGCTTAGCGCTGGTCGAAACCCTGATGCGCGATACGTGCAGCAGCGATGTGACCATCCTGCGCGACGCCAGCCACCACATTCTCGAAGCTGGCGGCAAGCGGATTCGCCCTCGTCTGGCTCTGTTGAGCTTCGCTGCCGTCGGCGGCGAGGATATGGCGACAGTTGCGCCGATTGCTTCGGCTATCGAGCTGATGCACACGGCCAGCGTCGTCCACGACGATATTAACGACCACGGCGTCGTCCGCCGGGGCCGTCCCTCGGTCAATGCCATCTGGGGGCGGACCTTCGCCCTGCTCACCGGTGACTTTCTGTTCACCAAAGTCTACGAGCTGATGGCCCCCTATCAAGACCTGAACATCACGCTGGCAGAGGCCGCCGTCGCGCTGGTCGAAGGTGAGACGCTTCAGGCCAGCGCCGTTAAAGAAAACCGCTTCACCCGCGCTGTCTATTATGACATCATCGGGCGCAAGACGGCAGCCTTGTTCCGCGCCGCCGGGCAGATGGGCGCTCAGTTGGGCGGCGGCAGCGCCGCTCAGGTCGAAGCGCTCGGCAATTTTGGCTTCTCAATTGGCCTCGCGTTCCAGATTGTCGATGACATCCTCGACCTGACGGGCGACACCGAAACACTCGGTAAAACGGCGGGCCTCGACCTGGCGCAGGGCAAGGGCTTCGCTTCGATCAACGGCAGCGACGTGGCCGTCGCGCTGGCCGAACAGACGGATGTCGATGCTGCCGACCCGATGGAGACGATCAAGCATAAGCTGATGAACCCGGAGACGATCAGAGAAGGCCGGATGCTGGCGCGGCAGATGGTCGAGAACGCCATCGACAGCCTTGACGTGCTGACAGCGTCGGATGCGCGCGACCTGCTCGCCGACCTCGCCAGCAGCGTCGTCGATAGAGAGTTCTAAAGCTCCCCTCACCCCTATTCAAGCGCTTACGAAGCAGCGAACATCAAGCCTCAGCTTATCTGAAATCCGGCGGTGAGCATCTCCCGCCGGATTTTTGTTTTCCCCTGCCCTGCTATAATCAGCGCCATTCACACAGTCGGACAAGGCAAAGGAGCCTGAACGTGGTCAAAGTCGTCTCCATTCAAACCATGCGTCAGATTGAGGTCGCCGCCGATGCAGCGGGGATGAGCTACGACACCATGATGCAGAACGCCGGAACCGCCGCCGCGACGCGCCTGCATCAGGTCATCGCCGAGCGCTTCGACCCGGAACAGACGCGCGTCAGTTTTCTGATCGGCCCCGGCAACAACGGCGGCGATGGTCTGGTCGCCGCGCGCGTGCTGGCGCAGAACAGCAAGGCTCAGGTGCGCTGCTATTTGCTCAAGCGCCGCGACGAAAGCGACGTCCACTACAAAGCCGCCATCGACGCGGGCATCTTCATGGCAAATGCCGAGGATGACCAGCGCTTCCGCGTCCTGACCAACATGATCGCCAGCGCTCAGGTCGTCGTCGACGCGCTGTTCGGCATCGGCGTCAAGCTGCCGCTCAGGCCCGACGTCGAGAAATTCCTGCGCAGCGTCCAACAGGCGCTTCAGGAAGGCGAAGGCGTCGAGCCTGACCCGCGCCAGCTCATGATGCCCGCTTCGCCAGCGCCGATTGCGCCGTCCGCCGAGCGCTTTATCTTCGCTATCGACTGCCCCAGCGGCCTCGACTGCGATAGCGGCGAGCTGGACAAGCAGGCAATCAAGGCGGATGAAACCATCACCTTCATCGCCGCCAAGCCGGGATTGTTCCTGTTCCCCGGCGCGGAAGCGGTCGGCGAACTGACGATTGCGCCGCTTGGCATCCCCGAAGACCTCGAGCCGCTCAAGGCCGTGACAGATCACGTCGCCGACGCCAACTTCGTTCGCAGGCTGCTGCCGTCGCACTCATCGGGTGCGCACAAAGGAACCTTCGGCAAGGCGCTGATCGTCGCTGGCTCGGTCAACTACACCGGCGCGCCTGCGCTGTCGGCGGAAGCGGCCTATCGCATCGGCGCGGGACTGGTCACAGTCGGCGCGCCGCAGCCAGTTGTCTCGATAGTGGCGAGTCATATCACCGAGGCGACGTGGCTGCTGCTGTCACATGATATGGGCGTCATCGCGGCGTCGGCGGCAGCCCAGATTCGCCGCCAGGCGACCAATTACACTGCGCTGCTGATCGGCCCCGGTATGGGCCGCGAAAAGACGACCGGCGAGATGCTCCAGCGCCTGCTCGACGCCAACCTCGGGCCGCGCAGCGCTGAGAAACGCGCCATCGGCTTCGGCGTCACGTCGCCGTCAGCCGGTGAGGATCAGCCGGACGAGGGCAGAAAATTGCCGCCGCTGGTCATCGACGCCGACGGCCTCAATCTGCTCAGCACCTTCGACCAGTGGTGGACGCTGCTGCCAGAATCAACCGTGCTGACGCCGCATCCGGGCGAAATGGCGACGCTGGCCGGCATCGAAATCAAGGACGTACAGGCGGATCGCTGGGGCATCGCGCTCAGAAAATCGGCTGAATGGAACGTAATTCTGGTGCTGAAAGGCGCGGACACGTTGATCGCCGCGCCGGATGGCCGGGCCTACGTGCTGCCGTTCAAGACGGCGGCGCTGGCAACTGCCGGGACAGGCGACGTGCTGGCCGGGATCATCGTCGGGCTGCTGGCGCAGGGACTCGATGCCTTCGATGCGGCAGTGGTCGGCGGCTACATTCATGGGCTGGCCGGGCAGATTATCGGCGAGCAGGTCGGGACGCGCGGGGCGACAGCGGGCGATGTCGTCCATTACGGGCTGCCGCAGGCGCTCCAGCGGATCGAGGGGAATTAGCGTCCCGTGCCGTTGGTGAGTCCCAGTTCGGCGCGGCGACGCGCGGCAGCGGCCTTGCCTTCAGCCATGCTCTCAGCGACCGGGTCAGCCGGGACGACGCTCTCGATTCGGTTACGCAGCGCCTCGCCGGTTTCAGTGACGCCTGCGAACAGGTGTTTGCGCGTGGCGCTGCCGCTGTCCGGCGCGTTGAGCAGGCCGTAAAGGCCGCCAATAACCAGCCCGATCAGCAGGCCAAAAACCAGCCAGCCAGCATCCATACTGCCCGAATTTTTAGTCTTCATGGCGGGCGACCTTGCTGTGCGGCTTGAGCGCCCGACGAATGCCAAGCAGGTTGCGCGCCATGACGCTCGCCCCGGCGAAGAAGGCGCTCGCCTGAACGACGGGCCGCGTCACTGTATCGCTGACGAACTCGACCGTGCCGCGCGCGGTATTGAGCGTTTCCTGCGTGTTCTTCAGCACGGGCTTGATCTCATTCTGAAGCAGGTTAATCAACCGCGCCACCTGCACGATCAGCACCGCCAGCGCCAGAATAATCAGGATTCCTTCGAGCGCCAGGAAGATCAGCATCAGGTCGCGGATGACCTGAATGATCGGCCCCAGCCGGTCGACATCGCCCTGCGCGATCAGCAGCGAGAGGATGAAAATAATGACGACCAGCCCGACGAGCACGCCGGTCGCAATCAGCGCTATACGGATGACGTTGAAGCCGCCGCCCTGTGTGTCCTGCGGCGACTGCGAGCTGATGTCGGTCATGGATTCCCTTAACGCGATACGCGCCGCCTGTGGGTCAGATTCGACGTGAACAGCGACGTGATAAACAGGGCCAGCAGCGCCCCTAGCGAGGCCGTGAAGACCCGCAGCGTGCCGATATTGAGGATGTCGATGTGAAAAATCGTCCCGGCGACGTGACCGGCAGCGAAGCCAACCCAGCCTGCCAGCAGGAACAGCGCCAGCCGCCGCGCGTCACCGCCGACGATCAGGTGAAACACAGCGCCGAACAGGGTAGCAAGAATAAAGGCGAAGGTAGCGGTCGGTCCAGGCACGATTCCCTCAAGGCTTGTGCGCGGGGCAAAGCCTGACTATACTGGGAGAAGTGTAACATAGATTGTGATCTTTGCACACCTGACAAGTGTAGAAACGTAAATTATAATCGGTAGCTATGAATACGATAGATCAACGCATTCTCATCCCGACTCCGCCTGAAGTCGTCTGGGACTACCTCGGCGACCTGACCAAAACGCCGGAGTGGCAGGCCGACTGCAAGGCCGTTTCCTTCCTGACCTCGAAGCGTAACGGCCCCGGAACCCGGCTCCGTATCAGCGGCGAAAAGGGACAGGATCGCGTCGTCGAGATCACAGCCTGGTACGACGGCCTCGGCTATCAGTACACCTACGTCGACGGCGTCCCTTACCGCGAAAGCACGGGGCGCATCCGCCTTCAGGAAATCCCTGAGGGGACGGTAGTGCAGTGGACGTTCACCTATGAGGCTGGTGGGATTCGGATTGGCCTCGGTCGGCAGATCGAAACGGCGATGGAGACGAGCCTGAAGTCGCTCTGGCGGCAGGTCAGCCAGAGCAGCGGCGCGCAGAAAATCCGTGAAGCCAAGTCGCTGATGCGCGAAGCGCCGGATTATGAAGCGCGGGCGCAGTACAAGCCGCGCCATCCAACCGTCATTGACGGCAAGACCGAAGACGGATCGCCCGCCGAGTCGGACAAGAAAGCGGCAGCACAGCCGTCAGTTCCGTTTGCGCCGCCGCCTCAGCCTGAGCCGGTGCAGACCATTCGCAGCCCGATCATCGACGAGCCACCGCTGGCTGAGGAAGATACCCGCCCGCGCCGCCCGGTCACGGCCTCACCCGCGCCCATGCCGGACGAGTTGTTCGAGACGACCAGCGAGCCGGACTTCATCTTCCGTCCGCCGCAGTCACTATCCGCCGGTCTGCCGGACGAGTTGTTCGAGACGACCGCCGAGCCGGACTTCCTCGAGGAGAATGCCCGCTTCGCGCCGCCCGCCCTCATCACTGAGCCGATAGCCGATACGCAGCCGATCAAGCCGATCACAGCGGCTGACCTGGCCGACAGGCCGACACCCGACGAGGCCGCGCAGGCATCTGGCGACGATTCGCTCGCGCCAGAGATCGTGGAGTCAGTCGCCGACGAGCCGCCTGTTGCCTTCGCTCCAGTCGTCATCGAGTCGGTGATTGAGGAACCAGTCCACTCGCCGGATACCGATTCTGCATCGGTCGAGGCCGGGTCGGAAGACCTGACCGCCGAACCCGTACAGGATGTCACCGTGCCAGTCACGGCGACGGAAGCGCTGACCCAGCCAGTCGAGCCGGAGCCGCCCAGGCCAGTCGTGACCGAGCAAGGAGCCGACGTCACGCCGACGACGCGCCTTCCGAGCCGCGAGGAAATCTCGAAGCTCGACACGGCGAAACTGAGCATCTGGGAAATCTTCGGCGTCCAGCGACCGAGCGATGAGCCGCCCGCCGCGCCACAACCTGAGCCGGTCGCGGAAGTCGTCGCAGAGCCAGCCGCGCCCGAAGTCATCCAGCCGACCGACCAGCGCGAGCCAGTCAGCGCCGACCTGTCTGCCGCGCCTGCGACCGAAACCGCGATGCCGACCGTCCGGTCGATCCGCAGCTACGACCTACCTGGCGAACACAGCAGTCGTCGCGGCGGCCTGCGGATGCGGATGCGCCGCAAGACCGTCAGACTGCGTTACCCGGAATAAACAAAAAGAGCGCCTGCGCGGGCGCTCTTTTATTGGGGTGGATGACGGGACTTGAACCCGCGACCTTCTGGGCCACAACCAGACGCTCTGCCAACTGAGCTACAACCACCATCTACGGGAAAGTTTATCATCAAGTGTCCAGCCTGGCTAGAGTGAATTTCTCACAGGCGGCCAACAGAGGTTACTCGTTTGATCTGGCTTTCTGCGCGATGATAACCGTCGCCAGACTGCGCGGACACGGCTCCTGCCGCGCCTCGACCGTGAAACCGTAAGGCCGGAAATAATCGGCAATGGCGTCGCCCGACTCCGCGCCGCCGCGCTGTCCGGTGATTCGGTACAGCCATTCGATTCCGGCGACGACGGCGCTCTGAGCCGTCAGCACGCCGTTCGGCACGATGACGAAACGCCCCTCGTCGGCCAGCACGCGATGGACTTCGCGCAGCGTCTCCGGCGCGAGGATGAAATCCGTCGGGAAAGTGCTGACGACCGCTGCAAAGCTTCCGTCAGCGTAGGGTAAGGCCTGCGCCATGCCGCGCGACAGCCGCACCGGCAGCTTATCGCGGCGCAGTTTGCCCGACGCGATCCGCGCCATCTGTGGCGACAGATCGTGGCCGAAGACGCGATAACCCGCCGCGTTCAGGTCGAGCTGCAAGTCGCCGGTTCCACAGGCGATTTCGAGGATCAGCGCGTTCGCCGGCGCGTTCAGATACTTCAGCGCCGACTGCTGCCAGCAGCGCCACGCGCCGAGCGAAACCGACTGACTGACGATGTCATAGCTGAAGGCAAATTCGTTGTAGAGCAGGTGGAAGCCGCAGCGCACCAGACGCCGCCACGGCCCCGCCGGTCGCTCGCTCACCCGCGCAGCGCTTTCAGGATGACATCGGGCGTGTTGGTGATGATGCCATCAACGCCGAGCGCAGCCATCTCCTGCGCGCGCTGCGGGTCGTCGAGCGTCCAGACGTTGATGCGGCGTCCGAGCGTCTTTTGCCGCGCGACGTACTCCGGGGTGATTTCACGGTAGTGCGGATGATCGGCCTCGTGCGGCAGATTGGCGATCAGCGCCGTCTCACGCATCGAGGCTGGCTCGTCCGCCCGGTGCAGGAAGCCAATCGGAATCTCCGGCGCGATCAATCGGAACTGCGCCAGCACTTCCGCGCTGAACGACGAGACGATGACGCGCTCCTGCATCCGATGATGCTTGATGAGGTCAGCCACAACCAGTTCAACACCGCGCTTCATCGCCGGGTCGGCCTTGATCTCAATGTTGATGAACAGCACATCACCAACTGCGTTGAAAACCTCTGTCAGCGTCGGAATCTGCACGGTCGGGTAACGTTCGGCAAACTTATTCCCGGCGTGGAGCAGCTTCAACTCGGCCAGCGTCTTATCCCAGATGTAGCCCGTGCCGTCAGTCGTACTGTCGATAGTCTCATCGTGGCAGATGACCGCCTCACCGTCCTTCGACAGCCAGACGTCCAGTTCGATTCCATCCGCGCCCTGCTCGGCTGCCATCTCAAAGGCGGGCAGCGTATTCATCGGCGCGTAAGCGCTCGCGCCGCGATGGCCGAGTACCAGCGTCCGCCCCTGATAGATCCGATCCAGTAATGCCTGCATCATCGTCCCTCTGTGGCGAATATGGGTAACGCTTTCGTCCCTTGCCCTGAAGGTGCAGCGTCCCGAACAGCCTGATCGTTCGGGAGTAGCCGTAGGCCGCGAAGGGATGGGGTGAGGGTATCTTACTGTCGCGCCGCAACCTGTACTTCGTCGTTCTCGACACGCACCGGGAAAATCGGCACCGGAATAAGGGCAGGCGGAGCCAGCACAGCGCCGGTGCGAATATCGAAACACGCGCCATGACGCGGACACTTAATCGTTGTCCCGGTCAACTCCCCCTCAGCTAACGGGCCATCGTCGTGCGTGCAGCGATCCTCGATGGCATAGTAGGTGCCGCTGACGTTAAAAATAGCGATCCAGCGGCGGCCAACCTCGACGACCAGGCGCTCGCCCGGCTTGATCTCGTCAGTGGTCGCCACCGTCAGGAAGGAAATCGAAAGCTCACTCATCTTCGTCCGCGTCCTCTTCTTTGATCCACTCTGCCGCGCCGTAAGCGCCAACTTTGAGCACCTTGAGCGAAAGCAGCGCGCACTTGACGCGGTTCATCGACAGTGGAATACCCAGCATCTCAAAAATGTCCTGTTTTGAGATCAGCTTGACTTCGTCGAGCGTCTTGCCGAGAATTTCCTCGCCCAGCATTGACGCCGACGCCTGGCTGATGGCGCAGCCCGCGCCGTCCCAGCCGATCTCAGTGATACGATTGTTGTCGTCAATCCGCATCGTCAACCGCAGGCGGTCGCCGCAGAGCGGGTTGTGACCCTCAAAATCGACGTCGGCAGGATCGAGCAGCCCTCGATGGCGCGGGTGCATCCCGTGATCGAGAATATTTTCACGGTACATGTCGTCCATAGCAAGCTCCCACAGAAGGACTGAGCGATCCTCAGTCCTCATTGCTCAGTCCCGCCTATTATAGCGCAAAGGTTTTTGCGGCCTTATAGATTCCTTCGACCAGCGCGTCGATCTCGACAGGCGTGTTGTAGAGGTAGAAGCTGGCGCGCGCCGTCGACGGAATGCCGAGGCAGCTATGCAGCGGCTGAGCGCAGTGATGCCCCGCCCGCACGGCGATGCCCTGCGAGTCGAGAATCTGCGCCATATCGTGCGCGTGAATGCCCTGAAGCGCAAAAGCTGCCACTGCGCCCTTCTTCGACGCATCCGGCCCATAAACCGTCAGGCCGGGAATCTCCGCGAGCCGGTCGAGCGCATAAGCCGTCATCGCCTGCTCGTGTAGATGGATTTTATCCATGCCGAGGCCGGTCAGGTAATCGACGGCCAGGCCGAGGCCAATGGCTTCGGCAATCGCAGGCGTCCCCGCCTCGAACTTGTAGGGCAGTTCGTTCCAGGTGCTGCCGTCGAGCGTCACCGTCGAGATCATATCGCCGCCGCCCATCCACGGCGGCATCGCTTCGAGCAGCGCTCGCTTGCCATAGAGGATGCCAATCCCGGTCGGCCCGACCATCTTGTGGCCGCTGAAAGCGAAGAAATCGGCGTCGAGCGCCTGCACATCGACCGGCATGTGCGGAACGGCCTGCGCGCCATCGACCAGCGCCAGCGCCCCGGCGGCGTGCGCGCGGCGGACGATCTCGGCAACCGGATTGATCGTGCCGAGGACGTTCGAGGCGTAGACAACCGTCACCAGCTTAACCGGCTCCTCGCGTAAAAGAGCATCGTAGGCATCGAGATCGAGCGTGCCGTCGGCCAGCACCGGAATGTAGCGGATGCGGAACCCTTTTTCCGCCGCCAGCATTTGCCACGGGACAATGTTGGAGTGATGCTCCATCGCGGTCGAGATGACGACGTCACCGGGGCCAAGATTCGCCCTGCCCCAGGTGTTTGCCACCAGATTGATGCTTTCGGTCGTGCCGCGCGTGTAGATGATCTCGCGCTTGCTGCCCGCGTTGATGAAGCGCCTGACTTTGACGCGCGCTTCTTCGTAGGCGGCGGTCGCCGCTTCGCTCAACTTGTGGATGCCGCGATGGACATTGGCGTTATAGCGCCGGTAGTAATCGTCCAGTCCCTCGATCACCTTGAGCGGCTTCTGGCTCGACGCGGCGTTATCAAGGTAAATCAGCGGCACGCCGGGATGATGCTCCTGCTGGAGAATCGGAAAGTCGGCCCGGACGGCTTCGACGTCGTAGGGCAGTGTCAAATCGGGCTGCGCTGTGCTCATACTGTCCTCGCTCATCCTCTCACCTCTGGCCCCTTCGGCGACTCCCGAACGATCAGGCTGTTCGGGGCGCTTCGCCTCAGCAAGAGGGAAGAAAGATTAATGCAGGAAAACTTCAAGCCTGTCTGATCCCTCAGCAAACACCCTGACCGAACCGGGGTGAGGGCATTTAAAAGGCGCGGCCCAACGACGGCGCGCGCCTCTCAGACTGGCAATCGTCACCATCGGCGCTAGTTGAGGATTTTCGTCTCAAGCGCCGCCTGAAGACGCGCGCGGACCGGCTCGAACGGCACGCGGTCAAGCAGCTCGTCGAAGAAGCCCTGAATCACCATCAGCTCGGCATCGGGGCGCGGGATGCCGCGGCTCATCAGGTAAAAAATCGGCTGCTGTTCAAGCGTGCCGAAGGTTGCGGCGTGCGTACAGCGGACGTCGTCAGCCTCGATCTCCAGCCCCGGAATACCGTCCATCCGCGCGTCGTCGCTCAACAAGAGATTGCGACTGGCCTGAAAGCCGTCGATCTTCTGCATCTTCGGCAGCGACTTAATCATGCCCTGCCAGACAGTGCGCGAATGATCCTTCGCCGCGCCCTTGAACAGCAGATCGGACGTCGTCATCGGCGCGTTGTGATCCTGCTGCGTGTCGAGGTCGAACCACTGGTTATCTTCGGCGAAGAACATGCCAGACACGCGGCCTGACGCGCCCTGCCCCTCCAGCGCCATCTCGATAAACGATTTGGTCAGGGTGCTGCCCATCGTCCCAACCACCCAGTCGAGCGAGGCGTCACGACCGACGAGCGCTTTCTGATGGCTGAACTCAAACGTCTGCCGGTTCCAGTCCTGCAAACCGACATACTTAAGGTGCGCCCCCTCGCCGACCAGCAGCTCAGTCGCGCCGATATAGGTTGATTGGGTGTTCCCCGGCGACGATTGATAATCAGTCAGGACGGTCGCTTCGGCCTGTTCCTCGAGGACAATCAAGACATGGCCGAGGCTCGCGCCGTCTCTGGTGTTGTAGATCAGGACGTGCAGCGGCAGTTCAGCGACGACGCCCTTCGGCACATAGACGAACACGCCATAAGCCCACAGCGCCGCGTGCAGCGCCGAGAACTTGCCCCAACCGGGCGTGACCGCTCTGGTCATCAGGTTCGGGCGGACGAGGGCTTCGTGCGTGCGGCAGGCAGTCAGCAGGTCGCTGAAGATAACGCCCTGCGCCTTCAACTGCTCAGAAAACTCTGACTGGACTAGCTGACCGTCGATGAAGACCATCATCCCGCCCTGCTCACCCGGAACCAGCGGCTCAAGGTCAGCCTTCGGGACAACGTCCAGATTCGCGCCCGCCGGCTCGACATGCCTGCTGGCTTCATCCCAGTGGATATGGCGATAATCGGTGCGCCGCCAGTCCTCATCCTGGGTCGTCGGCATGGGAATATCGACGTACAGATCCCAGGCCGCGAGGCGGCTCTCGCGCAGCCAGGTCGGTTCATTATTTGCAGCGCTCAGAGCCTCGACGTCCGCCTGAGTAAAGACAGGCGCTGGAGCGCTCGTACTACGACGTCTTACTGCAA
>CAZZAO010000016.1:6926-53756 GCA_964652205.1 uncultured Anaerolineaceae bacterium | reverse complement strand
GCTGCACCATCGACCGAGCGAGCTTTCCGGCGGGCAGCAGCAGCGCGTCGCCATCGCCCGCGCGCTGGCGAACAACCCGCCGCTGCTGCTGGCCGACGAGCCGACCGGCAACCTCGATACCGAGGCGGGCGGCCTCGTCCTCGACGCACTCCAGCAAATCCGCGCCGAGTCGGGGACAACGGTCGTCATCGTCACCCACGATCCAGCGCTGGCCGAGCATACCGACCGCGTGATTACGCTGGTTGACGGTTGCATTCAGGAAGCCGCGCCAACGCTCGCCAATCCCTTCGCCGGACTCTAAACCTCATCCGCGCCATCGGCTAAACAAGCATCGCCGTGTTACAATGACGCGCGTTTTCACACCAATGATCCATCCCCACAGTGGAGCCGATATGAGCGCGGAAGAATTCTATCCTGTCGAAGTCGCGGGCGTGAAACGGGAACTGCGGCTGTTCACGATCAAGCCGGGCGTGCGGATTGCCATCCTCAACATCCTCGGCGATACCGAACTGGTTCAGGCGGCAGCTAAAGCGCTGGCCGAGAAGCTGCGCCCGATCCCCATCGACGTGATCGTGACCGCCGAGGCCAAGAGTATCCCACTGGCCTACGCGCTGTCGGCAGAGATGGGCCTCGATCCCTACGTCGTCCTGCGTAAGTCGCTCAAGCCATACATGGGCGACGCGCTGCGCTCGGAAACCCTGAGCATCACGACCGGGGAGCCGCAGACGCTCTATCTGGACGAGAAAGACCGGCAGCTTGTGGTCGGTAAACAGGTAGCGCTGGTCGATGACGTCATCTCGACCGGCAGCACGCTTCAGGGGATGCGGCTGATTATGAACAAGGCGGGCGCGCGAATCGCCGTCGAGACCGCGATCTTCACCGAGGGCGACCGCGCCTCGTGGTCGAACATCGTCGCGCTCGGCCATCTGCCGGTGTTTCTGGACTGAAAGACGGAGCGATGAGGACTGAGTAAAAAGTGCGCACCCTTTGCCCTCAGTCTATTTTCTCGACGATCAGCAGGTGCGAGAGGCCGAACGTATCGAGCGGCGTCCCTTCGAGGCGATAGAGCGCGCTGCGAATGCCACGACCGGCCCCGCCGAAACGGGCGATGAAGTTGTCGTAGCCGCCGTAGACGCGGACGTGGCGGACGAAGCGCACCGGACAGCCGGCAAACAGGCGGCGCAGGCCGTGGGCGGTGTAAGCCTTGACGTGCGGCGCGAGCCGGTTACGAAGCGGGTCGGGCAGGTAATTGATGAGCGGCGTATTGCCGAAGTGATACTGACCGCGCCAGTAGTGGCCGTGCGTCTCGAACGGATACCAGCGGTTCGGCGCGAAGATGACGATATGCCCGCCGGGCTTGAGCACGCGCACCATTTCCCGCGCAGCGGCGACGTCGTCCTGGACGTGTTCCAGCACCTCGTGCGAGAGGATGGTGTCGAAGGCATTGTCAGCATACGGCTCGAACTCGGCGGCAGCGACCAGCGCGCGCGGCGTGTCGGCCCGAGTTTCCTCGACGCGCTCAAACTCGATGTCGAAGGCATCGACATTGGGCGTATAGCGCCGACCGATCTGCGAGGCGTACATGCCGACACCGCAGCCCGCAATCAGCACGCGCGCCGGATCGTCGAGCCGGGCGTAACGGGCGATCATGGCGAGGCGCCGTTCCTGACCTGCGCGCCAGACATAGCTCGGTTCGCCGCGCAACGCGGCCAGTTCAGAAGGCATCGGCAGGCGACTTTAGCGTAATCGCTGGAGAATGCGGTTGGCGGCAGGGCGCGACTGCTTGCCGCTGCCATTGCTGCCATTCCCGTTCGACGAGTCAGCGGCAGGATTTGGCTGATTGAGCGGCATGACGAGCGTGATGGTCGTCCCCTTGCCCTCGGCGCTGTCGATGTGAATGCTGGCGTCGAGCAGTTCGGCGCGCTCGCGCATGTTGACCATCCCCAGACTGCCGCGCCGTTCATAGCCAGCATCGACCGAATTAAGGTTAAAGCCCACGCCAGTATCGGCGATCTGGCAAATCATGGTTTCTCCCTGCCGCGCAATCATGACCTTAATCAGCTCGGCCTGTGCGTGCTTGCGCGCGTTGTTGACCGCTTCCTCGACGATGTAGAACAGCGTCCCCTGCTGCTGCGTATTGAGAATCTTCTCGACATCCTTGCCCACTCGGATGGCGACACGCTGCCCGTAGGTTTCCTGCATCTTTTCGGCCAGTTGATCGAGCGCGGCAGTCAGCCCCTGACTCTCCAGCACCAGGGGCCGAAGCGTAAAGAGCATGTGGCGAATTTCCTTGACTGTCCTGCGCGCGATCTCTTCGACCTTCTTCAGTTCCGGCAGAACTTCGTCCGGTTGTTTTTCGAGCAGCTTGTAAATATAACCCATCCGCATGGCAATTGCCGCCACACTCTGCGTCGGGCCATCATGCAGGTCGCGGGCAAGCTGCTTCCGCTCGGCTTCCTGCAAATCGACCAGTCGATTCCTGTCGGCCAGGACGCGGCTGTAGAGCACCGCAGTCTGCATCGCCAGCGTCGCCTGATGGCCGATAGCAGTCAGCAGATCGACATCCTCGGCGTTGAAGGCGTTCGGCTCGGTACTGCCGTAGACCAGAACGCCATAATTCTCGAAACCCGCCCGCATCGGCACGCACAGCAGGCTGCGAGAAAGCTGGAGCGCAGTGAATGCCTTGAGTTCCGGGTCTTTGGCCGCGCTCTGACCGAAAACCGGCGAGCCGTCGTTCAGGGCTTCGCCGACGATCCCGGCTATACCGGAGATCACCGCGCTTTCGTCGGCGCGAGTTAACCGGCGCGAGGCTGCAACGTGCAGCGCGTTATTCCCGCCGCGAAAGAGCAGCACCATGCTGACCGCTTCATCGTGCGTGTCGTCTTTCATCCCCAGCCGTCCAGCGTCGAGCGCGGCGTCCAGCACTTTGCTGACGCTGAGGGACGAACTCATGGTCGAGGACAGCTCGTACAGGGCGCGAGTGCGCTCACGCATGGCTTCCAGCTCGCTCGTTTCGCGCTTTGCCAGCTCGACGATCCGGCGCTGCTGCGCGCCGACCAGCTTATCGGAAACGAACTCGCCGATCACCGCGATGATGCCCAGACCGAGGAGCAGAATCAGCGGAGCAGTCAACTGCGTCGAGAGCAGACTCAAGGCTTCAGTCGAGCCGAACGTCAGCACCAGACCGACGAAGGCCGCCGCCAGCAAACCGACGACATGCAGGCCGCCCCACAGCGGGCTAAAACTGAGCGTCCCGGCCAGGATCAGCGCGGCGACGATGCACAGCACCAGCATCGGCTCGCCTTCGGTCGCCATAACGAGCGCAGCCGCTATGACCAGATCGCCGATGAGGATGACCGGGGAAATGAGGACGCGGACCTGAGGAATGAGCAGGACGAGCGCGAGGACAATATTAGCGACAGCGCCGAGCGCCAGCGCCGGGAGCAGTCCCGCCGACGGGTCAGCAGCGTTGATTTGAGCGCGAGTCAGCGTGATCCCTGCTGCCAGCACCGCCAGCAGCACCCAGCGCGCCCCGAAATGCGCCCATTCGCGCCATACCAGCAACGTTTCTTTAGCTTGCATTCGCCTGCTCGGAGTCAATCCAGGTACTAAAGTACCATAACCATAGGCTGACCATACCACAACAAGAATCTTAAATCAATTCACCACGCTTATTCTATCTTAATTCAAGCGCCATTCTGGCGCGAACACGGCTGTTTCTCACAGACTGGATGAGCAAAACTTCACTGGTTGTGAGAAATCCCAGTTCTTATATTTACAGCCGATTTACTTGAGCTTATCATTGAAACCAGATGTTGATGTATGAGGTTTTGCACGATCTTATGGACGGTGGCAGTAGTTCTTCCAGTTTGAACGCCTGCCCCGGCGGTTCCTTCCCCGCGCGACACTCCTAAAGTCGAGCGACCGGGAAAGCCCGCCGGAGCATGGCGGCTTTCGATGGCTCGACAATTGGCGCACCCTGGCTTCAGCGCAGCTCCAGATTTCTGATCGGCTGTTTCGTCCGACTCAGTTAAAGCTGCGCATACGGAGTGACAGGCCGCCGGACAAGGAGTGGTTATGACCCTTCGGCAACGGATTTTTCGTTCCCCGCTCGGCCTGACGAGTGGCTTCACCGTCAGCGATATCGTCGTTCTGCTGCTGGTGACAGTGCTGCTGTATCTCGGCGCGCAGCTTGCGCTCGGCACGCCAGAGGCCATTCGCGGCCCGGAGATCAACACCGACCCCGGCGCGCTCCCCTATTACGCCCTGCTCTCCGTCGGGCGAATGCTGGCGGCTTATATCCTGTCGATGACCTTCTCCATCGCCTACGGCTACACGGCAGCGCGCAATCAGCGGGCCGAGCGCTGGCTGATGCCGCTGCTTGACATCCTGCAATCGGTGCCGATCCTGTCGTTTCTGCCGGTCGTGCTGCTCAGTCTGACGGCCATCCTGCCGCAGCGTCCGGCGGTCGAGCTGGCAGCAGTCATTCTGATCTTCACCAGTCAGGCGTGGAACCTGACGTTCAGCTTCTACCAGTCAATGACGACGCTGCCGACCGAACTGCGTGAAGCAGCGGCTATCTTCCGCTTCAGCCGCTGGCTGCGCTTCAAGCAGGTCGAACTGCCATTCGCGGCGCTCGGCCTGATCTGGAACAGCGTCATGTCGTGGGCGGGCGGCTGGTTCTTCCTGATGGCGGCGGAAATCTTCACCCTCGGCGACCGGGACTTTCGCCTGCCGGGTCTGGGCGCCTACCTGCAAACGGCGGCCAACAACGGCGATACCCGCGCGCTGGCTTTCGGCATCGCCACGCTGATTTTCATCATCATCCTGCTCGATCAGCTTGTCTGGCGTCCGCTGCTGGCCTGGGCGGAGCGCTTCAAGGTCTCGCAGGTCGACAGCGATAACCCGGCGTCGTCGTGGTTCCTGAGCAGCCTGAAACGCTCCGGCCTGGCGAGCGCCTTCAGCGAGCGCGTTCTCGGCCCGATTGGCAACCGAATCGAGCATCGCCTCAACCGACCGCCGAAGCAGGTCGCCGGGCTGGAGCCGGTCACGACTGAAAGCCGATCTCCCCTGACGCTGGTAATCGGCATCGTCGCTGGTCTGTTGATCGCCTACGCGCTGTTTCAGGCTGGGCGGCTGATGCTGACGCTGCCGCTGCCCGCCTGGGGATCGCTGGCCGTCGGCGCGCTGGCAACCCTGCTGCGCGTGACCATCGCCGTGGCGATTGCGCTGGCCTGGACGATCCCGGTTGGCGTATTGATCGGCACCAATCCGCGCGCGGCGACATTCTTGCAGCCTATCGTCCAGATCACCGCCTCGATCCCGGCGACGGCGCTGTTTCCGGTGCTGCTGCTCGGCCTGCTCGGCCTGCCCGGCGGGGCGAATATCGCCGCCGTGATCCTGATGCTGCTCGGCACGCAGTGGTACCTGCTGTTCAATATCATCGCGGGCGCGTCGGCCATTCCGCAAGACCTTATCTACACCAGCGCCCTGATGCACCTGAAGGGCTGGCGGCGCTGGCGGACGCTGATCCTGCCCGCGCTGTTCCCGTACATCGTCACCGGCCTGATTACCGCCAGCGGCGGCGCGTGGAACGCCAGCATCATCGCCGAGTATACGCATTTCGGCGGGCAGACTCATCAGGTCACTGGACTGGGCGCGCTCATCACCGAGGCCACCGCCAACGGCGACTACGCGATGCTGCTGGCTTCGACGCTGGTGATGATTGTTCTGGTCGTCACCATCAACCGGCTGGTCTGGCGGCGGCTGTTCCGCATCGCGGAGTACCGTTTCAGGATGGATCAGTAGGATAGTGATGAGTGGTGAGTGATGAGTGGTGAGTGGTGAGTGACGAGTGGTGAGTGACGAGTGGTGAGTGACGAGTGACATAGGCCCGCGCGTGGTGCGGGAGACTGGAAAACGAGATGGCAACTGGAGATGTGCTGCTGCACCTGGACAATGTGACGCGGGTGTTTGGTCGTGGCGACCGAACTTTTACCGCCGTCAAGGACATCAACCTCGACATCCGTGAAGGCGAGTTCGTCGCCCTGCTCGGCCCATCGGGCTGCGGCAAAAGCACGCTGCTGCGGATGATTACCGGCCTGATCCCGGCATCGTCGGGGACGGTGTCGTATCGCGGCGTGCCGGTCAACGGCGTCAACCCTTACGCGACGATTGTCTTTCAGTCGTTCGCGCTGTTTCCCTGGCTGTCAGTGCTGGATAACGTCGCGCTGGCGCTCGAAGCGCGCGCCGAATCGGTCGAAGTCCGCAACCAGCGCGCTGAAAAGCTGATCGACCTCGTCGGGCTGGACGGCTTCGAGACGGCCTACCCGCGCGAGCTTTCCGGCGGGATGCGCCAGAAAGTTGGCTTCGCCCGCGCGCTGGCCGTCGAGCCGGAGCTGCTGTGCCTCGACGAGCCGTTCAGCGCGCTCGACGTGTTGAGCGCCGAAGGGCTGCGCGGCGACCTGATGGAACTGTGGACAGGCGGCCAACTGCCGACGAAAGCGATCCTGATGGTCAGCCACAATATCGAGGAAGCGATCACGATGGCCGACCGAATTGTGGTCATGGGCAAGCAGCCCGGCCACATCGTCACCGAGTTCAAGGTTGATCTGCCGCACCCGCGCGGGCGCAAGGAAGCCGGTTTCGAGGCGCTGATGGATCAGGTCTACGGCGCGATTGCCGGGCGTACCGAGGCCGAGCCGACCGAAGTTGGAACCGCGCCGGGCGCGCCGGGGCAGACGCGCATCCTGCCGCTGGCCTCAGTCAACGCGCTGGCCGGGATGCTCGAATACCTCGACTCACTCGGCGGCTCGTTCGACATCTACAAGCTGGATGACGAGATCGGCGTCGAGATGGCCGAGCTGCTCCAGATCACCGAGATGGCGGAAATACTCGGCTTCGCTACGGTCAATCAGGGCGACATTCGGCTGACGCCGCTCGGACAAGCCTATGCCGAAGCGTCGATCCTGACGCGCAAGGAACTGTTCGCGCAGCGAGCGCGACGCCAGCCGATGCTCCAGTGGATTATTCAGATGCTCAAGGCCGCGCCGGATAACAGCCTGCCGTGGCGCGTCTTTTTTACCGCGCTCCAGCCAGAATTCCCGGATGCGATGGCCGAGCGACAGTTGGAAATCGCTATCGACTGGGGCCGCTACGCCGAATTGATCGACTACGACGACCGCGACGAAATCCTGAGCCTCGACCTATCGATGTCCGCGAACGTCAAGGCGTCACAAGCGGCGACCTGACGCTTACCCTCACTCTCAGCCACTTTCCGAAGTGAAAGGGGAGATGTGTTTGCGCCATGCTGCCCTGTTAAAAACGAATCGACAAACCGGCGATCCCTTAACAGAGATCGCCGGTTGGTTTTTCCGTATCTATCCCGCTGCGCTACAGGAACTGCCGCCGCGAGTATAATGGGCTGTACTCAACCGCGTGAGTAGCGACCTGGTCCCGCTGCTACCCGGCATACAGGCGCAGTCTCATCTATTCCATATCAAGCGCCAGCCGATGTTGCTGTCTGGCTCCGGCCAGTCAGCTTTCACAACAAGATTCGACGGCAGGCTATGACACTCTCCCACAAGCCAGAGTCTTTCCGTGCGAGCTTCGAGCCGCGCGGACATGCCATCCCGGCCCGGCCAGCCGCCGCGCTGCCGTTTCACGCGGCCCTCGAAACTGATGCCTACCGAATAGCGCTCGATTACAATAACCGCGCCATGCTGACGATCAGCGCTGATAGTCAGCGGCTCGTCGTGCTGAGCGGCGACCTCTATCGACCGGAAAACGCGGACGGCAGCGCAATCCTCAACCTCTACGGGCGATTGGGGCCAGCCTTCGCCGCTGCGCTTCACGGCGCTTACTCGCTGCTGCTGATCGACCGCGAAGCCGGGCAAATCCTTCTGGTCACTGACCGCGAGAACTCGATCAAGCTGCTCCAGCCAACAGGCGGGCGGCGTATCGACCGCGCCGCCGTGGCATCCTATCTGGCAGCCGGATTCAATTACAGCGACCGCACGCTCTACGACGGCATCCGGCTGCTCGACGGCGCATCGCTCTACCGGCTGCGTGCAGGGCAACTGGAGCAAACACGCTACTGGCAGTTCCGCTTCAATCCATCGCGCGCGCCGCTGGCAGCGCTGAAAAAAGACCTCGGCGATCTGCTGATCGAGGCGGTGCGCCTGCGCCTGCGTTCCGACCGCGCGCCCTACCTGTCATTGAGCGCAGGCGAGGACGCTCGCGCGCTGCTTGGCGTGCTGGCCGCGCTCAAAGTGCCGGACGTACAGTGTTTCTCTTACGCGCTCGGCAGCGGAGCGCCGGGCAGCGACGAGCTTCTCTCCGGTCAACTGGCCGCAGTGGCCGGTTATCAACATCAGATCGTCCGCTCGTTTAATGGCAGCGCCGCGCAGGTGATCGGGCGCAACGTCGAGCTTGGCGGCGGCATGACCCAGGTGTGCGACGAGGTCGATGCCTGGGTGACGCTCGGCGAAGCGGCGCAGAATGGGCCGATGCCAGTGCTGTTGACCGGTGACACCCGTTTTTTCCGTTTCGACTTCGAAGTGAAATCGGTCGAGGACGCGACCGCTGGCTCTTATATGCCAGACTTCACGGTTCTCGCCTGGCTCAGGCCGCTGATTGGTCAGCCGCGCTACGACGAATTCCTCGCTGCAACGCGCAGCGACCTTGCCGACGTCGTTGAGCGGATGCCGCCAGCCAGCGACGGCTACGAGTTACGCGATATGCTCGGCTTCCAGCAGATTCACAGCCGTCTGACCGGAACCTGGCGCGAATACTTCGCCGGGCGCTATTTCCATCAGGCGCGCCCGCTGCTCGACGACGACATCCTCGACCTGTTCTTGCGGACGCCGACAGCGCTGCGGCGACAGAAACGGCTCTACCTCGCCACAGTTAGCGCGATGTTTCCGCAGCTTTTTGCGATTCCCCGCGCGGCCAGCGCCAGCTATGCCTCGTACTGGCCGGACGCCCTGCGCCAGCAGCGCGACGAACTGTGCAGGCTGATCGAGGGGAAGCCGTCGCCGCTGGATGCCGTGATCGAGCCGGATATTCTGCTCGCCCTGCTGTCCGCCGATCTGCCGTCGCTGACGCACTCCAGCGACCAGCTAACGCGCTCAATCAAGCGAGGCTATCGTCTGCTCAAACGGATCAACTGGCGCTGGATGCCGTTCGCCCGTCCGTCGCTGTTCCATTCGGCAGTTCCAGCGCATAAATTCCTGACGCGAGCGCTCGTCGTGCGCGGTTTCCTGAGCGCGATGGACTGATGCCGTCCGCTAGCTATGACCGGCCTGATGCGGCAAAATCAGGCGACGTGACTTATTTACAGCCAACGAATCAGGGTTCGCCATGACAACCGAAACCACTCGCCGCTTCTTCACCCGGCTTGGCCTGCCTGCGGGCGACCGCCACGACCTGCCGACTTCGACCAAACGCTTCCCCGACGGCGCGCATTATCGCATCGAAATTCCGAGCGTCGAAGGGCCGCAGGTGCTGGCCGCCGTCGTCGATGAGGCCAACCGGCGCGGCGTCCGCCTGCACCGCATTTCGCAGGGCAGCGGCATCATGCTGCTCACCGAGGCCGAAATCCGCGCGATGGCCGAGATCGGCCACCAGCGACAGATGGAAGTCAGCCTGTTCGTCGGGCCGCGCTCCGGCTGGGACGGCTCGACGCAGGCGCTGACGCCCGACGGCAAAATCATGGGCTGGCGGCACGTCGGCATGGATCAACTGAGCTACGGTTTCGAGGACGTGCTGCGCGGCGCTCGGCTCGGTATTCGCAGCGTGCTCTCCGCCGACGAAGGGCTGATCTGGGTGATTGGCCGCGCGCGCGAGCAGGGCATCCTACCCGCCGATTTTATTCTCAAAGGTTCGGCGCTGCTCGGCACGGCCAACCCGGTCGGCATCCGGCAGATGGCCGACCTGAGCACCGTCAACGTCTCGTCGAGCATGACGCTGGCGCAGTTGGCCGCGCTCCGTCAGGTGATCGACATCCCCATCGACCTGTACATCGAAGGGCCGGACGGCCTCGGCGGATTCACGCGCTACCACGAGCTGCCGGAGATCATCCGCGTGGCCGCGCCGGTCTACCTCAAGTTCGGCCTGCGGAATGCGCCCGGCATCTATCCGAGCGGCCAGCATATCGAACCTGCCGCGATCTTACAGGGGCGCGAGCGCGTCCGCCGCGCCGCCATCGGCATGGAACATCTCGACCACTACGCTGCCGATTACCTCATGTCAGAGGTCGGGGCGCAGTCAGCGGGCGTGCCGGTGATCGTTTGATTGAACTGACAGGAAAGTTAAGCGGGCAGCGCTGACGCAAGCGACCGTGCCGGATGACGCCGGGACGACTGCGGCAGCGCGCCCATCAAGCGTTAAGGAGCAGGCGGCATGGCTGGACGTCTAGAAGGCAAAATCGCGCTGGTGACAGGCGCAGGGCAGGGGATCGGCGAGGCGATTGCTGTCAAGCTGGCGCAGGAAGGCGCTGCCGTCACCGTCGCCGAGATCAATCCGCAGACTGGCGCAGCGACGGCGCAAAAGCTCAGGGAGATGGGCGCGCGGGCGCTGTTCGCCCGCACCGACGTCACCCACGAGGCCGAGATTGCCGCTGCTATCGAGCGGACGGTGGCCGAATTCGGCGCGCTCAACGTGCTGGTCAACAACGCCGGGAAAAATTTCTACTTCGACCCGGCAGCCATGACCTCGAACGACTGGGACGAGGCTATGAGCGTCGATTTCAAGAGCGTCTGGCTGTGCTGCAAGTACGCCATCCCGCGCATGGAAGCAGTCGGCGGCGGTTCGATAGTCAATATCACCAGCATCCACGGACGAATGACGGTCGCGGGCATGTTCCCCTACGCGGCGGCCAAAGCCGGACTCAACGGCCTGACGCGCAGCCTCGCGCTCGATCTGGGGCCGAAGAATATCCGCGTCAACGCCATCTGTCCCGGCTGGGTGCGGACGTATCTGGTCGATGAGTGGCTCGAAAAACAGGCCGACCCGGCTGCCGCCGAAGCTGCCGTCCTCAGGACGCTGCCGCTCGGTCGGATGTCACAGCCGTCGGAGATCGCCAGTTTCGTCGCCTTCATCGCCAGCGACGAGGCCAGCTATATTACCGGCGCGGAACTGTACATCGACGGCGGGCTGTCCGGGCGCTTCGCCACCTGAGCCATCGCATCTGCATGTATAATCGAGGCGTCGGCTGATCGAGGAAACGGGATGCGCTGTCCGAACTGTCAGACGGACAATCGAGGCGACGCGAATTTCTGTCGGCGCTGCGGCCACGCGCTCGGCGTCGTCTGTCCGCGCTGCCAGACCGCGCTGCTGGCCGACTCGCTGTTCTGCGATCACTGCGGCTTCCAGCTTGACACTGCGCCTGAAGCCATCCCCTCAAAAGCGCCAACCGCTCCGTTCACAGCGGCGACTTCAGCGCAGGGCCAGCTTGAGCGCTATATGTCGCGCGAGTTTGCCGCGAAACTCGAAGCGGCGCGGACGCGCAGCGACAGCGCGGGCGAGCGGCGCGTCGTGACGATTCTGTTCTGCGACGTCAAAGGCTCGACGGCGGCGGCGGAACAGCTCGACCCGGAAATCTGGACAGACATCATGAACGGCGCGTTCGAGTTCATGATTAAACCGGTCTATCACTATGAGGGTATCGTCACCCGCCTCGTCGGCGATGCCATCGTGGCGCTGTTCGGCGCGCCGCTGGCTCACGAGGACGACCCGGAACGCGGCGTGATGGCGGGACTCGGCATCCTCGACGGCATTCAGACTTACCGCGAAACTATCTTTGAGCGTCACGGCATCGACTTCAACGTGCGCGTCGGCATGAATACCGGGCTGGTATTCGTCGGCACGGTCGGCTCTGACCTGCACATGGAATACACAGCGATGGGCGACGCCATCAACGTCGCCGCGCGGATGGAGCAGACGGCCACGCCGGGAACCGTCCACATCACCGACGCGACTTACCGGCTGATCGCCCCATTCTTCAACGTCGAGGCGCTGCCCGACATTGAGGTGAAGGGCAAGTCCGCGCCGATCCGCAATTATCGCGTCGTCAGCCGCAGCGACGTCCGCAGCGAAACACGCGGCGTCCCCGGCCTCGAATCGGTGCTGATTGGCCGTGACCGCGAGCAGGCCCAGTTGAAATCGATCCTCAACGACGCACAGCGCGGTGTCGGGCGAATCGTCTTCATCGAGGGCGAAGCGGGCCTCGGCAAGAGCCGCTTGCAGCGCGTCGCGGCGGCGGAATGGGCCGCGTCCGGCGATCCGTGGCTCATGGTCAGCGGCCTGTCGTATGAGAGTCAGCGCGCCTACAGCCTGATTCAAGACCTGATCTGCGAACTGATGCAGATCACGCCGACGGAGGGCGGCCCGGCGCTGCGCGAGGCGCTGTCGAGCGGCCTCAGCGAGGTTGAGGCTGAAACGCGCCATCGGCAGGAGCGCGTGTTATGGACGCTGTTCGGCGTCAATCAGCCCGACGAAGCCAGCGCCGAGAGCGAGCAGTTTCGACAAATCGTGGTCGATGTCTGCCGCGCGCTGATCGCCGCGCTCCAGCGACCGGCGGTGCTGGTTGTCAACGATCTTCACTGGGCCGATGCCTCGTCGGTGACTGCGCTCCAGAGCCTGCTGGCACTGACTGACGATCATCCGCTTGTCTTTCTATTCGCGCTGCGCCCGGAACGCGATGCCCCCGGCTGGCAGATTCGCAGCGCCGTCGAGCGCCAGTATCGTCACCGCATGGTTGAGCTGCGTCTCGCGCCGCTCTCGGACGAGCAGGCTGCCGCCATGATGAGCGGCCTGCTCGACGGCGCGACGCTGCCCGCCGCGCTGGTGGCGAAGATGGTCGAGCGCGCGGGTGGCAACCCTTTCTACGTCGAGGAACTGGTGCGCTCGCTGATCGACGCCGGAGTCGTCACGCGCGCGCCACAAACTGACGGCAGCGCGGTGCGAATGATCTGGCAGGCGATGAGCGACAGCGCCGAATTCGAGATTCCCGATAACCTGCATACACTTTTGAACGCGCGCCTCGACCGGCTGGAAGACGAGGCGCACCTGACGCTGCAACTGGCCTCAGTCATCGGGCGGAACTTCTATCAGCGCGTGCTGGCCGCCGTCGACGCGGTCGGGCCGCAACTCGACGCTACCTTGCGGACGCTCCAGCAGCTTGACATGATTGAAGAAGCGGCCCGCGTGCCGGAACTGGAATATCGCTTTCGCAACCCGTTGATTCAGGAAGCCGTCTACCAGACGATGCTGCTCAGGCGGCGGCGCGAATTTCACCTGCGCGTCGGCGAGGCGATGGAGCGGCTGTTCTCCGACCGCGCCGAGGAATTTTCGCTGCGGCTGGCTCACCATTTCGCCGAAGGTGACGACCACGCCCGCGCGCAGCGCTATTATCGCATGGCTGCCGACCACGCCGAGCGGCTGTTTGCCCACACCGAGGCGATTGCCCATTACGCCGACGCGCTGCTTGAGGCACATGCCGCCCACGCGCCTGCCGAGGCGCTGATTGATCTGTATAGCCGGTTGGGGCGCTCATTCGAGCTGGCGAACCGCTTCGCCGAGGCCGCCGAAACCTACGACACAATGATCGCCGAGAGCGCAGAACGCGGCGAGCCATCGCTGCGACTGGCGGGGCTGCTGGCGCAGGCGACGATCTACGGCACGCAGACGCCGCTGGAGAACCGCGAGAAGTCGCGCGCGCTGACGGCGGAAGCGCTGGAGATGGCCCGCAATCTGGGCGACCGGGCCGCCGAGGCGAAAGCGCTCTGGAATCTGATGCTGGCAAGCGCGTGGCAGGGCGACGACCAGGGCGAGGCGCTGCGTTATGGCGAGGCATCACTGGCGATCTCACGCGAATTGAACCTGCGCGAACAGACCGCCTTCACGCTGACGAATCTCGGCATCGCCTATGCCAACAGCGGCAAGATGGAAGGCGCGGTCAGCAGCACGCTGGCCGCCCGTGACCTGTGGCGCGAGTTGAACAACCGAACGATGGAAGGCGACAGCTACAGCCTCAGCTCATGGCTGCGGGCGGCGGCAGGCCAGCTCGACGGCGCGCTCGAAGACGCCGCTGAGGGCATCCGCCTGAGCCACGCCATCGGCAACCTGTGGAATCAGGTCGCTATCAGCGCCAATCAGGGCATCATCTACGCCACGCAGGGGCAATTCGGGCGCGCGCTGGACGCGGCTGAAATGAGTCTGAAACTGGCGACCGAAGCCGGACTGTCGCAGGCGCTGTCGGCGCGGGTGCTGCTGGCCTTCCTGTACATCGAACTCGGCGCGAACGATCAGGCGCGCGCGCTGGCCGACGACGTGCTCGCCGAGCGCGCTGAAACGTCGGCCCCACTCGATGCCTTCGCCTACGGCTTCCTCGCCCGCACGCTGATCCGCCTCGGCCAACTGGACGCGGCAACCAGCGCCTTAGCCGATTTACAGATTGACTTTGACGACGTCGGCAAGCTGTCATGGATCAACGGCGGCGCGTATGCCGCCTCTGCCGCGCTGCTGGTCGCGCAGGGGGCAGGCGCGGCAGCCAGCCAGCGGCTCACTCAGATCGTCGAGCGAATGCAGCAAACGGGGAATACGCTCTATCTGAGCGACGCCCTCTCGATGCTGTCGCTTGCCTACCGCGTACAGGAGCGCCCGATTGAAGCAGCGGCGGCGCTCGACACCGCGCGGGCGGCGGCTGAACAACTCGGCGCGCAGCGGGTACTGTGGCGAATTCTGGCAGCACAGCGCGACATCAGGGCGCAGGCGGGAGATGCAGAGCGGGCGGCAGCGCTGTCCGGGCAGATACGCGCCCTGCTTGACTCTATCGCCAGCAACATTCCATCCGAGGATTTACGGGTAAGTTTCCTCGCGCAAGATGAAGTGCAGGCCGCGCTGGCCTCAACCTCTCCCCCTGCCCCCTGCCCCACAGGCAGGGAGAGGGGAACAGACATCGCCTGATGTCGTTTTCGGAAATAAAAAATTCGCCCACTGGTCGATCAGGATAAGTCGTCCCATTCATGTGCCAGGGTTCTGTAATTTAGTCCGGTGTATAATCGGAGCGCTGGTAGAGATTTGAGGATGCGCGACGATGCTCTGCCCGACGTGTCAGACCGATAATTCCCCCGACTCAAACTACTGCCGACACTGTGGCTATCACTTCAGCCTGAGCTGCCCACGCTGCCGCGCCGTGCTGCTGCCAGACGCCAATTTCTGCACCCGCTGCGGCTTCCAGCTTCATGCTGCGCCGAACATCCAGACCGCGCCTGCTGCCCTGCCGCAAATCACTCAGCCCGCGCTGGTTCAGGCGGCGGTCGAAGTCCCGGCAGCGCGCAAGCCGTCAGCGCGCGATACCTTCGAGCAGTTCATGCCGCGCGAACTGGTCGAAAAGTTCCACGCGGCGCGGCAGCGCGGCGACACGGTCGGCGAACGGCGGGTCGTCACCATCCTGTTCTGCGACGTCAAAGGTTCGACGGCAGCGGCGGAACAGCTCGACCCGGAAGACTGGACGGACATCATGAACGGCGCATTCGAGTCGATGATTAAGCCCGTCTACCAGTACGAAGGCGTCGTCGCGCGGCTGATGGGCGACGCTATTCTCGCCTTCTTCGGCGCGCCAATCACCCACGAGGACGACGCCGAACGCGGCGTCATGGCCGGGCTGGGCATCCTCAACGCTTCGCGGCCCTATCGCGCTCAGGTCGCCGAGCGCTACGGCATCGACTTCGACGTGCGAATCGGCATCAATACCGGGCTGGTAGTCGTCGGCGCGGTCGGCTCTGACCTGCGGATGGAGTACACGGCGATGGGCGACGCCATCAACGTCGCCGCGCGAATGGAACAGACGGCCACTCCAGGCACGCTCCAGATCGCCGACGCGACCTATCGGCTGGTCGCGCCGCTGTTCACCGTCGAGGCGCTCGACGGCATCGAGGTCAAAGGCAAGGCCGAGCCAGTTAAAGCCTATCGTGTCCTCAGTCGGAGCGCCGTCCGCGACGCGCAGCGCGGCATCCCCGGGCTGGAAGCGCCGCTGATTGGCCGCGACCGCGAGCTAGCGCTGCTCAAGGGCGTGCTCGACGACGCCGCGCGCGGTGTCGGGCGGATCGTCTGCCTTCAGGGCGAGGCCGGGTCAGGCAAAAGTCGGCTGCTGCGGACGATTTCGCCCGGATGGGAAACCCTTAGCGCGGGCGGCTTCTGGTTCACGGCCAGCAGCATCTCCTACGAGGCGCAGCGCGCTTACAGTCTGATTCAGAACCTGATCCGCGAGCTGCTGAACATTCCGGTCGGCGAGAGCGGCTCCGCGCTGCGCGACCGACTCATTAACAGCATCAGCAGTGCCGACGCCGACACCCGCCGGGCGCGGGCGCTGCTGGCGCTGTTCGGCCTCGGCGACAGCGCTGACGCCTCCCTTGAGGGGGATGTCTTCCGGCATGAAATTGCGGAGACGATTCGCGGCCTCATCATGGCGCGCGCCCGTCCCTCGGTCATCCTGTTCAACGACTTTCACTGGGCGGACGCTTCCTCGGTTGATCTGCTCAAGAGTTTGCTGGCACTGATCGACGAACTGCCGCTGGTATTGATCTTCGCGCTGCGCCCCGAACGGAGCGCGCCAGCGTGGCAGATCAAGGCGCGCGCCGACGCCGACTATTCCCATCGCTACGTTGAGGTGGCGCTGCCGCCGTTAACCGACGACCAATCCGCCGTGATGATCGCCGCGCTGCTCGGCGGGGCAGCCCTGCCCGCGCCGCTGGTCGCCCGGATGGTCGAACGCGCAGGCGGCAACCCGTTTTATCTCGAAGAAGTCGTGCGCTCGCTGATCGAGGCAGGCGTGGTCGTGCGTGAGCAGCAGATCGACGGCGATGAGGTGACAGTCGGCTGGAGAGCCACCCGCGACAGCGCGACCTTCGCCATTCCCGACAGCCTGCAAGCGCTCCTCAACGCCCGTATCGACCGACTGGAAGAAGAAGCCCGCTCGACGCTGCAACTGGCCTCGGTCATTGGCCGAACGTTTTACCGGCGCGTGCTGGCCGCCGTCGACTCTATCGGCCAGCGGCTCGACGCCAGCCTGACCACGCTCCAGCAGCTCGACATGATTCAGGAAGCGGCCCGCGTGCCGGAACTCGAGTATCGCTTCCGCAGCCCGATGACGCAGGAAGCGGTCTACCAGACGATCCTGCTCAAGCGGCGGCGCGAGTTTCATCTGCGCGTCGGCGCGTGCATCGAGCAGTTGTTTCCCGACCGACTGGACGAAATGGCTCCCCGGCTGGCCTATCATTTTGCCGAAGGCCGTGACTTCGCCCGCGCGCTCAGTTATTCGCGCATGGCCGGTGACGCAGCCTATCGGCTGTTCGCTCACGTCGAGGCGATCATGCACTACACGCAGGCGCTCGACGCCGCGCGCCAGAGTAACGCCAGCATCGCCGACCTGATCTATCTGTACGAGCGGCGCGGGCGGTCGCTGGAACTGGCGAATCGTTTCATCGAGGCCGAGCAGAATTACAACGACATGGCCGCCGAAGGCGAAACGCGGCACGCGCCCGCGCTCAAACTGGCCGCGCTGACGGCCTCGGCCCCGCTCTACGGCACGCAGACGCCGCTCGACAACCCGGCGCGCGCAGTCGAAATCTCACAGCAGGCGCTTGAGCTGGCGCGGTCACTGAATGACCGCAGCGCCGAGGCCAAAGCGCTCTCCAACCTGTCGATGACCGAAGTCTGGACGGGCAGCGACCAGCGTCAGGCGATTGTCTACGCCGAACAATCGCTGGCGATCTCGCGCGAATCGGGTCAACAGGAAATGGCCGCTTACACGCTGGTCAACCTCGCCATCGGCCATGCGAATCTCAACCAGATGGAGACAGCGCTTTCCTACGTCATGGAAGCGCGCGCCGCATGGCAGACGTTAGGCAACCGCGCCATGGAAGGCGACTCGTACAATATGTCGACGTGGATGTATGCATCCGCCGGGCGCTTCGATGACAGCCTGAGCGATGGGGCTGAAGGAATCCGCATCAGTCAGGCCATCGGCAACACCTGGAATCAGGTCATCACCAATATCGACCTGTCCACCATCTATCTGGAGCGCGGCGCGTTTGAACAGGCGCTGGGCTGCGCGCAAACCGCGCTCAGGCTGGCGACGGGGGCCAACAGCGCTCAGGTCGCCCTGTGCTATACCGGCCTGGTCTACGATTACGCCGAGCTTGGCGAGCGCCAGCAGGCCGAAATCCTGCTGAAACTTGCGCTCGAACACTGGGACGAAGTCCCGGCAGCACTGCTGAAATTCAGCGTGAGCCTGATCGTCGAAGCCTATCTGCTGCTCGGCCAGACCGACGCAGCGGCAGCGTTCCTGCCTCGCTCAGAACTGGACTTTGACCAGCTCGACCGCATGAACTGGCTCACGGCTAACACCTACGTCGCCAGATGCCACCTGCTGATCGCGCAAACGCATTACGACGCCGCGCGCGAGGCCCTGGCCGGGATGGCTGAGGCCATGCGGCAGACGAATCAGCAGCTGCCGCTGCCGAAAACGCTGATCCTGCTGCATCAGGCGCTGTTCGCGCTCGGCGATCTCGATGGCGCGGCGCAGGCGCTGGCCGAAGCGCAGGCCATCAGCGAGGCGCGCGGCGGACGCCATCTGCTCTGGAAAGTTCTGGCCGGGCAGCGCGACATCGCCGCTGCCCGTGGCGACCGAGCGCAGGCAGCGCAGCTCGGCGAGCAGACTCGCGCGCTGCTCGACAGCCTCGCGGCAGGCTTCGAGTCCGCCGATCTACGCGCCTGCTTCCTCGCGCGAGCGGACGTGCAGGCCGCACTGGCCCCCGGCGCATAAGGCCACCTCGACAAGAGGCCGAGCTTTGCAGCGCAGTCGCTAGAGCAGCTTAGTCAGATAGTCGAAGCTGCGCGCCGCCTGCTCGACAGTGCCGCATTCGACGCTGAAGACCACATCGCGCTGATGGCGGTTGACAATCTCAATCACACGCGGCCAATCCACCACACCGTCCCCGCAGGCGCAGCCCACCGGCGTCCCGCTCACCTTGCCGCGTTCAGCTTCGCTGTGCTCCAGACTGATATCCTTGGCGTGAAGATGAACCAGACGGTCGGCCACATGCTCCAGCCAGTCATAAGGGTCAGAACCGCCTGCCAGATAACTGTTGCCGGTATCGTAATTAATGCCAATCGCCGGGGATTGAACCAGCGCATAGATGCTGTCAAGGCCATCCGGCGTCTTACTGTACTGCTGATGGGGTTCCAGACCGATCTGAATCCCGTGGCGCTCGGCAACCTGGGCCGCTTCGGTGAGCGTATAGGTCATCAGCGTATAGTCCATGTCGCGTGTCGTCCAGGTTGGCTTCGGGCCTTCGTCGGTGTTGACGACCGGCGCGCCAGCCTCTGCCGCCCACCGAATCGCCATTTTCAGGTATTCCACGCTGATCTCTGGCTTACACAGCGGCGTATGCGCGGACAGCCCCGACATACGAACGCCATGCTGCTCGCAGATGTCTCTGGCCCAGAGCGGGTCGTCAAACATCGACACGCTGTGGAAGTAACGCGCTTCGCTCAGAAGCTCGCGCCCCAGATGCACCATCGGCTCAATCCATTCGTAGCCAATTTCGGCAGCCTTCGCCACGCCCCACTCAAACGACTTGTCGGCGCTGCGGATAAATTCCATGTTAACGCCAAGCCGGATGGTCATCTGTTCACCTCACAGAGGCTATTTGAAGGCTCAGGTTGAGAAACTTTCGCCATCAGCAGCGGGCCGCCTGAACCCGGACGGCCCGCCGTTTGCTAGCTGATCTGAATGCGCTGGCCGGTACGCGCCGATTCCAGCCCGGCTTCCAGCACCTTCGTCTCGGCGACGCCGTCGGCAAAGTTCGGGTGAATCTCGCCGCCAGTTTCGACGGCGCGCAGAAAATCGACGACGGCGTGGGTGAACTCATGCTCGTAGCCGATGATGTGTCCCGGCGGCCACCAGTGACTGATGTAGGCATGAACCGGCTCCGTCACCAGAATAGTACGGAAACCGCGCGCTTCCGGCGGGTCGTCCGCCGAGTAGAACTGAAGCTCGTTCATCCGCTCCAGATCGAACAGGATGCTGCCTTTTTCGCCGTAAATCTCGAAGGTATTGTAATTCTTGCGCCCGACAGCGAACCGCGACAACTCGAACGAGCCGAGCGCGCCGTTGTCGAAAGTCGCCAGCATGAAGGCGGCATCTTCGACCGTCACCCGGCCCTTCTCTGTGCTTGCGCCGGAACCCGCGCTGAAAGTCGCCGCGCCGACGCCGGGGAGCGGACGCTCGGTGATAAAGTTGGTCGTCATCGCCATGACGCTGGTGACTTCGCCGACGAGGAAGCGCGCCAGATCGAGGCTGTGCGAACCGAGGTCGATCTGCGGGCCAGCCCCGGCGGTTTCCTTCTTCAGATGCCACGTCAGCGGGAAATTCGGGTCAGCAATCCAGTCCTGTAGATACGCGCCGCGCCAGTGATAGATGCGCCCGATTTTACCTTCGTCGATCAACTGCCGCGCCAGCATGACGGCAGGCGTGCGGCGGTAATTGTGGTTGAGGTAATGGACGACGCCGGACGCCTGCGCAGCGGCCAGCATCTCCTCGGCCTGGGCGAGGCTCATGCCCATTGGCTTCTCGCAGAAGATATGCTTGCCCGCTTTAGCGGCAGCTACGGCGATGTCGCGGTGCAAGTCCTGCGGCACGGAAATGTCGATAATATCGACATCCGGGCGTGCGATGACCTTTTCCCAGTCGGTTTCGACCGATTCCCAGCCCCAGCGGGCGGCAAAGGCCTCAGTTGCAGCGCGGTCACGTCCGCAGGCCACCTTGAGCACTGGCTTGAGGCCGAGGTCGAAGAAATGCGGCGCGCTGGCCCAGGCGTTGCTATGGGCCTTGCCCATAAATTTAGTGCCGATGATGGCGACGTTGGCGCTTTTTGCCATAGTTCGTTATCTCCGCGCTCAGTGCAGGTTACTGGAAATCTCGCGCAGCTTCTGAATGCTCTGACGGACGGCTGCGCGCTCATCATAATGGTAGTCGGGATGCAGATGGTCGATCTCGACGGCGAGGAATCCCTGATAATTGGCGTCCTTGAGGTACTGCGCCAGCGCCTGATTATCGACCAGCCCATCGCCGACTGGCGTGCTGGAGAAGAAGTACCACTCGTCGGCGGGGACGCCCTTGCGCGGCTTCAAGTCCTTGATATGGGTGGCAAAGACATACTTCGCCAGCTTGCTCATGCCCTTGACCGGGTCATCGAGCAGGCGCAGGAAATTGCCGGTGTCGAAATTGAGGCCAAAATAGGGCGAGTTGACTTCCTCGATCAGCCACAGGCACTCATCCGCCGTGTAGTCGATATGATTCTCGACCGCCAGCTTAACGCCGTTATCGGCGGCGACCTTGACCGCTTCCTTGAACCACCCGGCCAGAATTTCAAGCTGCGGCTGGTGCGGCTCCTTACGGAACATCAGACTGCTGCCAACGACGCGCATCACGTCCGCGCCGATCAGTTTCGCGTTGGGGATTTGCCCGATCATATCCTTGAGCGCGTCGCGGTTCTTGCCCGCTTCGAGGCCGTCAGGGTGGCCCCAGGCGTAAACGCGGTCAAAGCCATCATTGTCGAGCTTGCCTTTCAAGTCCTGAAACCAGCCCCTGTCCATCGACGGGAAGAAGCAGGATTCGAGCGAGACGCCATCGACCTTCAGCTCGTGGGCGAAGTCGAGGAAATCGTCCATCGTCATCTTCTCAGTCGGCTGAGGCGTACCGGGATAAACTTCGCCGAACAGGCGGTGGAAACAATAACTGTCGATACCAACTTTCATGACAGGCTACTCCTCTACTGGCTCCCCTCTCTCCATAATGTCTGAGATGGTCGCTCCGTTTTCATACTGCTTCATGCAGCGCCTTCAGGATGGCTTTCGCCTCGCCCTGAGGCGCAGCGGGCCAGAGTCTTTCAACTGGTCGCCGTCGGGGCGAGGGTTTGAAGACACCGGGGACACAAGCTGCGCTGCGTCCCCGGCACTTTTCGAGCGGGCTGAAGGCTACTGGCTCTTCAGCTTGTCCAGATAACCGGGGATCGTGTCGCCGGTCGAATAGATGTAGTAGGTATCCGGCAGGTCAGGCTGCACCAGCTTATCGACATCGTCGTTGGTGATCGTCGGCTGCGGCAGAATCCATTCCTTCGGAACCGACGTGCCGGAGAGGATATCCACGGCGGCAGCCACAGCGGTACGCCACTGGAACGACGGATAAGTCGGGGCGAACGAGTTGAGGTCATTCTTCGACCAGACCTTGAGCCAGGCGTTCAGGTCTTCCGAGGTAATCAGCGCAGGCGTCACGCCCGCGTCGATAAACGCTTCGTAGACCGCCGGGCTGACGTCGCCCGCGTCCATCCACACGCCGTCGATCTGGCCGACGCGCTGGATGTAGTCAGTCACGATCTGCTTGGTCTTGGCGGCGTCATTGTCATCGAACTCGACGCCGACGATGTTGATGCCAGGGGTCGCATCGAAGACCTGTTTGGCGGCGAGCCAGCGGGTTTCAAGCACGTCGACGCCGGGGAGAATACGCAGGGCGAGGATGTTCCCCTTGCCGTTGAGTTCCTTCACCAGCCAGTCGGCAGTCACCTTGCCCCAGGCATAGCCGCCGATAGGATGGACGAAGGTCGTGTAGTCGGTGGTGTTCACGCCGCGGTCGAACAGGACAACCGGAATACCGGTCGCGGCGGCCTTCTCGACAGCCGGAGTCAACTGCTCAGTCGAGGTCGGCGAGATAATGATGATGTCACAGTTACGGGTCAGCAGGTCGTCGATGTCCGAAATCTGCTTGTCGGCGTTCTCACCCGCGTCGGTGACGATAAAATCCTTGACCTTGCCTTCGGCCTTAAGCGCGTCGATGTCGGCGTTCATCACGCCGAAACCGGCCACGCGCCAGTTATTGGACACCGAGGCGTTCGAGAAGCAGATCGTCCACGGCGGGTCTTTCTTGAACTTGGTCGTATCGACCATATTATCGGTCGGGAAGTGCTGGAGCCAGATCTGGCTCGGATCACCTTCCGGCGTCTCGTCGAGCAGGGCAATCTGCTTGTTGAGGTCGCCCATCGACAGGAACGGATTCGCCTCTTCAGTGGCTTCCGCCGTCGCGTCCTGCGCGCTGACGGAGACGGACTGAAGGCTCACCAGCAGGAAGGCCGCGATGAGGCTCAGGGCGAGCGAAATCGAAAAGGTTAAGCGGCGCATTGAGTCATTCTCCTTATCTTGATCCTAAACGGTGTTCATGGGTCAGAGCGATCCCCCAACTCATCACGATGATTGGCTGATGCCTCCTTTTGCCCCGCCAGATGAACTAACTACGCCAGGTCGTATTAAGACCGGCGAGAACGAACATTATTGACCCCCACCGCACCCAGGATAATCAACCCCTGGACGGTCAGGCGGATGGGAAGTGGCAGCGCCATCAGGTTAAGCAGGCTGAACACGGCCTGAAGGGTGAGCGCTCCGGCGACCGAGCCGAAGACGCCGCCGCGCCCGCCTGTCAGGGTAACGCCGCCAAGCACAGCAGCGGAAATTGACTGAAACTCGAAGCCGCTGCCGACCGTCAACGACGCCATGCCGCTGAAGCCGACCTGCAAAATGGCTCCCACGCAGGCAAACAGGCTGCAAAGGACGAAGCAGGCAATTTTGACGCGGCTGACGTTGACGCCGGAGAGGCGCGATGCCAGCGGGTTGCTGCCCACGGCGTACACTCGACGGCCAAATGTGGTCATCCGCAGCAGGTAGATGCTGATCAGAATCACGACCAGCGCGACAATCAGCGCGTTGGGGATGCCGGTATCGCCCAGATTACCGCGTCCGAAGACGCGGAAGTTCTCGGTCAGGCCGCCCTGCGACGCGCCGCCGGTGATGATCGAAATAATGCCCTGCGCGAACAGCATCATGCCGAGCGTGGTGATAAACGACGGCACGCGGAAGTAAGTCGTGAAGATGCCGTTGACCAGCCCCACCGCCAGCGCAATCGCAAAAATCCAGACCATCGCTTCACCGGCGCGGCCCGGATTATCGTGAATCACACGGGCAGCGAAGGCGGCACAGACGGTAATCAGGGAACCGACGGACAGATCAAGCTCGCCAGCAATCAGCACGAACATCTGGCCGATAGTGACGATGACAAGCGGCGCAGCAGCCCGGATAAAGACTGCGAACGGCCCCGGCTTAAAGAAATTAGGCGACCGGAAGTAAATGACGACCAGCACCAGCAGTAAGACAAAGAAGATCAGCGGAAACTGCGACAGGCCGCGAGTAAGTCGTTGTGACCAGGGGGACGACCGGTTGCTGGAAACTGTTCCATCCATCAGGCTGACATCCTCAAGGGTTTAGCGCACCCGGCGGTACGAATAGATGGCGACGACCACAATCAGCACGACACCGCGCAGCGCGTCCTGAGCAAACGCCCCGACGTTCAAGACGTTAAAGATCGTCGCCAGCACGGAAACGATCAGCACGCCGGCAATCGTCCCCCAGACGCCGCCCTTGCCGCCAATCAGCGGCGTACCGCCGAGGACGACCGCCGCAATCGAGTCGAGGTCAGCGCCATTGCCGACCAGCGGCCCACCGGCGCGCAGACGCGCAATCAGGACAATCGCTGCCAGCGCCGCGCCGACACTCGTCAGGATGTGGGCCGTAATGATGACGCGATCTGTATGGACGCCGGACAACCGCGCGACTTCGGCACTCCCGCCGACGGCATAGAGATGGTAGCCAAAGCGGGTGTAGCGCAAGATCAGAAAGGCGATGAATGCGACGGCCAGCAGCACGTAGACGCCGAGCGGGACGGCGATCCCAAAAATCGGGATCACGCCGTAAGCCAGCGTCTGAAAGGCTTCCGGCACTTTACCAGCGTAGTTGTTGAAACTGGAATAGAGGATGCCCTGTAAAATGAGCGACGTGCCGAGCGTCGCAATGAAGGCGTTGATCTTAAGCCTGGTGATAATCAGCCCGTTGACGAGGCCAATCGCCACGCCGATCAGCAGGCCGACGGCCACCGCCAGCCCCATATTCTCGGTCTGGTTGTTCATGACAATCGCGCTGATGACCGCGATCACACTGATGGTCGTGCCAACGGACAGGTCGAGCGAGCCGCAGATAATGGCGAAGGTCTGACCAATGGCGACGAGGCCCAGCACAACCGACTTTTGAAAGATGTTGACGAAGGTATCAACCGTGGCGAAGCCGGGGACAAAAACGCTGGCAAACAGCAGCAGCAGGGCGAGAATGATGAAAATACCGACTGCGCGCAGCAGCTCGACAATTGAACTGGACGTCGATTCGGCTGAAGGACGAGAAGCGGCGGTCATTAAACGGCCTCTTTCGGTAACGCGGCGGTCGTTCCCGTTGCCGCCTGCATAATCCCGGTTTCGGTCGCTTCTGCGCCGGGAAACTCGGCCACCAGCGTCCCCTGCCGCATGACCAGAATCCGGTCGCTCATCCCCAGGACTTCCGGCAGTTCTGACGAGATCATGATGACACCGACTCCTTCGCCTGCCATCTGCCGGATAAGCTGATGAATCCCCGCCTTCGCGCCGACATCGATGCCGCGCGTCGGCTCGTCGAAGATCAGCAATTTGGCCTGCGTCGCCAGCCACTTCGCCAGCACGACTTTCTGCTGATTGCCGCCGCTCAGGTACTGAACTTCGGTATTCTCGCTCGCAGCGCGCAGCTCCAGTGACGAGGAAAGTTCCCTGACAACCTCGGCCTCATCACGCGCGCGGATGAAGCCGAGGAACTGGCGCATGTCGAGACTCGGCAGCGTCATATTGCGGCGGATCGACATAATCAGCGCCAGACCTTCACCCTTGCGGTCTTCGGTGATAAAACCGATTCCGGCACGAATGGCGTCAATCGGCTGCCTGAAACGCAGACGCTTGCCCTCAAGCTCGATTTCGCCGCCGGTCACTTTTTCTGCGCCGAACAACGACCGCGCCAGAAACGTCCGCCCTGAACCTTCCAGCCCGGCAATGCCGAGGATTTCGCCGCGCCGTACCTCAAAGGTGACGTCGTGCAGCCAGTGATTCACGTTAAGGTCGCGCACTTCGAGGATCGGCGCGCCGACCTCGCCCGGTTTAGCGCGCGGCGGATAATAATGCGACAGTTCGCGGCCCACCATCATGTTGACCAGCTCGTTCTGGGTCACGTCGGTAATCGGCTTCGTATCGACGATCTGGCCGTCCTTGAGCACGGTCACGCGGTCGGCGATGCGGAACACTTCTTCGAGCCGGTGCGAGATGTAGATAATCGTGATGCCGCGCTCCTGCAAGCGTTTGACCAGCGCCAGCAGGGCATCGACCTCGTTGAGCGAGAGCGCGGCGGTCGGTTCGTCCATCAGAACCACGTCAGCATTGAGCGACATCGCTTTAGCGATCTCGACAATCTGCTGCTGCGCCACGCGGAGCGTGCTGACCTGCGCGCGCGGGTCGATATCGACGCCTAACCCTTCAAGCAGGTCTGTCGTCTGTTTAAGCATCGCGGCCTGATCGACCACCAGCCCGCGCATTGGCTCACGCCCAAGAAAAATATTCTGCGCGATGGTGCGCTCTGACAGCAGATTAAATTCCTGATAGATGATGCTGATGCCATACTTCTGAGCTTCGCGCGGGTGATGGAACTGAACCTGTTTGCCATTGACCAGAATATGCCCGGCATCAGGGCGATACGCGCCGGAGATGATCTTGAGCAGCGTCGATTTACCCGCGCCATTTTCGCCGACCAGCGCGTGAACCTCACCGCGCCGACAGTCGAAACTCACGTCGGTGAGCGCCTTGACGCCGGGGAAAATTTTGGTGATACCGCGCAGCGCGAGGATCGGCGTTGGGTTTACATCCGCCGCCAGTGGAAGTTCCGGCCTGCCCTGAGAGTTTGACATCGCGGTTCGCTGCTCCAGCTTAACCAGAGGTGGATATGAGCCGGAAGCCACGGCGGACGTAACGGGTCACTGACTGGCACAGGCAGCAGCCGTTATCGTAAAAAGAAGTTCAAATAACCCTGACACCGTAACTTCCAATGAGGCTGAGATCTGAATGGCAATAAGGCGATCTAATTGGGTCGTGAACGGAATTGTAACCGGCCCTGACGCCTCAGGCAACCACTGCCAGTCAGCGACGATCACTGCCAGATCGCCTGCGCCATCCTGCATCATCCTATCATGACAGGATGACAGAATAAGCTTGATTATAAAGCGAAATTACCCGTTGTCAAAGTCTTTCAGGCGCGAGTGATGACGAGGCCGGGGCGCTCGAAGGCGGCAATAATGGCGGCAGGCGTCGAGCGCTCGACGATCAGGCCGCTGATGTCAGAGAGCGGCGCGATGACGTAGGACGAGGCGGCATTGAGTTTTTCCGCCGACGCCAGCACAACCGTCTCGGCGGCGCTGGCGCTCAGGGCGCGCTTGATATACGCCTCTTCAAGATCGCCGGTACTGAGTCCGGCATCGGGATGAACGCCTGTGACACCCATAAAATAGATGTCGGCTCGAATCCGGCTGATAGCTTCGACCGTCGCCGCTCCGACCGCGACGACCGAGTGCTTGAACAGCCGTCCGCCGAGCAGCAACACCTCAACGGTGGGATGCGCGACCAGCTCGACGGCAATTGTCGGGCTGTGCGTGACGACCGTGGCGCGAAGATCAGGCGCGAGGTGACGCGCGACCTGCGCTGCCGTCGTGCCGCCGTCGAGGATGACGACCTGCCCCGACTGAACCATGCGCGCGGCAGCCCGGCCAATCGCCGCCTTGCCGCCAGTCGCCAGGTTCTGCCGCCCCGCAAAGTTGACGATGGCCGGAGAGGCGGGGAGCGCGCCGCCGTGGACGCGCTGGAGCAGACCTTCCTGCGCCAGCTCGCGCAGGTCGCGGCGGATCGTGTCCTCAGACACGCCGAGTTCGTGGCTGACATCGCTGGCAATCACCTGCCCATTCGCCCGTAATCGGTCGAGAATCCACTGCCTGCGCTGGCTGGTCAGCATGATCGGCTCTCCCTACTCAACGTCGGTTTTGAGCGAAGATTAACAGCCTGCGGACGGGAAAGATCGCGCCGCTACGGAAGCCCAATCGTTCACCCGATGGCCTGATCCATCACTCGCGTTCTTCGAGTTCAGCAACGGACATTCTACACATAATTGCACGGGATTGCACGAAAATCATTGACAATGCGCGAATCAGCGGTAATCTGAAATCGGTAAGATCAATTCAGGAGAGAAGTTCGTGTCGATATCGTCAAAACTGCTGATGATCTTGAGCGCTGCCCGATTAGCAGCGCTCGAAGCTTACGCGCTGCCGGTCTCTTACCGTATCAAAGAGGTTATCGGCGGCAGTGAACTGTGACGACGATGGCCGAGCGTATCCGCGTTCAGGCAGTTCAAACACTGTCAGACGATTGGTATGTCCTGAAAAAGACGACCTTCGACTATCAGCGCGCCGACGGGAGATGGCAGCGCGTCAGCCGCGAAACTTACGACCGGGGCAACGGCGCGGCCATCCTGCTCTACAACCGCGAGCGGCAGACGGTCATTCTAACGCGGCAGTTCCGTTACCCGGCTTACGTCAACGACCATCCCGGCATCCTGATCGAAGTCTGCGCCGGGCTGATGGATGAGCGCGACCCGCTGACGGCGATCACGCGCGAAGCCGCCGAGGAAACCGGCTATCAGGTGCGCCGCGCGGTCAAGGTGTTCGAGGCGTTCATGAGTCCCGGCTCGGTGACTGAGAAGCTGCATTTCTTCGTGGCCGAATACCAGCCCGACGACCGGCTGACGGACGGCGGCGGGCTGATCGAGGACGGCGAGGAGATTCAGGTGCTGGAAATCCCGTTCGCCGACGCGCTGCGAATGATCGAGACGGGCGAGATCGCCGACGCCAAGACGATCATGCTGCTCCAGCACGCCGCGCTCAAGCGGCTACTCTAAGCTCGTGCCGCCGCGCCGCACTGCGTCTGACTTTGCCGCCGCCGAGTGTCGCCGCCTGCTGCGCGCGCGTAGCGGTCGGCAGCGGGTGACGCTGGCCGGACGCGGATCAGCCGCGATCTACGCCGTCCTGCGCGCGCTCGATCTGCGCGGGCGCGCTGTCTTGATTCCGGCTAACACCTGCTACCTCGTTCTATGGGCGGTGCTGCAAAGCGGCAATCAGCCCTGCCTGGTCGATATCGATTCGCGCACTGGCAGCATCAGCGCCGCGACGCTCGACCGCTGCCCCGTCGAGCGTCCTGCAGCAGTCATTCCGGCCCATATGTACGGCCTGCCTGCACCGATGGCCTCGATCTGCACATGGGCGCGGGAACGCGGCGCGTTCGTGCTTGAAGACACGGCGCTGGCGCTGGCCTCGACGGTCGAGGGACGGCCTGCCGGAGCGTGGGGCGATGCTGCCGTGTTCAGCTTCGGGCCGGGAAAAATCGCCGACGCGGGACTCGGCGGCGCGCTGGCGACCGACGACTCACGGCTTGCCGACGAAGTCGAGCGGCTAATCGGCGCGATGCCGCGCTACGATGACCGACTGGCCGCGCTCAACCGGCAGTGGCTGGAATTGTACTGGCCGCTGCACCAGTTCGAGACAGTCACGCCGCGCCTGACGTCGATTTACCCGACGCTGTTCGCGCTCTACGGCGAGATCACGCGCTGTCGGCTGCCGACCACGGCGGCACGGCTCTTATCCGAGTCACTCGACCGGCTCGACGCCGAGATCGGCCATCGGGCCGAGCTGGCGCGGATGTACGACGAGCGGTTAGCCGATTTGCCGGTGACGCCGTTCGACCGCCCCGCCGACACGACGTTGTGGTGCTACCCGCTGCGCGCAGCGGCGAATCGGCGCGACGACCTGCTGCAAACCCTGTGGGCCGAGCAGCTATTCGAGGCGACGCGCTGGTATCCGTCACTTCAGCCGATGCTGGCCGCGCTCGCGCCGGACGCAGCCTCGACGGCAACGCCTGAAGCCGATCAGATGGGGGCAGAAATCGTCAATCTGCCGCTGTCACCAGCGACGAGCCACGCCGACGCCGAGCGGGTGATTGAGGTGATTCAGGACTTTTTCAAGTCGTGATATCGAAGGCGGACGCGAAAAGCTGCGTCCCATAGCTGTCAATTTAAGCTTGTCCTTAAACCCTCACCCCCTGCCCCTGGTTAGGCCCGCTCGCCCTGCGGGTCGAGATGCCGCTACGCGGCACGAGCGAGGCCATAACCACTTCGTCTCCCTCAGGGCGAGGGGTGAACGATGTCCAGTTGGTGAATTCTGTGGTTCATAGAGCGCGCAAGACCGAAAAGTGCAGCTCTGTCCAACCGTTTCTCATCTCCGTTTACGAGGAGGGGTCGGACAGGCAGTATGATCCTTAAGCTGGCCGTTATGCGGGCGCGAACAACCGCGCCCCGACGGAAGGCGAAAACACGAACCGGTCGCATCTAATAGCGCTCACCCGCTTCGATGGCGACCGGGAGAACATTTTCCGGCGGCGACAGTGGGCAGGTGGCGTAAGGCGTGAAGGCACAGGGCGGGAAACAGGTCTTGTTGAAGTCAAGGGTCAGCGGCAGCCCGTCGGCGTCGAGCCGGGCGTAGAGAAAACGTCCGCCGCCGTAAGTCGTTTTAGCGCTGGTCGAATCGCGCAGGATGAACCACAGGTCGCTGCCGCTCTCGAACGCCTGGAGCGACAGCGGACGACCGTCGATCTCGAAGTCGGCGCGCCCGATATTCTTCAGGCTTTCGGTAATCCCCGCCGCTGTTGCCACCTCGAACAGGCGCGGCGTTTCATAGGCCTGATAAGTCGCCGGAACGCGCATCGCCGGGTTGATTGGAAACCAGCTGCGCCCTTTGAAGGCCGCGCGCGCCGGGTTAGCGCTATCGCGGGCACGAATGCCGTACAGATCGCCGCGCCGGATGACAAAGAAGGATACCGTGCCGACGCGAACCACCGTCGGGCCGCCGGGCATGGTGTCGTCGCGGAGAGTCGCTGCCGTCACAGGGCGGCCATCCACCGTCACCGGCTGACGCGCCCCGACAGCGAGCCGGACAACGCCTGCGCGCAGCGTCAGCGTGCCGAGGTGGTCAGCCGCGCAGCCCCGAGTCAGCAACACATCTGAGCGTGGATCACCGCCGAGCGTGTTCAGCCCTTCGCGGAGCCAGAACAGGCCGATCAGCGACAGCCAGCCTTCTTCAGCCGTCAGCGACTCGTCCTTTTCTCGCCGCCATGTGAGGATCGCAGCCTGATAGTCAGCCAGCGCTGCGGACGATTCGCTCAGATTGATATTCATGAGAAGACTCCATCGGGCGGTTCCAGTCACGCTGATTGTGCCACCGACAACCACGCGCGTCCAGTTATAGACGGCTGACCGCGCGAGCGCGGCTGACCGCCGCCATGAAGGCCGCCACGCGCGCCGGATCGACCGGATTCCAGGTGTAGCCGTCCTGCTTGAGGCTGGAACCGACGATCACGCCATCAGCAACTTTCAGGAAACCTTCGATGTTGCTGGCCTTCGCGCCGGTATTGACCAGCAGCGGAACCTCACCGACAACGGCCTTGACCGCCTCGAAAACATGGATGTCTGGCTCATCGCCCGCCATCGCGCCGGAAATCAGAACCGCATCGGCCAGCGACGAGATGACGACGCTGCGCGCCCGCTGCGGAATCGTCCGCGTGCCGAGGGTGGATGCAAACTCCGGGACGATGTTGTAGAAAACGCGGACGCCGCCCGCGCCGATCTGCTCGCGGAAACGGATGGCTTCACCGGCATTCGGCGTCCAGACGCCCATATCGGACTCGTAGACGCCCGTCAGCGCCTCACGGATGAAGGCCGCGCCGGTTGCGTGGGCAATGGCAATCGCCGCCAGCGGGTCCCAGAGAAAGTCAACGCCGAAGGGGAGCGACTTCGGGGCCAACTCGGTGACGACGCGCGTGTGCGCCGCGATCTGCTCAATGCCCGCCTTGAAGACGTAGGGCCGGTCGTCCTCGTTACAGAACAGCAGCGCGTCAACGCCGCCCTGCACCAGATGCTCGACATCCGGGCGCAGCCGCTCAACCAGATATTCGACGCCTGCCTCGCGGTTGTAGCGCGGTGTCCCCGGCAGCGCCGGAAGATGAGCCATCGCAATCACCGGTTTGATAGTACGAAACAGGTCGGTAAACCAGGACATCGTTTCTCCCCGTCTTGAGAGTATGCTTAACCGGGGTGGATTTTACACGCTGAGGGCCATAAACGGGATGTCAGCCCGCCTCAGCCCTGGAGAGCTGCTGATGGCACGATCCTCGATGGAGACAATCGACGAGCAGTTCGCCAGCCTTGACCGCGCCATTCCGCAGCCCGACGATTATGCGCTGGCGCAGCGCCACGCGCCTCTGATCCGGTTCGACGCGCGCGAGCCGTTTCTGCCGCTGGCCGTCGGCTACAGCGTCTTTCGCGCTGACGGCAGCTCGCCATCCTTCCCGCGTCAGGTGACTCTGCCGCCGGGGAGCACAGCCGCTATCGAATATGCAATCTGGTGGGACTGGGACATTCAGCACCTGTACGAACTGGAACATATCCGGGTGTTCGTCGGCCCGGATGACCGACCGATGGCCGCTGACGCAAGCTGGCACGGCGGAATGCATCCGATGCGCACCGACGACGGCTCGCTGCCGACTGAGAATGGCCGCGTCTGCCTGTTCTCCGAGTCTGGCAAGCACGCTTTCGCGCCGCTGACCGACTGGCTGATCGAGCGGCGCGCCGAAACCGACCGCCACTGCGGGCGCGAAAGCGGCAGCGACGGCCTGATCGTCCCCCCGGTTTTCGCGGGCTTGATCCACGACAAGACGCCGCTCAACGATCAGTTGGCGCGAACCTTCCTCGAACGGCAGGCGTTCCAGCCGAGCTACGACTACAGCCAGCGTTTCGATCTGGCGCAAGCCGCCTTCGTCCCCTGGCCGAGCCTGTTTGAATGGATTCCGAGGCGCGTCAACGAGTGGGTACGCCACCTGCGCGAGACGATCCCGCCCAACGAGCGGCGCGTGCTGCGAATTGCCCATCGCGGCGCATCAGCTTACGCGCAGGAAGGCTCAACGGCCTCGATTCACAGGGCGCAGGAACTAGGCGCGGACATGGTTGAGGTCGATATTCGCACGACGCGCGACGGCGTCCCGATCATCGCCCACGACGCCGACCTGACGCGCGTCTTTGGCGTTCCCGGCGCGATCTCCGACCTGACGCTCGGCGAACTGCGGGCGCTCGCGCCAGAAGGCCGCGAGCCACCGCTGACCTTTGAGGCGATGGTCGCGCTGTGCGCGTCGCTCGGCCTGCGCCTGTATCTGGACGTCAAGGATGTAAGCGCGGGGGCGTGGGACTCGATCCTCGACAGCCTGCGCCAGCACGGCCTGCTCGACAGCTCGATTTTCGGCTCCTTTCATCCCGACCTGCTCGCCGAGATCAAGCATAAGGAACCGAGGGCCAGGACGTCGATCCTGTTTTCATCAGCCCATATTGACGCGGCGGCGCTCGGTCTGGCGCTCGGCGCCGACTATGTCCATCCGTGCTGGGAGCGGTTCGAGTCGCCGTCGGCGCTGCTGACGACGGCGTGGATTGAGCGCGTGCGTGACGCCGGGCCAGGAATTGTCTGCTGGCATGAGGAACGCCCGGCAGAAATTGAGGCGCTCCAGGCGCTCGGCGTCGACGCCGTCTGCTCGGATCGGCCTGATCTGCTGGCACGGCATCTGAGGACGAGCCGGAACTAGGAATAAAGCAAGGCATGAACACTGGTGTCCTGTCGTCCTCATCGGCGTTCGCGCCGTAAAGCGGGCGCGATAAATCGCGCCCGATAGCTGTCAATTCAAGGATCGTGCTGCCTGTCCGACCCCTCCCCCTGTCCCCTTCGCGGCCTTCGGCTCCTGCCGAACCAAGAGACGTTCGGCACGCTGGCCCTCACCCCCGGCCCCTCTCCCGACCGCTGAGTACAGCTAGGAGAGGGGAGAAAGCTCAAGGCCGCGATAGTTCGCGCCCGCTCCCCCCTCTCCGCTTGCGGCGTAGCGAGCCGAACGTCTCGCCGCTACGGAAAGCGGCGGTCGCGGTCAGAGCGTCAGTTGGCCGCCATCGACGACCAGCGAGTGACCGGTGACGAATGAGGCGTCGTCGGACGCGAGAAAGGCAAAGCAGGCCGCGACTTCTTCGGGGCTGCCGAGGCGGCGGAAGGGAATACGCTCGCGCGTGTACCAGTCATGCGCGGCCTCGTCCTGCCAGACGCCGGTCGTCAGGCGCGTCTTAATCAGGCCGGGATTGACGCTGTTGACGCGAATGCCGAACTTCGCCAGATCAATCGCCAGCGATTTGGTCAGGCCGACGACGCCGAACTTCGAGGCATTGTAATCGGCCAGGTCTTCTTCGCCGACCAGCCCGTTGGTCGATGCCATCAGCACAATCGAGCCGGGGATGCTGACGGCGACCATCGCCCGCGCGGCGACCTGTGAAACCAGAAAGGTTCCGGTCAGATTGACGCCAATCGTCCGGTTCCATTCCTGATCGGTGATGTCGAGAAAGTGATGGACGATGGCGACCCCGGCAATGTTCGCCACCACCTGCGGCACGCCCCATGACGCGCTGACGTCCTGAAAGACCTGTTCGATCTCCGCGCGGTTGGTGACGTTGAGCGAGTAGGTCGCGGCTTCTGCTCCGCTGGCGCGGATACTGTCGGCCACCGCTGCCAGCGCTGCCGATTCGATGTCAGTCAGCACCACGCGCGCGCCATCTGCCGCGAAACGCCGCGCGACCGCCTCACCGATGCCATTGGCCGCGCCAGTCACCAGAGCGATTTTGCCCGTCAGGTTTGCCATGCTGCTTCTATCCTAGTCGCCGAGGTAGGCGATGGCGTCGATCTCGACCAGAATGCCGTTCAGGTCAGCCCCAACGGTGGTGCGTACCGGTTTGGGATCGGGGAAGTAAGTTTCGTAGACCGCATTATAACGCTGGAACAGCGCCATGTCGCTCAGGTAGGCCGTCACTTTGACGACGCCGGCCATCGTCGCGCCGCCCGCTTCGAGAATCGCCCTGACGTTCTCCAGCACCTGGGCGGTCTGCTGCTCAATAGTGTCGCCCGCAAGGCCAGTATCAGGGTGCTTCGGCCCCTGCCCGGAGACGAAGACGAAGCCGCCCGCCTTGATTCCCTGTGAATAGGCTCCGCCCGGCTTCCCGGCCTTAGAGGTGGTAATCTGCTCTTTAGACATGTTTCACTCCAGTGACGATGATGAAATACGAAAGGTATCCATGAGGCAAACTTCGGCGCAGATCAAAGGCCGGACCTGATACGGGAACCTGCGACCGAGGGGCAGGCAAACTGAAGCTGGCTGAAGCCAGCTAAAAACCGCAGGAACGGCGTCAGGCTGTAACTGGTAGAGTCGATCATCATGCCCTACGAGTATTCAAGGGTACGCGAAACCCTATCCGGCGAGCGCGAACAATCGCGCCCAGTCGTCCTTTCTCGGTTCTCGGCTCTATCCCTAAGTGACCACGTTGAGCCAGCCGCCGTCAACATAATAGCTTGAGCCGACGCAATAACTGGCGCGCGGCGAACAGAGAAAGACGAAGAACTGCGCCAGCTCCTCGGCGCTGGCAAAACGGCCAATCGGCGCGGATTGTCGGGCAACATTGGTCAGGTACTGATCGACGGTCACGTCGGTGCCTTCGACCCACTGGCTGACCGGAACTGTCCAACCCGGAGTCTCGATCAGGCCGGGGTTGACGGTATTGACGCGAATATTGAACGGAATCAGCTCGTTCGCCAGGCATTTGGTCATCATGACGAGCGCGGCCTTGGTAGTGTTATAGATTGGCTCACGGTAGATCGGCTGGGTAGCGCAGATTGAGGCGTTGTTGAGGATGACGCCGCCGCCGCGCGCCTGCATCTTCGGAACCAGACGCCGTGACAGGCGGACTGCCGCCATGACGTGCAAATCCCAGTAATACTGCCACTTCTCATCCGGCGCGGCCATGATCGTTTCGTCGGTTCCCGCGCCTGCGTTGTTGATGAGGATATCCGCGCCGCCGAACTCGGCGTCGATAGCCGCGCCGAAAGCTTCGATGTCCTCAGGTTTCGTGACATCGACCTTGAGGGCGATGGCCCTGACGCCAAACTCCGCCGCAATTTTAGCGGCGGATGCCTGCGTCTCGGCTTCCTTGCGGGCGCAAAGGGCGACATGAACGCCCTCACGCGCCAGCCCGCGCGCGACCTCATAGCCGATGCCGACATTCGCGCCCGTGATGGCCGCGACCTTGCCTGTAAGCTCCAAGTCCATGAAGATTCTCCCTCACCCCCGGCCCCTCTCCCGGTGGGAGAGGGGAGAAAGACCTGTAAAACCTGTCGGTAGAGCGCCGTGAATGCTATCGTACCCTGCCCGCCGGTTCTCCTCTCTCCCGGTGGGAGAGGGGAGAAAGACCTGTAAGACCTACTGGTAGAGTGCCGTGAATGTTATCGTACCCTGCCCGCCGGTTCTCCTCTCTCCCGGTAGGAGAGGGGAGAAAAACCTGTAAACCCTACTGGTAGAGCGCCGTGAATGCTATCGTACCCTGCTGGTTCTCCTCTCTCCCCGTGGGAGAGGGGAGAAAGACCTGTAAGAACTGTCGGTAGAGTGCAATTAACGTTATCGTACCCTGATGTCAAGCCCCGCCGGTTCACCCTTCTCCCGGTAGGAGAGGGGAGAAAGACCTGTAAGAACTGTCGGTAGAGTGCAATTAACGTTATCGTACCCTGATGTCAAGCCCCGCCGGTTCACCCTTCTCCCGGTGGGAGAGGGCCGGGGATGAGGGTTTACGAGCACCACTCGGCGGCAGTCAGCGCATAAATTTTGGTCAGATCAATCAGGTCGTCGATCATAACCCACTCGTCGATGGCGTGAGCATTACCGCCGCGCGGCCCAAGAATGACGTAAGGCGTCTCCGCGTGCAGCGCGAACACGTAGGCATCGCAGGCGAAGGGCGCGCCACAGACGGTCGCCGGTTGATGTTCGACCTGCTCGTAAATCCGGCTGACCGTCTGGACAATCGGGTGATCCGCCGGGATAGCGCTGCCGGGCAGGAAACGAATCTCCTGCTCGATGTCGATTTCACACTGTTGAATCACCGGCGTCCGGGCGGCGACCTGCCGGAGATGGCCGATCAGGTCGTCGTACAGTTCGTCGCACGTCGTGCCGGGATAGACTTCGGCCCAGACGGCCAGCATGGCTTTGCTCGGCACGCTGTTACCCGTGCCGGGGATGAAGTCGCCCGCCTCGACGCGGCTGAGGACGACAGGCAGGCCGGGATTCGCCTCATAGAGCGGATGCGGTCTGGCGCGCTGATTGCGCGCCTTCTCCCACGCCTCGATAGCGACGATCAGATGACCAATACCGTAAGCCGGGTTGATGAGCGCGGTCGAGGTGAAGGGCATTCCCGGCACGCCTTTGATGCTGATGTCCCAGATCGTGCCGCCCTTGTGCGCCGGGGAGACGAGCATGTTATTCGGCTCAGGGATAATACAGGCGTCGGCGTTATGGCCGCGCAGGCGCGAAGCCAGCGTGCCGTTCGAGCCACCCATCTCCTCATCGACCACACTCTCGACGTAAACATCACCGCGCAGCCTGACGCCAAGCTCCTGCAAACAGCGAATGGCGAGGATGCTGGCGGCCAGCCCACCTTTCATATCGTTCGAGCCGCGTCCGTAGAGCTTACCGCCCTGCCGAACGGGCGCGTAGGGCGGGAAACGGCCCTGAAGCCCCAGCACTACGTCGATATGGCTGGAGAACATCAGCGATCTAGCCGACGGAGCGCTGCCGCGCCAGAGGCCGACGACGTTCGGGCGGTTGCTGTAATCGCGCCCCGGCCAGTAGGCTTGATGCTCAGTCAAACCATCCACTTCACCCGGCTCGAAGATGTCCAGTTCGAGATTGAGGCCGCGCAGGGTGTCGGCCACGAACATCTGCGCGTCTTTTTCCCAGCCGGTCGGCACGCGCTGCTCGCTCTGGAAGCGGATCAGAGCTTCCGTAAGCTGGAGAATGTCCTCGCGGTGCGCGTCCACCCACGCGCCAACGGCGGATACAAGATGAGGTTGGGCCACGATTCGTTCCCTTTGGATGCAACCAAGAAGCGGGCAGCTTGCCTCGCAGGCAGCAAGACGGGCATGAGGCATCAGGCGCGAACAATCGCGCCGCTACGGAAGGCAAAGCATTCACACGATGACCCTGCCCATCGCGCACGGTATTGATGGTCGTCCCCCCCGCAAGCAGAGAGGGGAGTTGTCTATGCCTTGAGCGCGCCTTCGAGCAGGCCCTTCATATACGAGCGCTGAGCGATGGCAAAGACGATGATTCCGGGGGTGATGACCATGATGTAGACCGCCGCGATCCGCGGCCAGGCCCAGGCGCCCATTCCGCCGAACGCGCTCGCCAGGACGACCGGCATGGTGCGAACGATCTGGTCATTGGTCAGCGTCACCGCCAGCAGATATTCGCCCCACGCGCTGACGAAGTTGACGATGACCAGCACAATGATGCCATTCGTGACCAGCGGCAGCAGGATGCGGTAGAACGTCTGCCAGGTGTTGCAGCCGTCGATTTTGGCTGCCTCGACGATCTCTGGCGAAATCTGCTGAAACATACCGCGCATGATGAGGATGCTGGCCGCCAGATTGAGCGTGACGTAAGGCAAAATCAGGCCGGGCAGCGTGTTAATCAGGCCGAGTTCGGTCTGAATCTGGAAGATAGCGATCAACGAGATCAGGCGACTGGGGAAGAAGAGCGAACCGACCAGCAGCGCGACCAGCACAACGCGACCGCGCAGCTTGAGATGCGTCAGCGCGTAGCCCGCCAGCACCGAGCAGATACAGGTCAGCGCCACCGTCGAAAGCGTGACGAAGATACTGTTGCCCATATTGATAATCAGCGTCGGGATGGCCTTGAAGACATAGCCATAATGCGAGAAGTCAAAATTCTTGGGCCAGAAAGTGCCGGTATACGCATCGGGAATCGACTTGACCGAGAGCAGCAGCACCCAGGCCAGCGGCAGAATCACGATCATGCAAAAGAAAATCAGGGTGGCGTGCATCAGCACCCGCCGCCACGGGAACTGGCCCGGCTGTCTGGGATGGATGGCTTGCTTCGACTGCGCCAGTGTTCTGGATTGAGCGACTGCCATGAAGTTCTCTCCTAGTCCCGATTACGGAAAACCCAGAACAGACCGAGCACGATGAGCAGCATCGCAAACGCGCCGATCCAGCCAATGGCCGCCGCGTAGCCTTGATACCAGTCGCCGAGGTTGAAGGCGAGATGCCACATGTAGACTGTCCAGGTGTAGGTCGGCAGCGAGCGGTTAAAGCCGCCCATAATCAGGAATTCGTCGATGACGGCCATCGCCGTACCGAAGCGCAGCACCACCAGCACGACCATAATCGGGCGCAGGCGCGGCAGGGTGACGTGCCAGAACATGCTCCACTCGCTCGCGCCATCCACTTTAGCGGCGTCGAACAGGTCATGCGGGATGTTGGCGAGTCCAGCGAGGTAGAAGATGGTGTGATAACCCAGCCCCCACCAGATTTCCATCAGGGCGATGGCAGGCAGCGTCAGCGCGGAATTGCCGAGCCACTGCGGCGCGTTGCGGAAGGTAAAAATGTGGAGTACATCGACCAGCAGATGATTGATCGGGCCGATCTCGAAGTCGTAGAGCCACTTCCAGAGGACGAAGATCATCGGGCCGGGGATGACCGCCGGGATCAGCAGGATCAGTTTATAGACGCTGGAAATACGCGGCGACTTGACCCGGTCAACCAGGATGGCAAGGATCAACGGGATGAAGATGCAACCGGGCAGAAACAGGGCTGTAAAGAGAGCAGCGCGCCCCAGCCCCGTCCAGACAATCGGATCGTTGAGCGCGTTGGCATAATTCGTTAAGCCGATAAAATTAACCGGGTCGTTTCGCAGGTAATGATAGTCGGTGAAACTCATCCACAGGACACTGAGGATCGGGTAGACCTGATACCCGATAAAGAAGATCAGTGCCGGGACGACGTACAGCCAGTGACCGGCTTGATCCAGCCGCTGCCTGACGCGCTGCCAGGTACTGACTTCCTCTGACCAACTCAAACTCGCCATCGTTTACTCCCGCGAAGCCGTCGCTACTTAGAGGGGCAGAACCCGTTTCCGGCTGGAAACGGGTTCTGCGCTGGTTCGATGGTGGAAAATTAGCCGGTCTTCTTGATTTCAGCGACAACCGCATCCTTAGCCGCCTGAAGGGCGACCACCGGATCAGCTTCTTCACCGCTCAGGAACTTCTCCCACAGCGGCTGACCGATGATAAACTGCTGCAAGCCAAAGGCGTGGTTGGGGATCGCCTTAGCCGAGGCAAGCTGCGCGCCGACCACGGAGACCCAGGGCTGCGCGGTCAGCCAGTCCGGCTTGTCCTTCGCCCAGCCGTCGTAGATCGACTGGTAAGGCGGAAGCTGGCCGGGATGGGCCTGCGCGGTTCCGGCAATCGAGTCCTGCCAGATTTTCGCGTCGCGGGTGAGCTTAACCATATAGTCAGCGGCCTTCTGTTTATTCTGGCCGTACTTGAACAGCACAGCGCCGGTGTTCCAGAAGACGGTTCCGCCCGCGCCTCCCTTAGCCTTCGGCAGCGCGCCGAGGCGGAGCGTCGAGGGGTCTTCCCAGGTTGAGGCGAACCGCAGCGGGGCGTTCTGGTACTTGATGTAGTAGGCCACCTGCTGCGCGCCAAACGCGACTTCGTCCGGCGTCTGGTTGACGCCGCCGTCGGTCGCGCCGGGCTGAAGCGCGTTGGCCGAGGACAGGTCGAGCATCTGCTTCATGACCTTGAGGGCATCGACCACCGCCGGGTTGGTGAAGTCGAAGAGCTGCCCCGGATTCGGGTCGCCTTCAAGCGTGTACCAGACGTCGGTGCTGAAGCTGTGCGTGATCGGCACGAGCGAGCGCCAGCCGTGGGCGTCGAAGGTGCAGCCATAACGGGCGGCATTCTTGTCGAGGACGGTCTTAGAGTTCGCCAGATATTCGTCCCAGTCGGCAGGCGCGGTGTCGGGCAGGCCCGCCGCGTCGGTGATGGCCTTGTTGTACGCCTGAACGATGATGTCGAGCAGGAACGGCCAGTGATAGAGCTTGCCCTCGAAGGTCGATTCTTCGCGCACGGCGGGGATAATGTCGTCGAGGACATCCTTAGGGATGTAGGGGTCCCACGGCTCGATAGCGCCGGTCTTGACCAGCGCGGCCATATCGACGAACGGCGTCGCGCCGAGGTACAGGTCCCAGGTGCTCATCTGATTCTTGGCTTCGGCGACGAAGCGGCTGGTATCGAACCCGGCCACCGGCGCGATCTGCTGGTTGACGTCGCCGAAGGCAGCGTTGATGTCGGGAATGCCGGGATGCAGGTCGATCATCCACTGATAGATGGTCGGCGTCAGCGGGCGGGTGCTGGCAGCTTCGGTCGAGTCCTGAGCCAGAACGTTCTCGATGCCGAGGACGCTCATGCCTGCGAGTCCCAACCCGGCCATCATCATGCGCTGAATGAAGGCGCGGCGCGAGATCTGCCCGCGCTGGAACTGGGCCAGCAGCTGCGATTCAATCGACTGACGGTTATCGCTCATAGTCAATTCCTCACCTGTAACTGGTTTAAGCAAACACTATCCGCTGCAATCAAAAACCGTCGGCCTGCCGGAGCGTATTCCTCCTTCCATCTCGTCCGAGACGCTCGACAAGCTGACATCGGCTTTCTTAAGATCGGCGCGATTATATTACGGGCTAAAACAAAAGCAAAAGGGTTCCGAGCGGGCTACGGCAGGACACTCTCGTACAAAATAGCTAAAGATTCTCAAGCCACACGGTGAAAACCGCCCATTTCTGACCAACGCTCAGGCCGTCCCGGCAAACGAAGTCGACTCGCCCAGCCCTTCACTGCCGAGTCCCATATAGCCGCCATCGACGTTCAGCTCAGTTCCGGTGATGAAGCTGGCATCATCGCTGCACAGGAACAGGATGGCGCGGGCGACTTCGCGCGGCTCGCCGAGCCGCCGGAGCATGTGGAACTTGCCCCAGATCGGTTCCCACTTTTCACGGTCGCCCTGCGCTGCTTTAGCGACTTCCGGCGTCCAGATCCAGCCGGGGCTGATACAGTTGACACGGATGCCGTCCGGCGCGAGGTCGAGCGCCTGGCATTTAGTGAGGGTGACAATCGCGCCTTTGGTAGCGTTATACGTCCAGCGATTGGGCTGGGCGATATGCGCCGAGATGCTGGCGAGGTTGACGACAGCCGCGCCATGACGACCACGCTGATAGGGATGACAGGCCTGCACCATGTTCGCCATGCCGCGCACGTTGACGCCGAGGCTGCGCTCCCAGTCGGCATCGGTCACGTCCAGCCCTTTAGCGAGGAAGCTGATGGCATTGTTGACCAGAAAATCGACGCGGCCCCACTGCGCCTGTACCGTATCGACAGCCTGACGACAGGCGACGCTGTCAGATACATCGACCTGATGGAAGCTGACAGCCCGCCCCTCGGCTTCCAGCGCCGCCTGCACGCTGCGCCCACGCTCGGTGTTGATGTCGAAGATGGCGACGCGCGCGCCTTCCTTCGCAAACTCCTCGACCGTCGCCTGCCCGATGCCCGACGCGCCGCCGGTGACGATTGCTACCCGATTTGACCAGTCCATCAAAAAACTCCCAGTATGAGTAAAGAAGAACCGAGAACCGAGAGCCGAGAGCCGAGAACCGAGAACCGAGAGCCGAGAGCCGAGAACAGAGAGCCCAGACCCGCGAGCAGAGAGCCGAGAAAAAGACTAAGGAAGTACCAAGTACCGAGTCAATTCTAACCGACACGCAATGGGTTTAGCCGACTTTAGCCGGGTCGGGCTGTCGTAGCCAGTGGCTTTGAGCTACGGGCGGCACGAGGACGGCAGTTCCGAAACGTCGTGGACTAATCTCCGTGATGCTCGCTGGTCTTGCGGCGGCGGACGCGCTGCGCCACCCTGCGCATCTGCTCACTGCGACGGCGGCGCTCCTCGGCCACCTCAGCGAGCTTGTTTTTATTGCTGTCCTCCTCGTCAAAGCTGACGTCAGCTTCCTCAGCTTCCTCGCGGGCATTCGCCTCATTGATCCACATGGCGTCGTCGTCAGGGCGGATGTATTTGCCGAAGTGGCGCGCCCAGACTTCGGTAAATTCTGCGCCGAGCAGCAAAATCTGCGCCGAGTAGTAAATCCAGACGAGGATGGCCGTCAGCGAGCCAGCCGCGCCGAAAACCGAGCCGACATTGGCGTGCGCCAGATAGAAGCCGACGATCAACTGGCCGACACAGAACAGCAGCGCCGTCACCGTCGCGCCAACCCACAGGTCTTCCCAGTCGATGATAACATCCGGCAGCGTCTTGAAGACCGCGCCGATCAACAGCGCCGTCATGGCGACGGTCAGGATCAACTGAATGGGGCGGGCGAACAGCTCAATCGTCTGATGCTGGCCGTTCGCCAGCACTGAATTGAGCGCGGTATTGGCGAGCATCGACAGCAGCAACACCAGCGCGACGAACATCACCAGCATGAACGACTTGAAGCGCAGCCGGACAATCGCCGTCGGCGAGCGCCCCGGCACAGGCCGTACTTCCCAGATTTTGTTGAGCGCGCTCTGAAGCTGCGCGAACAGGCCGGACGCGCCCCAGATCACGACCGAAATCCAGATAATCGTGCCGACAAAGTCGCTGCTGGATGTCTGGCGGCTGCGGATCAGATTGAGCATAAACTGCGCGCCGCTATCGCCGACCGCGCTGCGGACGCCGTCGATCAGACCCGTCTGAATCGAAGATTGGTCGAGCACCAGACCGAGCAGCAGCGCGATCAAAATCAGCAGCGGCGAGAGTGAAAAGATGGTGTAGTAGGCCAGCGACGCGGCGATGCCGGACGCGCCATCTTCCGACCATTCCTTGAAGGTCTCGCGGCACAGCAGCATGATATCGGTTGAAAGGGTCTTCACGCGGATCGTCGACATCAGGCTTTCCTCAGAATTATTTCAGGCGACGGTGACATGCCCCGGTGTTCTATCAGGGTACTCCAAATCCGGCGGCGTGGTCACATGGGTTGACTCAGCGTCCCGTAAGAACTGCGCGGTAAAACCCTGTCGGGCCAATTCGACTGATTTCTTGACATCAGGTTGGCAATAACGTATCGTCAAACTATTCGCGCGCCGCGCAAAAGGCTGGCTAAAGGCGTATTTACTGGCTGACCATGCTCAAGTGACTGGTCTGATCTGAAGGTTCCTTATCATGCAGACTCCTGTTACGGAAAAGATGCGGATTGCGCTCGGACAATTCAACGAACTGACGCATGAGCGACTGACCTACGCTCAGCAGCTTGGCGTCAGCAGCGTACAGATGAACACGCCGCAGCTCCCGGCTGAGAATGGCTACTGGGAAGCCCGCGACCTGCGCCACCTGCGCGAGAAGTGCGAAGCTTACAACCTGCGCCTCGAAGCACTGGAAAACGTCCCGATGGCGATGATGGACAAAATCATGCTCGGTCTGCCGGGGCGCGACGAGCAGATTGCCAACTACCAGCAGACGATTCGCAATATGGGCGCGGCGGGGATTCCGGTACTCGGCTACGCATGGATGCCAAACTGGGTCTGGCGCACGCCGAACGAGAAAGGACGCGGCGGCGTCATCGTCACAGCCTTCGACCTCGACAAAATCGATGTTGGACTGGTCCACGGCAAGCGGACGATGGATGTGCTCAACGGGCGCACGATTGGCGCGGACGAGATGTGGGCCAACTACACCTACTGGGCGCAGGCGGTCGTCCCGGTCGCCGAGGAAGCCGGTGTGACGCTGGCGCTGCATCCCGACGACCCGCCGCTGCCGGAACTCGGCGGAATCGCGCGGCTGTTCCACAACCCGGCAGGTTTCCGCCGCGCCATCGACGAAATTGCGCCGAGTCCCAATCACGGCCTCGATTTCTGTATCGGCTGTTTCAGCGAAATGGGCGAAAATGTCCCGGAAGTCATCCGCGACTTCGTCAGCCGTGGCAAGGTGGTTTACGTCCATTTCCGCGACGTACAGGGCTGCGGGACGGTATTTCAGGAATGTTTCCTCGGCGAAGGGAATCTCGATGTCGTCGAGACGATGCGCGCGCTCAAGCAGGCAGGCTTCAGCGGTTTCATTATCGACGACCATGTGCCGCACCTGATCGACGATACCGAGTGGAATCATCGCGGCCACGCCCACGCAACCGGGTATCTCCTCGCACTCCTGGAGGCGGTCAACAAACTCTGTTAACGGACAAAAAGGGGGGAAGCGCGACCAAAAATGCAGGACTCTGTCGAATGATCGATCCTTTACTGAAGAGAGGTTTGCCCGATGATACAGACACTTAAGCGCCATGTTACCCGACGCGCGCCCCTACTGTTTTCGGCGCTGCTGCTGACCCTCATCCTCGCGCCATCGGCATTCGCTCAGGCCAAACCTAAATTCACCTACTGGGGTGGCCTGATCTTCTCCGATAAGGCCAATCAGGTGCTGGTTGACCGGATCACGCAGTGGGGCCAGGAAAAAGGCGTCGATGCCGAAGTGGTCATGATTAATCAGAACGAGTTCGTGCAGCGTGTTTCAGCAGCCGTCGAAGCGGGAACCCTGCCCGACGCGATGGATCTCCAGTCGGACTTCATGCTGCTGCTGGCGCTCAACGACCAGCTCGAAAAGCTCGACGACCTGTACAAGACAGTCGGCGACGCGCACGGCGGCTGGCTCACACCTGCCGACACGTCGATGCATATCGCCGACGCCAACAACGTCATTTATGGCGTTCCATTCGCCATCAATGGTAACGTCCTGTACCGCCGTAATGACGTGCTTGAAGCGGCAGGCTTCCCCGACGCGCCGGACACCTGGGAAGAACTGTCGAAGATGGCCGCCTCACAAAATCCACCGGAAACCTACGGGATGGGCTTCGCGCTCTCGAACGTTGGCGACGCCAACATCACGACGACCATGCTCCAGTCCTACGGCGGACGGATTGCCGACGACGCGGGCAAGACCTGCACTATCGACAGCCCGGAAACGCGCGAATTCCTGACCTGGATCACTGGCGCGTTCAAGCAGGGCCTGTTCCCGCCGGGCGCGACGACCTGGGATGGCGCGGGTGACAACACCGCCTATCAATCCGGCAACGCCCTTTTCATCGCCAATCCCGGCAGCGTCTGGGTCTACATGCGCGACAATGATCCCGATCTGGCCGCCGCCACCAAGTTCTCGGCGCTGCCGGGTGGGCCGAAGATGCGCCTGTCACCGTTCAATACGCAGGTGCGCGTCATCCCCACCGCCAGCAAGCAGAAAGACCTGGCGATGGATCTGATTCAATATCTGGCTGACGACACCTTCATGTCGGCCTACTATAATGAGGGCATCTACGGCCCGGTTCTCAACAGTCAGATCGAGTTCCCGATCTTTAGCGAAAGCCCGGTTCATGCCGGCCTGCTCGATCTGGCGCTCAATGGCACGGTCGCGTCCTACCCGGACAGCAACAACGCGGCCTTCGCCGAGTACCAGACCAATTTCCTGACGCCGAAGATGATCCAGCGCATCGTGGTCGACAACCTCAGCATCGACGACGCGATTGCGGAAACGCAAAAAGCCTGCCAGGTCATCTACGACAAGCACAACGCCGACAGCTAGTCAGGCCCGCGCATTGAAGAGGGAGCAGGAAAGGTCGCCCCTCGGCCTGTCCTGCTCTAATCGAAGGTAAATTGCATGTCTGAGGACGCCTTAAGAGGTCCTCGGCGGGCAGGCAGGATGTGGTCGGGCTTGAGTCTGCGCCAGAGTGAAAGCCTCCTCGG
>CAZZAO010000016.1:0-6916 GCA_964652205.1 uncultured Anaerolineaceae bacterium | reverse complement strand
CTTTTATGCCATTTATATCAGCTTCACCAACCGTCAGGTCGGCAACGAAGGCGTATTTATTGGGCTGGCAAATTACGGCGCGCTGCTCGGCCAGCCGAGCTTCCGCGCCGCCATCACCAATACCGTCGTGCTGGTCTCATCCGTCCAGATTCTCAAGCTGGTTTTCGGCCTCGGTATCGCTGCGCTGCTCAATCAGCAGATTCGCGCGCGGCAGTTCTGGCGCGGGCTGATTCTCCTGCCGTGGGCGATGCCCGCTTTCGTCGCCTTCATCACCTGGAAGCTGCTGCTCTCGCCTCAGGGCGGCGCGGTCAATTACATCCTGATTCATACCGGGCTGGTCAACTCCTACGTCGATTTCCTCAGCACCCGCGAACTGGCAATGCCAAGCGTCATCGTGGCGACCTTCTGGCGCGGATTCCCCTTCTGGGTCATCTCCTTTCTGGCCGGGATGCAGTCGATCCCGCGCGAACTGTATGAATCGGCGGCGCTCGACGGCGCGAATACCTGGCAGCGTTTCCGCTTCGTCACCGTGCCGGGAATCCGCCACATTATTCTGGTCGTGATTCTGATCTCGTCGATCTGGACGACCAACAGCTTCGAGGGCGTCTGGCTGATGACGGGCGGCGGGCCATCGAACGCCACCATGACGATTCCGGTGCTGGCCTATTACGGGATGCAAAGCCTGCGGATCGGCGAAGCTGCCGCGACGGTCGTCGCCATGCTGCCGGCATTCGCAGTGCTGGCACTGATCGTCGCCGTTCAGTTACAAAAGGAAGACTAGCATGTTCGATAAACCGAGCCTGCTGCAAAAAAGCTTCTACTATGTCCTGCTGCTGCTGCTGGCACTGGCGATCCTATTCCCGATTTATTACATGATCGTCGTCTCGCTCAAGCTGCCGAAGGACATCTATCGTTCGCCGTCGCTGCTGCCCGTCAACGCCACCTTCGCTAATTACATCGACCTGTTCGGCAAGCAGGGCTTCTTCACCAACATCGCCAACAGCCTGTTTGTTGCTGGCGCAGCGACCGTCATCTCGGTGCTGTTCAGCAGCATGGCCGCCTACAGTCTGGTACGGCTGAAGTATCTGTATCGCAACTGGATCGGGCGTCTGATCCTGTTTACCTACCTGACGCCGAGCGCGCTCCTGTTCATCCCCCTCTCCGTCATTATCGCGCGGCTTCAGCTTGGCAACACGCTGCACGGGCTAATCTTCGTTTACCTGACGTTCGCCGCGCCGCTGAGTACGTGGCTGCTGATGGGCTACTTCAAGAGCATCCCGATTGACCTCGAAGAACAGGCGATGGTCGATGGCGCAACACGCTTACAGGCATTCTACAAAATCCTGCTGCCGTTGAGCGGCCCCGGCCTGATCGCCGTCAGCGTGTTCACTTTCACTGCCGCCTGGAATGAGCTGCTTTTCGGGCTGATCTTCATCACCTCACCCGACCTGCAAACCGTCCCCGTCGCCATCAGCTATCTCATCAACGGCGACGTTTTCCGCTGGGGCCTCATCATGGCGGGGTCGGTTGCCTCTGCGCTCCCCGTGATGGTGCTGTACTACCTGGCGCAGCGCTTCGTCGTGCAGGGTCTGGCAGCGGGCGCTGTCAAAGGCTAGCCTGACCAGCGCCGTAAAGGAAACTTCTCTGGCTCATCCGCCGAGCTATTGTGCTTGCATCGTCTCTCATCTCTCGTTAAACTTCCGAACGTGTTGTGAGGGAGACTGATGAGCAGCAACCCGCATCTGCTGGACGTTTCGCACCTCGGAAAATCGTTTCGCGGTCTGCGCGCGCTGGACGACGTCACCCTGTATGTCGATTCTGGTGAGACGCTCGGCGTCATCGGCCCCAATGGAGCCGGTAAAACGACGTTATTCAACTGCCTGACAGGCTACCTTCCCCCCACGAACGGCACGATTCTGTTTCAAAGTCAGGACATCACCGGCAAGCGGATGCCCGCCGTGACCCGGCTCGGCATCGCGCGGACGTTTCAGAATATCCGCCTGTTCGGTGCGCTGTCGGTGCTGGACAATGTGCGCGCGGCACAGCAGTTACGCATCCACTTCGGCGTGATCGAGTTCATCGCCGGGCTGCCGTCGTTTTATCGCAAGGAACGCGCGCTGACCGAACACTCGATGGCGCATCTGGCGATGTTTGGGCTGGCCGACTACGCCGACCGTCAGGCGTCGAGTCTGGCTTACGGAATGCAGCGGCGGTTGGAAATTGCCCGCGCGCTGGCGACCGGGCCGAAGCTGCTGCTGCTCGACGAGCCAGCGGCAGGGATGAACCACAGTGAAACCGACGCGCTGCACCAGATGATTCTCGACGTTAAGCGCACGCTCGGCGTCTCGATCATTCTGGTCGAGCATGACATGCAGCTGGTCATGAATATGTGCGACCGGATCACGGTCTTAAATTACGGGCGCGTGCTGGCAACCGGGACGCCGGAAGCCATCCGCCACAACCCCGAAGTGATTGAATCCTATCTCGGCAAAAGTAAAACTCGCCAGACAGCCGCTTCCTAGCAGCGCGAAGGACTGGTTCGGTGCTTCAACTCGAAGATATTGATGTTTATTATGGCAAAATTCAAACGCTCAAGTCGGTTTCGCTGACCGTCAACGACGGCGAGCTAGTGACGCTGATCGGCTCGAACGGCGCGGGCAAATCGACCACGCTCAAGGCGATCTCCGGCCTGCTCCGACCGCGCAAAGGCACGATTCGCTACAATGGCAGGCGAATCGACACGCTGCCGCCGCACGAGATTGTCCACCTCGGACTGGTGCATTGCCCCGAAGGGCGCCGGTTGTTCAGCCATCTGACGGTGGCCGAAAACCTGCGACTCGGCGCGGCCTCGCAGCGCGACCGAACGCTGATCGAGCGGACACGCAGGCAGGTCTATGAGCTATTTCCCCGGCTTGAGGAACGCAGCGACCAGTCCGCAGGGACGCTGTCTGGCGGAGAACAGCAGATGCTCGCCATCGGTCGCGCGCTGATGACACAGCCGAAACTGCTGATGCTCGACGAGCCATCGCTCGGCCTCGCGCCGCTGTTCGTCGAAACGGTCTTTTCGACCATTCAGCGGATTCAGGCGCAGGGCGTGACGATCTTGCTCGTCGAGCAAAATGCCTATCAGGCGCTCGAAATCGCCGACCGGGGCTACGTCATGGAAACAGGCCGTCTCATTCTGTCCGACTCGGCGCCTGCCCTGCTGAGCAATCCACAGGTCGAACAGGCCTATCTGGGGGGAGCCGTATGAGCCTGTCGCTCTACGCCTTGCAGCAGCTCATCAACGCGCTCAGTATCGGCAGCCTGTACGCGCTGATGACCGTCGGGCTGGCGATGGTTTTCGGCATTCTACGGCTGATTAACTTCGCCCACGGCGACATGATGATGATCTCGGCCTACATCGCCGCCTTCGCGCTGATCGCCAATATTCCGCTGCCGATTGCGCTGCTCATCATGGTCGTCGGGACGATCCTGATCGCTATCCTGATGGAGCGCGTCGCCTATCGACCGATCCGCGCAGCGCCGCCGGTGGCCGCGCTGCTGACCTCGTTCGCCGTCGGGCAGATTTTGGAGAACAGCGCGCTGCTGACCTCGCGCTTCGCCCGACAACCAGTGCAGATCGCCTTCCCGACCATCGACGCCCTGCGCGGCGTGGTCACGGTTGGGGCGCTGACGATCCCAAGAGTCAACCTGGTCAGCGTCATCCTCGGCCTGATCCTGCTGATTCTGCTGACGCTGTTCGTCACGCGGACGACGCTCGGCCTGTCGATGCGCGCCGCCGCCGAAGACTTGCAGGCCGCGCAGTTGATGGGCATCGACACCAACCGCGTCATCACGACGGCCTTTGTCATCGGCGCGATTCTGGCGAGCGTGGCGGGCCTGCTGTTCGCGGTGCAGACCGGGACGATCAACCCGGATATGGGCTTCTCGCCCGTTCTGAAAGCCTTCATCGCCGCTGTCATCGGCGGATTCGGCAGCATCGGCGGCGCGGTGGCGGGCGGCTACGCACTCGGCATCCTTGAAGTGCTGCTGACGGCTATCCCCGGTCTCGGTGACATTCTGCCCGCCGCGACGACTTCGCCCTCGGTCATCCAGTTCTTCAAAACTTTCCTGCCCTCATCGCTGACCAGCTACCGCGATGCCTTCGTCTTTATCGTCCTGATTCTGCTGCTGCTCGTGCGCCCCGGCGGCATACTTGGCACAACCGACAAGGATGCCCACTGATGTTCGCTAACGCGCAACGGAATGGCACGCTTTTTCTGATCCTGCTGACGGCCATCGCTCTGGCTGCGCTCGATACGTCCAACATGAATTTTTGGATCAGCATCATCATCAATCTGGGGATGTTTATCATCCTGACCGTCAGCCTGAATCTGTCGAATGGCTTTACGGGCGTCTTCTCGCTCGGTCATATTGGCTTCATGGCGCTCGGCGCATATATCTCGGCGATTCTGACGCTGCCAATCGCCAAGAAGCATTCCTATCTGCCGCATCTGCCGGGATGGCTGGCGGCGGTTCACCTCGATACGATGATCGGGCCGTTTCCGCTCGGCTTCCTGCTGGCAACGCTGATCGCAGGCGTGATCGTGACGATCATCGCCATTCTGGTCGGGCTGGTGCTGATGCGCCTCTCCGGCCATTTCGTCGCCGTCGCTACGCTCGGCTTTCTGGTGATCGTCAACGTCGTGCTCATCAATGCCGACAACTTCACGCGCGGCTCGCGCACCTTCTCGAATGTCCCCCGCTACACCGATTTATGGTGGGTGTTCGGCTGGCTGCTGATTGTGCTGTACGTCGTCTGGCGACTCAAGTTTTCGGCCTATGGTCGGGCGATGTTCGCGCAGCGTGAGGACACCGCCGCCGCGCAGTCAATCGGCATCGTCGTCATGCGCCCGCGCCTGCTGGCCTTCGCCGTCAGCGCCTTTTTCACGGCGGTCGTCGGCGCGCTGTGGGCGCATTACCTGACGTCGTTCTCGCCCAAAGCCTTCTACTTCGACATCACTTTTCGCGTCATCACGATGCTGGTGGTGGGCGGGATGGGGTCGATTACCGGCTCGGTCATCGGGCCGATTGTCGTGATGATTATCGCGGAGAGCCTGCGCCGCCTCGAAGACGTGACGCAGCTTTACGGCATCAGCCAGATCGTGCTGGCGGTGTTATTCATCCTCATCATCATTTTCCGACCCGGCGGCCTGATGGGCGACCGGGAAATCAGCTTTAGCGGGATCTGGCAGAGGCTGCGACCTCACCCGCCAATACAGCTTGAGGGAGGGAAGCCGACTGAACCTTAACAATACCGGCAGCAGACATTCTTTGATGAAGCGCTTAATCGAGGAGCTAAAGACATGAAATTCAAGTCCCGTGCCGTCCTTGTCGTGGCAGCCGCCGCCGCTGCCCTCGCCCTGTCCAGCTTCAGCCTCGCCGCAGCACAGGATGGGCCGATCAAGATCGGCCTCGGCTTCGACCTGAGCGGCGCGGAGTCTTCGCTCGACCTGCCCGCCTCGAACGGCGCGCTGCTGGCGATCAAGGAAATCAACGCGGCAGGTGGCATTCTAGGCCGGCAGATCGAAGCGGTTTCGCACGACACCCGTTACCAGATGGACGTGACCGCGCAGGTTGCGCAGCAGTTCGTCGAGCAGGATGGCGTCTCCGCCGTCGTCGGCTTCACCGACTCCGACTCGGTGCTGGCCGCTGGCCCGATCATTCAGGCCGCTGGCATCCCGTTCATCACGGCGGGCGCGACCTCACCGCTGCTGCCGGAACAGGTCGGCGATCTGTTCTTCATGGCCTGCTTCGGCGATAACGTTCAGGCTGCCGCTGCCGCCGAATATGCCTATAAGAATTTCGGCCACACGGCTTACCTGCTCTCCGATGAGGGCGTCGAATACACGACCCTGCTCGGTGGCTACTTCAAGGCGCGCTTCGAGCAGCTTGGCGGCACGATTGTCCTCGAGGACACCTACGCTGACGATGCCAGCGACTTCTCGACCCAGATCACCAAGCTCAAGGCGCTGTCCGAGCAGCCCTCGTTCTACTTCGTCTCAGCGATGCCGTACAACGTCGGCCCGGTCGTCCTGCAAATGCGCCAGGCAGGTCTGACCGGCCCGGTGGTCGGCGGTGACGGCTACGACACGCCTGACATCCTCAGCGTCGCCGGAGATTCGGCCAACAACGTCTACTTCACCACCCACGCGCTGATGGACACTGAACTCGGCACGGATGGCATCAAGGCGTTCATCAAGGCGTACACGGATGAGTACGGCCACGCGCCGGAGAACGCCTTTGCCGCCCTCGGCTACGACGCCATGAAGCTGCTGGCCGACGCCATCACCCGCGCCGGTTCGACCGACGCCACGGCCATTCAGGAAGCGATGCTGTCGACGAAGGATTTCGCCGGAATCACTGGCTCGATCACCTTCGCCAACGGCTCGCACATCCCGCAGAAGGGCGTGACGCTCATCAAGATCGACGGCGGCAAGTTCACGCTCGGCGCGGAAGTCGTGCCGGAAGTCGTCCCGCCCGCCAACCCGGACGCGGTAGCGACCGCTGAAGCGACGCCGTAAGGTTAACTCCTCACCGCACGTCCCCCCTCTCCGCAAGCTGAGAGGGGGGGACGTCGGGCGGCAGCTTTCCGCAGGGGCACGATAGTTCGCGCCCGATCTCACCCCGCTGGCCCTCACCCCCGACCCCTGGGGATGGCCTGTTCGCCCTGCGGGTCGAGACGCCGCTTCGCGGCGCGAACGAGGCCATACCACTTCGTCTCCCGGAGGGAGAGGGGAGAAAGACCAGACGCGGAGCTTCGTAGGGACATGATGCATCATACCCGCCGACCTCACCCTCGGCCCCTCTCCGCAAGCAGCGAGGGGAGATGTGGAGCGGTGGCTTTCCGCAGGGGCGCGATGGTTCGCGCCCG
>CAZZAO010000015.1:0-56917 GCA_964652205.1 uncultured Anaerolineaceae bacterium | reverse complement strand
TTAGCCGAAGGCCGCGTCGGTCAGGGGGTGAGGTCTTAAGTCGGCGCTGCCGCCTGGATGCCTCCCGCCCTACGAAACAGCCTGTTGTGGCTGAGCGCGCAGCGGCCTCATGCCGTTGAGCGTGACCAGCAGCAGCACGCCGACGTCGGCCAGAATCGCCAGCCAGAGCGAGGCGATTCCCAGCAGCGCCAGCAGCACGAACACGATCTTGACGGCGAAGCTGGCCGCGACGTTCTGGATAATCAGTCGATGGGCGAAACGCGCCAGCCGGATCGCCGCTGGAAGCTGCGTCAGATCGTCGGCCATCAGGGCCACATCGGCGGTTTCGAGCGCCTGTGCGCTTCCGGCCCCGCCCATCGCCACGCCGAGCGTTGCCGCCGCCAGCGCGGGCGTATCGTTGACCCCGTCGCCGACCATCGCCACGGCGCCATGACGGTTCATCAGCGCGCGCACCGCCTCAACCTTATCTTCAGGCAGCAGACCGGCGCGCACGTCGTCGACGCCGACCGCTTTGCCGACCGACGCCGCGACCGTCGCGTTGTCGCCCGTCAGCATGATCGTCGAGCAGCCGAGCGCCTTCAGGTCGCGGATCACCGCCTGACTCTCCGGTCGCGCCGAGTCGGCCACGGCGATGAAGCCGCGAACGCGGTCGCCGTCGCTCAGGAGCATGGCCGTCTGACCGTTGGCCTCGGCTCCCTCGACCAGCGCGCACAGGGCTTGCGGATGCGGCAGCGTTGCCTCGAACAGCGCATGGCTGCCGACCGTGACCAACCGGCCATCGACCCGGCCCTGTACGCCGCGACCGGAGAGCGATTCGACGCTCTCGGCAGGCGCGTAGCACTCGGCCAACCCGCGCACTTTCGCTTCATCGACGACCGCGCGCGCCAGCGGATGGGTGCTGCGCCGCTCGACGGCGGTCGCCAGCGCCAGTACGTCGTCACAGTCGGGGCAGAGCACGCCGCTCATGCAGTCCAGCGAGCGGCTGATGGTCACGACCGGCTTGCCAGCGGTCAGCGTGCCGGTCTTGTCGAAGGCGAAGGCGCGGACGCCTGCCAGCGCTTCAAGGTACGCCCCGCCCTTGATCAGGACGCCGCGCCGCGCCGCCGCTGTAATCGCGCTGATGACCGTGACCGGCGTGCTGATGACCAGCGCGCACGGGCAGGCGATCACCAGCAGCGTCAGCGCGCGGTAGAGCCAGCCGTGACCGGCAGCAGTATCGAGGAACGGCGCGTGGAACAGCAGCGGCGGCACAACGGCGATCCCCAGCGCCAGCAGAGCAATCACGGGCGTATAGTAATGGGCGAAACGGTCGATGAACCGCTGGCTTGGCGCGCCGCTGTTCTGCGCGTCCTCGACCATACGGATGATCCGGCTGAGGGTGTTATCGGCGGCGAGGTGCGTCACGCGAATTTCGAGCGCCCCCGCGCCATTGATCGTCCCGGCGTAGACGCCGTCGCCTATCCCTTTATGCGCCGGCACGCTCTCGCCCGTGATCGGAGCCTGATCGACGCCGCCCTCGCCGCGCACGATCTCGCCGTCCATCGGCAGGCGTTCGCCCGGTTTGACGAGGATCGTATCGCCGACGGCCAGCGCGGCGACCGGGACGTCGTACTCCTGCCCGTTGGTCAGGCGGATAGCCCGCGTCGGGGCCAGCGTCATCAGGCTGCGGATGCTGTCGCGGGCGCGCTCGCCGGTGTAGCCTTCGAGCGACTCGCCGACCGCGAACAGAAAGACGACCGTCGCGCCTTCGGCCCATTCGCCGATCACCAGCGCGCCGACGGCGGCAATCGTCATCAGCAGATTGATGTTGAAATCGTGGTTGACCCACAGGTTGCCGAGGCCGCTGCGCGCAATCGGGTAGAGCGCAATCAGAGTCGCGGCGACGAAGATCAGGCTGGCGGGCTGGCCGAGCAGCGCGGCGACCACGCCGAGCGCCAGCAGCGCCCCGCCAATCAAGGCGAAGCGCGCGCTCTGTTCGGCCCACATGAAGTCGATGAAGCCGAGTGGCCCGCCGCGCTTCAGCTCCGGCGCTTCCGCCACCGCAGGCGTCTCCTGCTCCGCCAGTCGATAGCCGAGCGTCTCGATGCGCTGGCGCAGCGCTTCCTGATCGACCTCGCCATCGACGAGCAGCTTACCGGTGATGTAGTTGACCGCGACGCCGTCGACGCCGTCCAGCTTACGCACGCCCTTCTCAATCGTCGTCGCGCAGTGAGCGCAGTCCATCCCCTCGACGTTATACGTGGTTTCAGACACGAGACACCCCTTGAAGAGGCTAGCCTATAGAGACAATGTCTCAATATATGCGCGATCATTCATATGTTTATGATAAGACCGATTCAGGGGAGAGTCAAGCGGTCGGCTGCATGAGATTATTACAAGGGGAATTGCCGTCCGCGCTAAGATCGCGTATGATACGAATCACTTCACTCGACGCGCTATCGAAAGTTTGTCATGATTCATGCTCGCCGTACCCTGACCGCGCTGACGCTAATCTTCGTGCTTGCGGCCTGCAATCTCGCCAGAATTGCCGCGCCCGCGCCAACCCCCTATCCGACGCCGCAGCCAGTCAGCGCAGACGGCGTGGTTCCGTCGGTCACGCCGCTGGCGGTCGATGGGGCAGCCGTGCAAACCGTCTACATCACCGCCACGCCGATTCCCGGCGCAGCCGCACAAACCGTCTACGTCACCGCCACGCCGTTCGGCCTGAACGCCAGCACGGGCATCACGATTGCCATCACCGTCGGCGCGCCGAATACAGCGCTCGCGCCGACGCCAGCCAGCACCAGCGTCATCGACTCGATCATCAACAACCTGCTGATTCCGGCGTGGAATTTCCTCTATACGCTCGTCCTGAGCGGTCTGGCCTCGCTCTGGGGTGTCGCCGGGGCGCGCGGTGGGGTCGTCGCCCAGGGCTTCTGCTGCCTGATTCCGGGCGTGATTGTGGCCGTCATGGTCATCCGGCTGGCATTTCTCCGCCGTCCGCGCTGGCTCAGATAACGCCGGGTACAGATCGCCGTTTTAAGCGAAGGTTTCCGACTCGCGGGCGCGAACTATTCCATTGCGAAGGCATCATGTCACTGGAGATGATGTGACCTATCGTGGCTAAATTGTCCTGGCGCGCTATCAGGCGGCTGGTTTATGAGCGCGGCGCAACTGGATCGTTTCCGGTAATCACCCACCGATGGCTCGGTAGAAGGCTGTTATTCGGGTTTTCCGTTAAAGCGACTGCTGCTCCTGCGCGAGCTGCATCGCCAGCATCCGCTCGGCGCGGCGGCGGCGGTAGCTGACTGGCTGCGGCGGCTTATGCTCGTCGTAGTAGGCGACGATACGCTCCAGATAGACGCGCAGCGGCGTGTAGTCCAGCCCTAGCTCGGCCTTGCTCCGGCGGTTGTCCAGTTCGGACATCCAGCGGTCGCTGAAGGGCGAGCAGTCGGGCAGGAAGCCATTGGCTTCGAGCAGGTCACGCTTAATGCGAACTATCGTCGGCGGCGCGCCGACAATCGAGCCGAGCATCGTCAGATACTCGTCGAGCGAGAGCGTCTCGTCCTGCGAGAGGTTATAGGCGCGGCCCTTGCCGAGGCCGGTGTCGATCAGCGTCATCATCGCCTCGACGACATCGCCGGAATAGACGTGGCGCAGGGGGAAGTTGGGCGTGGTTGGCACAAGGATCGGGCCACCATCCCTCAGGCGCAGCAGATAATTATAGAGGCGGCTGAAATGGTCGCGCTCGCCCGTCACCATCGGCAGGCGCAGCGTCGTTACCGGAAAGCCGTCGGATTCCCACGCGGCTGCGAGCGCATCCTCAGCCTGGCGCTTCTCGATGCCGTAGTTCCATTCCTCGAAGCTGTAGGTCGTCGGCTTGGGCGGCGGCATCAGCCGACCGGCGTAATCGTCCTCGCTGAACGGGCGCACCGCGCCTTCGCGTACCAGATAAACCTGCCCGGTGCTGAGGAAAATATACTGGCCGGTGCGCCCTTTAAGCAGCCGGACGACCGCCTCGGCTTCGCGCCCGTTGTAGAGCGCGTTATCGACGACGACGTCCCAGACACGGTTAGCGAGCGCCGCCCCAAGCTGGGCGTCGTCGGTGCGGTCGGCCCGCAGTCGTTCGACTTCCTCAGGCAGTTCGTCGCGCGTTTTGCCGCGATTGACAACCGTGACCCGATGCCCATCCTGAACCAGATGATGGGCGAGGTAATGGCCGAGGTTGCGCGTTCCGCCGATGATGAGGATATTCATTTTGATCCTGTCTGAAGATAAACCCGACCTTTATTGTATCAGCGGCCTGCCAGTTGCCGTATACAGCTTCACGGCAGTCGGCCTTGTGCAGTCTGCCAGATCACGAGTTTCGCAGCGGCTTTGAAGCGCGTTACCGCCGCCTGCTGTACAAAGTGAGCATATAGGGAAATGAGTCGACCGGCAACCGGCGCTCAGTCTATCGGCTGGTTTTGTGCGGCCTGCTCTGCCCGCTGCGCGTCGGCGCGGGCATTGAGCACCGGCAGCGTCACAGCGGCTGTCCCGACGACTGACAGGGCGTACAGACCGTCGATCAGCCATGCCCCGCCGACCGGGCCAAGCCGCTCGATCAGCAGCACGCCGGGGCCGAGCAGGATCAGCCCGGTCGCAATCTTGACCCACAGCGCCGCCCTGACCCAATCGAGCGCGCGATAGAGCGGGCCAAAGACGCCGCCGACCGTCACCAGCGCGCCGTACAGGCACAGCGTTACCACCACCGGAGCGGCCCCGGCGGATTCGTGACCGAGCAGCAGCGGCACCGCCACCGGCGCGAACAGCGCGACCAGCCCGTAAAAGCCGATGCCACCCAGCAGCAGTACCAGAATCACGCGGCGCAGATTGCCCCGCAGTCGGCTATAGTCGCCGCGCCCAATGGACTGCGGGACGACGGCCTGCAAGTTGTCGAGGATGGCGCTGGTTAGCGTGGTCAACCGGCTGATCGCGTCGATAGCCACGCCGAGAAAACCGGCGGCGACATTGCCGCTCAGGACGCCAACCAGCGCAATCGGAACCTGCACGTACAGGTTGCTGACGTTTTTATCGAGCGCTAGCAGCACGCCGAAGCGCCAGTAACCGCGCGGCGAGACGCCGACCGCGCGCCGGAAAATGGCGCCGAGCGGCGGAAACGTCAGTGAGCCGCTGGCGCGCGAGTGGACGTAGACGTAAAAGGCCAGCAGCATTGTGCTGTAGGAATAAAACAGCCGCCCCGCGACGATCCCCTGTGGCGTCGCGCTCAGCAGCACCGCCACGACGACCGATACCGTCAGCACCAGTTGGTTGATATTCTGGAGATAGGCCCAGGTCTTCATCGAGCGGCGCGCCTGCAAAACGACGACCACCATCGTATAGAGCGTGTCGGCGATCAGGCTGAGGGAGAACAGGCCGATCCACTGCGCTACCTGCGTCTCCGGCCCATAGAGCGCCCGCGCGACGACCGGGCCGATGCTGAACAGGGCAGCAGCCGTCAGCAGCGCCCAGGCGAGGCCGATCTTGACGTAGAGCGCCAGCAGATTCAGGATTTCCGGTTCGTCGTTCCTGCCGATGGCGACCGCCAGTCGTGTCGCCGTCGCCATGCCAACGCCGGTCAGATCGAACGCCTGCGAGATGCCAAACAGGGCCAGAATCAGCCGCCAGATGCCGAAGTTCTCCGGCCCCATCAGGCGGATGGTGATCGCCAGCGAGATGACGCTCAGGAGCGTGTTGCCGATCTTGCTGACCTGCAAGATCAGCGTGTCGCGGATGAACTTGCTGCGCGTCAAGCGCTGAAGCTGCGGCGGTAGTCGGTTCAGATTCAAGGGATGAATGCCCTCACCCCGCCCCTCTCCCTCAGGGCGAGGGGAGAAAAATTCATTTGCGGGAGAATGGATGGTTTCAGTGCCTGATCGCCAGCGTCAGCCGACGACAAAACAAGAGCAGTCTTTTACTCGGTTCTCGGTTCTCGGCTCTCGGTTCTATAGGAAGCCAGGTACTGCGCGGCGACGTTCGCCCATGATTGGCGGGCCGCCTTTTCACGGCCTGCCGCGCCCATCCGCGCTGCCAGCGCGGGATCGGACAGCAAACGGATAATCGCATCGGGCAGCGCGGCGGCGATCTCCGCCTGTGGAACCAGCAGCCCGGTCACGCCGTCCTCAACCGCGTCTTCCGCGCCGCAGTCGGTCGTGCCGATGACCGGCAGCCCGGCGGCGCTGGCCTCGATCAGGGCGATGCCGTAGCCCTCGAACTTCCAACCGGCATTGATAGAGGGTAGCACGAAGAGATTGGCGGCGCTATACCACGCCATCAGCGCGGCTTCAGGGACGTAGCCGAGCAGACGCGCGGCGCCCTGAAGGCCGAGGCGCTCGATGTCAGCGCGGACGGCGGCGACATAGGCGGGTTCGAGCGCCAGGTTTCCGGCGACGACACAGACGGCGTTCGGGAAGCGGGCGCGGACAGCCGGCAGGGCCTGAATCAACTCGCGCGTGCCTTTACGCGCCTTGACCGCCCCGACCGCGAGCAGAATCGGGCCATCCGGTCGTGGCTCCATCGGCGGCGGCAGATGGGCATAACGCGCCGCGTCGACGCCGTTGTTGATGACGGTCGCCTGAATCCCCGGCATCAGCGACTCGGCCACTTTCGCCGTGTAATGGCTGACGCAGATCAGGCGCGCGCGGCGAAAGGCCCACCGATAAGCCTGACGCGCGAGCGCCCCCCAGGCTTGATCGACGCGGACGTAGCTGCCGTGGCCGGTGATGAACAGCGGACGAGTCCCGGCCAGCGCGGCGGCCAGCGGCGCATACGGCTCGGCGGCGGCGTGAATGACGTCACAGCCCCGCGTGAGCGCGCGGACGCCCGGCAGAGTCAGCGCCAGTTTGAGCAGGAAGCCAGACTCGCGCGGCGAGACCGTCGGCAGCAATTTATGGATGGCGAGTCCCGGCACGTCCGGCGAATTACGCGCGGCAATGATCGTCAGTTCGACGCCAGCGGCGGCGAGCGCCTGCGCCAGATTGAGGCAGTAGGACGCCCAGCCGTGCGTCGCCGCCAGCTCGGAAGTGAGCAGAGCGACCTTCACCTTCGGCCCCCCTCCCGCTGGGAGAGAGGTGAAACAGGCGCGGCTTGTCTGTGTAACCCCATGATTGATGAATGACAAAAGGAAAATGGGTCTCTGATCTGCTCAAGAATCAACATGAGCGTATACCCCATTTATTTCTTCCCTCGCCCTGAGGGAGAGGGGTCAGGGGTGAGGGTATTGAAAATTTTCCCCAGAATCGCCTTCGCCCGCTCGTCCCACGTATAGCGCGTCATGACGCGCTTGTAGGCGGCGTCGGCCAGAAAGTCGCCGAGGCCGGGGCTGTCGTGCAGACGCCGGAGCGCCGCTGCCAGCGCGTCGACGTCGGCGGGCGGGACGAGCAGCGCGTTGACGCCGTCGCGGACGACCTCATTCGATCCCGGCAGGTCGGACGTGACAATCGGGCGGCGCGCGGCCATGTACTCGAACAGCTTGAGCGGCGAGGCGTGGCGGGCGAAGTGCAGCGAATACGGAAACGGCATCGCGCAGACGTCGAAGGCGCTCAGGTAGAGCGGCACCTCAGCGGGCGGAACCTGCCCGGCGTAGAGGAAGCGGCGGTCGTCGAGGCCGAGCGTCTCCCAGCGCTGGCGCAGCACGGCGGCCTGATCGTCCGGCCCGCCGACCAGCCCAAGCGCCGCGTCCGGCACGTCGCGGAGCGCATCGACCAGCACGCGCACGCCCTTGTCCATCGCCATCGTCTGCAAGCGACCGACATAGCCGACGATGAAGGCATCGACCGGCCAGCCGAGTCTGGCGCGCGCCTCGGCTTTCGTCGGCAGCGTGGCGAAGCGCGCCGCGCGGATGCCGTCGTGCGCCACTATCGTCCGCTCAGGGGCCGCGCCGATGGCGATCAGGTCGTCGGCTAGCTTCTCGGTCACGGCGATGATCGCCCCGACGCGGCGAACGACGCGCGCTTGCAGCCATGCCCCGCCGCCGGAACGTCCGAGGCGATGGGCTTCATAGGCCAGCTTGCGGCGCGGCTTGACGAAACTGAGCAGCAGCAGCACCAGCAGATCGCGGCTGTAATAGACGTCGGCGCGGGCCAGCAGCGACCCGACCAGCGCCGAAACTGTGAACGTCCACAGTTGCAGGTAGAAAACCCCTCGCGCCAGCGCGTCGGTGCGGTCGGGAACCAGCGGGATCAGGTCGATGCACGGCAGCCGACGCAGCCGGAAATTCTTCTTAACGCCATAATGCGCCCAGATGTCGCGGACGCCGCGCAGCGCCTGCGTGTTGATGCGCCCCGCTGCCCAGAGCGAGACGGTCACGCCTGCGTCGGCGAAGGCTTCGCAGTTCTGGACGATTTGCAGGCCGTGCGCCTTCTCGGTCGGCAGCCGAATATTGGCAATGTAGATCAGATAGTTTGTCATCTGTTAAGACGGCGTTTCATTTTTGGGACGACCTGTGCTAAAGTCTATCCCATGTTCGACTGAGAGGAAACGACTTTGTTACGGCGTGTCACTCTACTTGGGATGATCCTTGTCGCCCTCACGGCGGCCTGCAACCTGACTCAGCGCAGCGCCACACCGACCGGCAGCGCAGCCACCGCCGAAGTCACCGACGGCACGGCAGCGGCGGCGCTGCCGTCCTCGACGCCGCCGCCGCCGACAACCACCAACCGCCCGACCGATCCGCCTGCGCCGCCGTCGCCGACCAAACGCGGCACGCCGGGCTGCAACGGCGACGCCGACTGGGTCGATTACGTCATCCGTACCGGCGACACGCTCAATAAGATCGCGCAGCGCGCCGGGATCAGCACGACCGAACTGGCGCAGTCGAACTGCATCACCAATCCCGATACCGTCTATGTCGGTCAGGTGGTCTATATTCCCAGACCGATTCTGCCGACCTCGACGCCAACGCGCATCCCGCCGACCGCCACGACTGCGCCGCCGCTGATGTTCTATCTGATCGCGCCGAACGATGGCGGCGTGAGCGGCCCGGTCGTCGGCTGTCAGGACTCGATTGTGGCGGTCAACAGCGGCCAGAACGCGACCGGCTCGCTGATGACGCAGATGTCGGCCTCGTTGGCGGCGCTGTTCACGATTGGCTCGGATACCTACGGCCAGTCGGGGCTGGTTGATGAACTGAACAAGTCGATTCTATCGGTCAGCAGCATCAGCATCAGCGGCACGACCGCGACCATCCACCTGACCGGGACGCTCAAACTGAGCGGCGTCTGTTCGGACGAGCGCCAGCAGGCGCAAATCCTGTACACCGTCTTTCACTACAAGGGATTCGATACTGCGCTGATTAAGATCGGCGACCGGAATATGAAGCAGATATTCGACGCCAGCGGCCTCGTCACCGATGACGCGACCTACAGCCGCAGCGATACTGATCTGCCGTCGTAAGGCGGCCCTCACCTCTGCCCCTCTCCCGCCGGGAGAGGGGCAGGGCGTTTGCGGTAAAGAAATCGATCCGTTGAAACTGCTTGTCCTGAATCCAACGAACCTGACCAGACGTTCATTCCTGACACAATGATTATGGCCCAAAAAGTCTTTGTCAGCGGCTCATTCGACATGCTGCACAGCGGTCATATCGCCTTCCTCGAAGAAGCGGCGACTTATGGCGAGTTGTACGTCGCGCTCGGCTCGGACGCGACGATCTACGGGCTGAAAGGCCGCCTGCCCGTGACGCACGAGGATGAGCGGCTGTACACGATGCGCGCGCTGCGCTGCGTCCATCAGGCGTTCATCTCCAGCGGCTCCGGGATGCTCGATTTCGAGAGTGAGTTGCGCCAGATCAAACCGGATGTCTTCATCGTCAACGAGGATGGCAATGTCCCGCATAAAGCGGCGTTGTGCGCTCAACTCGGTATCGAGTACCGGGTGCTCAAACGGACGCCGCACGCCGGGCTGCCCGTCCGCTCGACGACTCAGCTTCGCGCCGTCGTGCAGATGCCCTATCGTATCGACCTGGCGGGCGGTTGGCTCGATCAGCCGTTCGTGTCGGCGCAGCATCCCGGCTCAGTGCTGACGATCTCGCTCATGCCGACCATCGAGTTCAACGAGCGCAGCGGCATGGCGACCAGCACGCGTAACAGCGCGCTTACGCTCTGGGGGCCGAAAATCCCGCTCGGCGCGCCGGAGAAAATGGCCGAAACCCTGTTCCGCTACGATAACCCGCCGGGCAAGCAGCCGATTTCCGGCGCGCAGGATGCTATTGGCATCGTCTACGCCGGGCTGGCGCGCTCGGATTACGCAGGCGAATACTGGCCGTCGCAGGTCGAGCAGGTGCTCGATGAGCCGACGCTCCAGTTTATCGAGCAGTCACTCTACCTGATTCCACTCGGCCCGCGCGAGAGCGGCTACGATCCGCTCGACCGGCGCGAAGTGACGGCGGAGCGAGCGACGGCGCTGGCCGTCGCCGCCGCCGACTGCTGGACTGCCGCGCTGGCGCACGATCTCCCGGCCTTTGGTGATGCCATTCGCCGCTCGTTCGAGGCGCAGGTGTTGATGTTTCCCGACATGATGAACGATCTGATCGAGGAATTTATTCAGCGCTACAGCCACGCCGCGCTCGGCTGGAAGCTGTCCGGCGCGGGCGGCGGCGGCTATCTGATTCTCGTCGCCAGTCAGCCGATTGAGAACGCCGTGCGGGTGAGTATCCGCCGGGAGTGGGAGTAACCTTCACAACTGTTTACTGTGCCTGATTCAGCCAACCTTGATGATATAGAACATCTAACGCAACACGAATGTGCTTTTCGGGAAACATTTTCTTGTGCACACTCCAGGCGTGAACCTTATTTACAACGTCATTCAGCGATGTGGCCGATTCCCGTGTAGATACCCAATGCACAGTTGAGAGGAGTTCCATGCCATAAGGTGTCTCAAAACCCTCGATAAGTTCCGTTACGCGGTCAAACCGCGATTGTGTCATCTCATGACCTGACAAAAACGCCTCAGCTTTTTCTGCTATCTCAGGCTTAATTTGAAGCGGTTTTGTGGGGTCATCGCCGCCATCGAGATACCCCGAAATAAAATATCCCTCGATAGCCTTAAGCACATGCGCAAGGTTACGAGCATAGGGTCCGTATGCCCCTTTGCTATAAATGAGCTGCAAAGGCTCCCCAGACTCTTGCATAAAGTACATAAGTTTTTGTAGCTCAAGCAAAGTAACAGTTGGATCCATAACAGCAGAAAGGTAGCGACGCATCAAACCCAAAAGTGCGGCGCGACCTTCTGTCATATTCGGTACCTTGCTGGATTTGACCATATTTTCAGCCTCTGGCGCACCAGTAGGCTCGAAAACATATATTTCTACATTTGGGATGTTTTGGAGAGCTTTGAGAATTTCCTGTTTAACATCTAACCAATCCAATCCACCAAGCCCTGCACCCAATGGAGGTAAAGCTATTGATTTAATATGTCGTTGCCGAATTTCCTCAATCAGAGCTTTTAAACCGCTCTGGATATCTTCCATTCGGCTTTTGCCCTTCCAATGTCGTTTGGTTGGGAAATTGATGATATATCGCGGATTGTATAAGCTGCCAGTTTCAAAGACAAACATACGTCCGGGCTGAACTTGTCCATGCTCACACGCGACAACATATGCCTTATAATTCTCTGGGAAAGCATTGCGGAATTGCAAGGCAATACCGCGCCCCATAATACCGACGCTATTTACGGTGTTGACAAGTGCTTCAGCATCTTGCTTAAGCAGGTCCCCATTCATGAAATGCAGCACGAGTCCCTCCTTTCCTAATAATAATACCACGATCTTTCAATAGAAATTTCTGGTCTTTGCTCAGACCTCTGCACAATTTCAGTAACTCGTCTTTTATATCCTGCATTGATAACACCAATTTTTTCTACCAACGACCATAGTATGCGATCATAAACAAGGAACTCTGCTTGCTTAGGTTCTTTCATACCACTTTGCCGACTAAAATCCCTGGAAGCTACAGCAGCCCAATTAATCTGATCTAAATCCTGAGTATCGTTGTAAAAAGAAGCCAGTTTATCTGAGGCATTACGGTCACTAAATGCCCAACGTGTTCCAGAAGCATCTGCCCATTCAATAACTTCTTGCATATCCATTTGCAAATGCACAATAGGCTCTTGCCCGCCTCGGTATGACAATTCAGGATGATTACGCGTATGAATGATAAAGAGCATGACTGAGCGTGGACAAAAATAGAAAGGAAAATACTGACCTACCGTCGTATCAGGGTAGCAATTGACTCGGCAGCGATGAAGACGCCTTTCTTTAATAGTCGACATGCCTATATTGACATTATTCAGTCTCATTTCAATCCGACTCGCATCAGAATACAAAAAACCTGAGCTAACAATGCTCTCCAAATTGCCGATATGAACGATATGGTAGAGCTTAGGTTTTTCTGGTGGGACATTCAGTGAATTAGACGGCATTTTCTAAAATCTCGTGATCGGCTATCCATTTACGACTTACCGCTACCTATTGTATGTCAATCTGCCGTCACAGATGGCTTTCCAGTGACTTCCCCTGTCTCGAACACCTGCACGAGCTTCGGCATCAGATTTTCGATACTGTGCTGCGCCATGACGCGCTCGCGCAGGCCGATGCCGATCTTGCCGCGCTGAATCGCTGACAGCGCCAGCAGCGTTTTGAGGTGCGCCGTCAGCTCATCGACGCTGTCCGGCGCGCTGATTCGCAGCAGCGGCGCGTTCGTGCCGAGCAGGTCGTCGAAGGCCGGGCTGCTGACCAGCGTCATCGTTCCGGTCGCCATGCTTTCGAGCGCCGTCTTGTCGAACAACCCGACCGGGCTGAGATTGACCGCCACCGCCGCCCGTCGATACCAGTCGCGCACCTGCTCGGCGGGCAGGCCGCCGGTGAAGGTCACGCGGTCGGCCACGCCGAAATTGCGCGCCTGCCGTTCGAGCCGCTCGGCGTAGCGCGGGTCCTGCCCGCCCGGCACGCCGCCGACGAAGACCGCGCGGACGCCGGGCAGATTCGGCAGCGCACGCAGCAGCGATTCCTGGTGCTTGATCGGCATCAGCCGCGCGACATGGACGATGACCGGCGGCGTGTCGGCGGGGACGCTCGGATCGGGGGCGTAGAAGCGCGTGTCGATGCCGTGACCGAGCACGCGGACTTTCGGCGACTGAATCGGAAAACTGTCCTCAACCGAGGTCACAACGCGCCAGCACAGCCGCAGCGCCAGCCTCAACTGCCACGATTGCTGTCGATGGGTGAACCATAATACCTGCCGCTTATGGAAGCGCCGGGCATAGGGCGCGGCCAGCAGCACGTAGCGCGGCGTCATGTGGCTGAAAATCACGTCGGCGTGAGGCGTAAGCTCGTTCATGGCGCGGTGGAACTCGCGCAGCGCGCGTAGACGATTCTTGCCGCGCTCCTTGCCCAGCGAGCGGACGGTCACATTCGGCGGCAGCGTCGCCTCACCGTGTTCGAGCGTGATGACGTCAAGCTGATCGACATGAGCGGCCAGCGCGCGCACCCAATCGACGATGAAGGCGCGCAGCCAGTCGCGCTCATCTATCTGCTGTACGAGCATCAGGACGCGCATGATGCCCTCACAAAGGCTGAGTTGATCGGGTTGTTCGCCACACAATTACAGCACACGAGGAAGCTTCTGCGCGCTCCCCCTCGCTGCCTGCGGCGCAGCGTGCCGAACGTCGCTTTGTTCGGCAGGGGCCGGGGGGGTGAGATCGAATCATTCCGCATGGGTTTCCCCCTTCAGCCGCGCAATCAACTCGTAGTAGCCGCGCGCGTAGCCGTCGATGACCGTATCGGCGCGGAACTCCTGCACTGACTCGCGGCCCCGCGCGGCGATCTGCTGGCGCAGGGCTTCGTCGTCGAGCAGCTTCGCCATCTGTGCGTGCAGCGCCGCGGCGTCCCACTCGAACAGCAGGCCGTTGTCGCCATCCGTAATCAGTTCGCGCATCATGCCGACCGGCGTGGTCACGACCGGGACGCCGCAGGCCATCGCCTCGACGGTCACGCGCGGGCCACCTTCGGCGGTCGAGGCGCAGACCAGCATCGCCGCGCTGTTGTACAGCCGCACCAGATCGCCCTGCGGGACGGCTCTGGTTGTCAGCCTGACATTGCCGACCAGCCCGCAGGCGGCGATCTGCTGGCGGACGAAATCTTCCATCGGCCCGCGTCCGTGAATCCCGAACAGGAAATTTGGGTGGCTGACCTTGAGCCGAGCCAGCGCCGCCATCAGCGTCGGCAGTCCCTTGTTGGGCGCGAGTCTGCCGACGAACAGGCCGTCGTAGTCCGGCGGCACGTCGGCGAGCGGGCGAAAGACATTGAAATCGACGTAGAGCGACGGCAGCACCAGAATTTGCTCGTCTGGCACGCCGAGCCGCCTGAGCAGTTCCGGCATCTCGACGTGGTTGACGACGCGGAAAGCGGCGACGCGCTTCTTCGCCCGCCGAATGTAGAGCAGCGCCAGCAGGCGATAGAGTCGCTCACGCGGCGACGCAGCGCGCGGATAGCCTTCGACGTGGTGCAGCTCGCTGACGTAGGGGATGCCCGTTTGACGCGATAAAAATGCTGCGCCGATGCCATTATAGAAGACGCCAAAATCGTGGCTGGTAATCAGGGCGTAGTCGCGCTCGGCCAGCAGCGCAGCCCCAACGCGGCGGATAAAGCGCGGCTGAAGCAGCTTCGGCCCGCTCGCCGGATGGACGTAGACGTTGGCGTGCAGCGTCCGCGCCGACGCGCCGGGCGCGCGCGGCGTCAGCACGTCGATGCGCCCCCAGTAGCGCGAGAAACGCCGCAGCATCTCAAAAAACGCGCCCTGATGCCCCTGCGCGATGGTCGCGTCGCCGCTAATCATGAGCAGATTCACGCGGTTAGTTCCTCGTTGGGCGCTGAAGGAGAGCCTGTCACCAGCGCGGTCGGAACCAGCAGAGGGTAGCAAATCGCGGGAGTCTTCGCTAGCTTTCGCCGCCGGAGCGCGCCTCAGAGTCGAAGGTCAGTCGGGCGAGGCGCGCCTCGTAATTCGCGCGGTCGACCGAATGGAGCGGCGTGGTCAGGGCGCGGCGCAGTGTCGCTTCGTCGGCTCGGCTATAAGTATGGCGGAACAGCTCGCCGACCGTGTACGGCTGGCCGGGATACGGCTCCAGCACGACTGCGCTGCCCGCCTGCACCGCGCCCGTTTCGAGGACGCGGCAGTAGACGCCGGGCCGATTGGCGGCGACGAAGCGGCGCAGAAATTTCGGGTCGCCGATCCGCGCTGCGAGCGTGATACAGGGAGTACGCGGCGAAGTGACTTCGAGCAGAACCGGCCCGATTCGCAGTCGGTCGCCGATCCGCATCGGCGCGCTTTCGAGGTCGCTAACGGTCAGGTTTTCGCCGAAGGTTCCCGGCGCAAGCTCGCGGCCCAGGCAGGCCGACCACCAGTCGTAATCGCGGCTGCCGAAAACATAGACGGCCTGATCGTAACCGCCGTGATTATCGGTATCCACAATCGTGTCACCGACCAGTCCGAGCGCTGTTACCTCGATGACTTCAGCCGTTGGCTGCTTGAAGATGCCGGTTGCGCCGGACGGCTTGGCGTGCTGAATCGGCTCGCGCTTGCCGAGATTGACGCTCATCAAGCGCATACTTATCTCCAACTTTCCGGCTCCAGTATAGCACCAGACTCTCAGCCTGACCCGGCAGGAACCGCCAAAATACGCTCTCATCATTCCCTTAGCGAACTGTTATTCTGACGACCGTAATGAGGAATATAGTGTGAGCGAAGCAAATCAAACCTCAACAAACCTTAATGTCGGGAAGTTAAATGATAAATTATGATGATGGCGCACGCTTAACCTTATGTTTTACTTAATGGTCAAGCGATCTACTGAGGAGAGGTCGAACGGGGATGACGACGGGTACAGCGGTCAACACGCTTTACGATCAGCCTGCTCAACCTGCCCAGCCCGCCGCGCGGCGCGTTCGCCAGCTTCTGGCGCGGACGCAAGCCTTCTCTGACCGGGTCATGGCGCTCAACGAGCTTGCCCTCGCCCTCGGCGGCGCGCAATCCGTTGACGACCTGATGCGGATTGTCACCGCCCGTGTTGACCAGCTATTCAAATATGAACACTGCGGCCTGTGCCTCCAGGTCGATGGACGCTGGCGCTTGCGGACGCTGGCCGGTATGCCCCTGAGCGACGAGGGTGACTGGCTGCGCCGCGCCTTGACGAGTGCGCAGCCGGAACTGATCGTCCACGGCGCGGCAGCGGCGGCGCTGCCGGACGAAATGCGCTCGCTGCTGATCGCGCCGCTGGTCGTCGATCATGAAGTCATCGGCGCGTTCCAGCTTGCCAGCGCCCGCCCCAACGCCTATGACAGTGATGATGTGCGGATCGTCAACCTGCTGGCGGCGCATCTGGCATCGAGTATTCGCAGCCTCCGTCGGCTGGAAGCGCTCCAGACAGCGCAGGCCGGGTTAGCTCGCTACAGCGCCGACCTCGAAGAACGCAACCGCGAGCTGGACGCTTATGCCCATACCATCGCCCACGACCTGAAAGCTCCGCTCGGTCAGATTATCGGCTACGCGCATCTGCTCAACACCCGCCCGAATATGACCCTCGACGATGAGGCCAATGACTATCTGGAGCAGATTCAGTTCTCGGTCGTCGGCATGACGCGCATGATCGACCAACTGCTGTTCATCGCTCAACTGCGCGGCGCGGACAATCTGCCGACTCAGGTCGAGGTCGAACAGACCGTCTATCTGGCGCTCGAACGCTTCCGAAAAGCGATTAGCGACCGCGGAATCCTGATCGAGATCGCGTCGCAACTGCCGACCGCCTGCGGCCACGAAGTCTGGATCGAGGAAGTCTTCGCTAACCTGATCGGCAATGCCGTCAAATATATCGGCGACGACAACCCTGCGCCGACGATCCGTGTCAGCGGGCGGGTGGACGGCGACTATGCGCGCTACGAAGTTCACGATAACGGCATCGGCATCGCGCCGGAAGACCGCGCCCGCCTGTTCCAGATGTTCTCGCGCCTCAACCCGACTCAGGGCGATGGCCTCGGCCTCGGCCTGTCGATTGTCAGCCGTATCATTCACCGGCTTGGCGGCAGCCTCGGCATCGACAGTGATGGTCAGGGCAGCCGCTTCTGGTTCACCCTGCCCACTGCCTGCGGCGGCTAGCTCCCTGAACCTCGGCCATTCAAGCGCTTCAATAGACGCCTGAGCGCGGCGAACAGCATCTCCATTCGCTTTATTATCACTTCAATAGCGAAATATAATATTGTCATTTATGATGGAGACAGCGACCGACGCAGCGGATAATTTCGCCTGCGACACCGCTCATTGCACCCCGCATCGAACAGGTCACGATGAGACGAGACATCTATCGCCTGCCGTCGATTACGCTGCTTGCCGTCCTGGTCGAATTCGCGTTGATTATCTTCGTCAGTGTCAACGCCACTTCCCACTTCCTCAGCCCCGACCCGACCCTGAAAGTTCCCGGACACGAGGGAGAATGGCTGGCTAGTTCGGCACATTTTGCCTCGTCCAGCCTGAAGGCATACGGCTATCTGCCGCTCTGGAACCCCTATCTGACGCGCGGTGAGCCGCTGATTGACAATCCCTTCTCGATGGTGCTCAATCCTGTCAGCACCCTGCCAGCGCTGATCTGGGGTGGCGGCGTCGGGATGCGTTATACCGTCGTCCTCTCGACCGTTCTCGCCGGATTGGGCGGGTGGGCCTTAGGCCGCCTGTTGGGTTTTGGCAGCCTGGGGCGCATCTTTTTAGGCATCCTGCTGGCTGGCAAGGGCAACATGATGGGCATGATCGGCCAGGGCTATTTACAGCTCGGCGTGAGTCAGGCGTACATCCCCTGGGTGATCGCAGGCGCGATTGGCGTCCTGAGGATGAAGCATCGCCGCTTCCCTGTCGTTCTGATGGCGGTCATGTTGACGTTGATGTTCTGGGCCGGGAACATCTATTTCGTGCTGCCAACGCTGCTGTCAGTCATCGGGCTGGCGCTCACGCACCTCTTTAGTGCCAGCTATCAGAATGGAGAACGGCTGATCCAGATCGACAAGGCTGCGCTGCGGCGTCTGCTGCTGGCAGGGGCGTTAACCATTGGCCTGAGCGCCATGACCTTCCTGCCAATCTTTCTCCAGCAAAGTCATGTCGGCGGTCATCCGAACGAAAAGGGCATGGGGACTTATGCTGACCTTATCGCCGCAGCCAGAATGCTGGTTAGCCCGAGCCTCGATAATTACAGCAGCCTGCCTGGCGGGACAGAATTTTATCAGAGCTATATTTTACCGGCCTGGTTCGGCGTGCTGATCTTCATCCTGCTGCCGCCGATGAGCAGGCGGCTCCAGCGCTCGTCGATGCCGCAGGCCTGGAAGGTGTGGAGCGTCGGGCTGGGCATGATTATTTTCTGCGGCCTGTGGGCGACCGGACAAAACCCGATTGTCGGCTGGTTATACGCCAATGCGCCGCTCATCGGTCAATGGCGCTTCGTCGGTCGAATGCTCGGCATTGTCTCATTCTGGATTGCCGTGCTGGCGGCCATGCGCGTCGATGGTTTATGGCGCGCGGTCGTGCTGGAAAGCTCGTGGCGGCGGCTGCCCCTCGTCAGGCACTTTGCCGCTACAGGCGTTGTACTGGCCGTCGCTATCATTATCGTCAGTCTGGATGCCGCAGCCGATGTGATCGCGCAGTGGAAAATTTATGCTCTACCCGAAACCTACCACAGCGATGAATGCGTCGACTGGCTGCGAGCGCAAAATCCTGACCAGTTTCTCTCGGTCTGGACGCTCGATTACAATCTGATGACGGTTTATCTGGAAAACAACGTTCGCCATGCCAACATCACTGCCGATTTCTACGTCATCCCCGACCCACCGACGCTCTACATGGGCGACCTGACACACCTGCCGCCAGAATACGGTATTCCCTGGTCTGATGGCGACCGGGCCTATCTTCATAACGCGGGCTACGTTCCGCTCGACAATAGCCCTATCCGCGACGACAGCCCCTGTCTCTGGCGCAAAGCCGATGCGCTGCCATATGCCTTCACGGCATCGGTTGACGATCTGACCCCCGACCCCGACCCATTCTCGGTCAACTTAACTGCGCCCGTCAGCCGCTACATCCAGTATCCTGATCACATTTTGCTTTCTGTCCCCGCGCGTCCCGATAAAGCAGCGGCGGCTGTCGTGCAGGAAATCGCTTATCCTGGCTGGGGCGTTCAGGTTGACGGCCAGCCCGCGCAGATCGAATCGGTCGGCGGGTTGATCGGGACGGTGCTTCCGCCGGGAAAGGGGCAGCATCTGGTGATTTTCGCCTACCGTCCGCCGCTGCTGCTCGTTGGCGGCTTCCTCACCCTGCTAAGCGCAGTTATCAGTATCCTTTACCTGCTGGGGTTAGACCGGTTTATCCCGGCTCGCTGGATCGGGGGCGTGCAGGCAGCCGCGCAGAGTTCAGCCCGAAGCGTGTTATCGACACTGACTTCGACCGAATTGTTCGAGCCAAAGCTGCCGCTCGATAATCTACCGCCGCGCCTGCCGCCGCCCGGCAGCCAGCCGCTTGAAACGGTTGAGTCAGACGACGATCAACCGGCCAGTTAGGCATAGCGTTCCCGCGAATGAGCATCTGAGCGGAGGTGTCAGGGGCGGAATGACACCTCAAAAGGCCGGAAGCTCCCCTCAAGCAGAAAAGAGGGGCGCAGATAACGAGCGGCTTCGGGGAGATCGGACGGCGCAATCAGCGGCTGAGGCGACTCGGTTTCAGCGATGACCTGATCCATCGGCATGGCAAGCAGGCGCGCCTGCTGCTCATCGTAGCAGCACCAGACCACGCGCGCTGTACCGCCTGCGCGGCGCAGCACGCTGATTTTACCCGTATCGGCGATGGGACACGGTCGAGGTAGGCCGAAATAGGCGAAGGCGGAAGGATCATCGCTGACGGCCAGCGCGTGATTCCCGGTGAAACGCATCCGAACGAAGCGCGGCACGCGCCAGATCGGCCAGCCATGACTCTGTCGATAAACGGACGGCAGGCTGTCATAGACTCCGATCCGTCCCTGTGACTGCCCCAACAGGTACGCCTCGACGCCGCGCAGCACTGACGTGCCGAGCGCCCGCAGTCGTTCCGGGCTGGATGGGATGCCCGCCGCGCTGGCGTGATAAGCTGCCTCAACCAGCACCGATTCCGCCCCGAACTGCCGCAGCACAAAAACGTCGGCCCGGTGTTCGATATCGTCACCGTACCACGCCGAGACGCGATCAAACGACTGCTTATCGACGCTGAAGCCGAACAGCGGCGGGCTGTTCGCGGCGATGGCGCTGGACAGGCGCTCGACGCCAATGCGCTGCCCTGCCGTCAGCAGACTGGGATTCAACGGCGGCAGGTAGCTGTCATTTTCGGGCGAAGGCGAATGAAAATTGAGGAACAACTGCACCGAACGTCCGCGAGCCGCCGTCTTACGCATCAACTCCATCGCCAACCGAATCTCAGGGCGCGGTGTGTCGGCGGCCCAACCGATGTGATGATCGACCGGCGGCGCTAACTTGCCATCGGCAGCGCGTGGATTTCATAACGCTCGCGCAGCGGGCTGGTCGCCGCCGCTCGCAGGAAGCCATCGAGCGTATACGCGCCGGAGACCTCGCCAGCGTGCTCGCGGCTTTGCGCCCAGATCACCGGGCGATTCACTTCACTGTCGGCGCAGCGCAGGATGATATAGGGAATTGCCCGCCCGGCGGCGCTCATGCCGGGGTAGCTTACCTCCACGTTGGGAGCTGTTTGCAGCGCCCGAATCAACTCGTCTCCGCGCGATGGCGGGTAGGGGTAACTGTAGGCGATCTCAACTGGCGCGTCGGGTAAATCGAAGCTGAAGCGAAACTCGCTGCGCGCCAGATCGAGCGCGACGTCCTCAGGCCGGGCCTGTATCCAGTCCGAAGCGGCGACGCGCATTACAGGTCGAACATCGCCCCAGTGCGTATGCTCCAGCAGTTCGGTCAGATTCGCCACCACAAATTCAAATCGGCCAGGGCCAGCGTCCTCCAGCCGGAAATAAAACCACATCGCCCAGGGCGCGCCGTCAGTCGGCGCGTGAAAATGAAGCTGGCGCACATCGGCGAGCATCCACTGGCCGATATTGCCGGACTCAAAGGCTGTGCTTATCCTGACCATCAAGGCTCCGATCTATCGGCCAGCCGCGTCAGGCAGGTGAGCAGCGCTGGCCCCTGTCCCCAGGGAAAAACGCCCCCCGTCCTGATCGACTCGTAATGCGCGCCATTTCCGGGGGGAGTCGCCACCGAGACTCCCTGTAAAACACCATCCGGCGTTAGCCGTTTGAGCATGGCATCCCACGCGGATTCGGCAGATGCCTGAAACCTGGACGGCAGCAGCCCCAGTGTGATCGCGCGGCTGAACCCGTAGCCGAACATCGCCGGGAGCGAGCCTTCGGTATACGCTGCCGGGCGATCAAGCACCGTCGGCCAGTTGCCATCAGTGATCTGGCGGGCGGCGAGCGCGTCGGCCAGGGATGTCAGACGCGCGGCAAGTAGATTCCAGCCCGGATGAGTCTGCGGCAGCAGCGCCAGCGTCTCAACCAGACCGAGCAAGGCCCATCCGTTGCCGCGCCCCCAGAATGCCCCGTTAGTACGCTGTGTCTGCTGGTTGTACTGATGGTAGAACAGACCGGTCACAGGGTCTTGCAGCAGGACACAGTAGCCGAGGATTTGCTCGACAGCCATATCATTGCAGCGGGCATTGCCGGTCACGCGCGCCAGCCGACAGAAAAACGGCGCGTCAACTTCCATGCAGTCGACGTAGAGGAAGTGATGATAATCGGTGTGGGTCGGGCGATGCAGCGTCGCGCCGGATGTGCTGCGTGGCAGCGTTTGCAAATAGTCAGCCAGCAGCAGCGCGCGCTCCAGATAGCGCGAGTTTCCGGTCAGTTCGTAGGCGTCAAGCAGCGAAAACCCCGGCGCAGAATGGTCGGCTTCCTGAATCGGTGGCTCGCGCTGAAGCCAGCGTTCGAGCAGCGCTAGCACCCAGTCACGGTAGTCGGGGCGCTTGAGCGCATCCGCCGCCGACCAGAGGGCGTGCAACGCAATTCCCTCGCCAAAGCCCCAGACCTTGTAGGGGTAGGCCATCGCCTGGGCAGCGATCTGTTCAGCGAGCGCCGATAGATTCTCAGGAGCCGTCATACCTGCATATCCCTGAGCTTGCGCTCGTCAATGTCGATACCCAGACCGCTGCCTTGTGGCAGGGCGTAGGAGCCGTTCGCGCAGAAAAGCGGCTCGATCAGCAGGCTGTTTGCCAGCTCGAAGACCGGTGGCTGATATTCCAGCATCCACAGGTTAGGAATCGCAGCCGCTGCATGGATTGAGGCCGCAATCGCTGGCCCCATCCCGACGCTAAGATGCGGAGCGACCGGAAGGTTGAAAGCTTCGGCCATCTGCGCGATCTTGACCAGCTCGCTGATGCCGACGCGACCAACATCCGGCTGCAAAATATCGGCGGCGCGCTGCACCAGCCACGGTCGAAACTGATAGCGAGTGCGCTCGGTTTCGCCAATCGCAACCGGGACAGTAATGGCCTGAGCCAATCGGGCGTGGCCGTCGATGTCTTCAGGGTTGAGCGGCGCTTCGAATAGCGCGGTCGAAAGCGCTTCAAGCCGATGGCCGAGCGTCATCGCTTCGTCGAGCGAGTAACGCCAGTGACCATCGAGCAGCAGGCTTGACTCCGGCAGCGCGCGCCGAAGCTGTTCAACCCGATGGCTGTCCTCGCTGACACCGTTGCCAGCGTGGAGCTTGAAGGCCGTGAAGCCGCGAGCCATCCAGCCTTCTGCCATCTGAATCCCCGCCTCATCCGTCGCTGCTGGCAGCCCGGAGACATAGCACGGAACAATCGGGCGGTGAGGGCCGCCGAGCAGACGAAAAACAGGCTGCCCCAGCAGCTTGCCCCGCGCGTCCCAGAGCGCGATGTCGCAGGCGCTGATCGCGTCGAGCATGAAACCCCCGTAGTAGCCGCGTTCGCGCATCAGGTCGTACATCATCGTCCAGAGCGCATCAACCGACAGCGGGTTGTTCCCGATCAGCACCGGCGCGAGCAGTTGCCCGACAATCTCGGCGACGACTTCAGGCGCGACCGGCGCAAGTGCCTCGCCCCAGCCGACCACTCCTTCGCTGGTCGTCAACTTAATGAAAGCTGTCTCGAAGTAAGCCGAGTACAGTGCGCGATAGGGGGGCCGCCGAAAATAGGCGTGCTCGTCTGCGCCGGGCGGTAGCTCGCCCAGATAGGCGGCGGCGCGCCGAATGCGTGACGGAATCACTTCGATCCGGGTGATGGTCACGGGCGTTACTCCTACGAGGCCCAGCGGAGCAGCGCTGCTTCGTCGATCTCGATACCCAGTCCGGGACCGCCCGGCACGGTCAGAAAGCCGTCCTGTGGAGCGAAAGGCTGTCGAAGCACCGGCGCGCCGAGCGGGTTATTGCCCGTCCAGTATTCCATGATCGAGAAGTTGGGCAGCGCCGCTGCAACCTGGGCTGACGCCGCAAGATGAATGGCCGAGCCGATACTGATGTGCGGCGTGCAAACCGCCCCGAAAGCGTCAGCGATCACGCCGATGCGCATACATTCGGTAATGCCGCCCGCACGGCAGACATCGGGCTGGGCAATATGCAGCCCGCTGCGCTTGAGCAGATCGAGCGTGGCATGGCGGGTCGCCAGCGAGTCGAGCGCAATCGGAAGATTGAGCTTGCTGCCGAGCAGCGCGTAGCCATCGACCAGTTCCGGCGGAATCGGCATCTCGAACCAACCGACATTGAGCCGTTCGAGCGCCTGCCCAAGTTGAAGTGCCTGCATCGGGTCGTAAGCGCCGGCTGCGTCGACCAGCAGTAGAATATTGTCCCCCACTGCCTCGCGCACGGCTTCAACGGTGCGAATGTCGCTCGGCACGTCGCGCCCAAGCGCAATTTTGATCGCCTTGAAACCGCGCGTCAGAAATTCTTCGGCCTGCGCCCGCAGTTCATCCCATGCCTCAGGCGGCGCGCTCAACGAGACGCCGGGAATGCCGGACGCATAGAGCGGGAGCTGCTGCCGAAACGCTCCGCCGAGCAATTGATGAATCGGCTGGCCGAGTAACTTGCCGCGCAGGTCGTGCAAGGCAATATCGACACCGCTGATCGCTTCCAGATAGAAGCCGCTGTCGTGGCCGCGCACGCGCATTCCGGCGTACATCCGTTCCCACTGGACAGTCGGCTCTTCGGCTGGCTGGCCGACAATTAAGGGGGCAAGCAGTTCATCGATGATGGCTTTGGTCACGCCAGGCGCGACCGGCGCTTTGGCTTCGCCCCAGCCGACGGTCCCGTCATCAGCGGTAAGCCTGACAATCACGGTATCGACGGTTGTCGAATAGATGAAGCGGCGGCGCTGCGGCGGCGGATAGCGCGACGAGAGGTTGAGGCCGGTTTGCGTCTGCGCTGGCGCGGCGCTCCCCCAGGTACGGCTCCCCCAGTAGGGCCGGTCATGCTCCAGCGGCGCGTGGACGGCAAATGCTTCGACTGTTTTGATCTGCATAATCTGTGTCCCTGAGTGAAGTGGCTCGCGCCGGAAAATCCGCCGTGAAAAGGCTGATTGGTGGCTTAGTCGCTGTTCGGCACTCGTCCCATAAAGCTATCCTGTGGCGCTGTGATGTAGCCCAGACGATAAGAAATACGGTCGGCAGTTTCAATCGCCAGATCGGTCAGGGCCTGCTGGCGCTCGTCGAGACAGAGGACGCTCAATGGCCCCGAAATGCTGATCGCCGCAACCACTTTGCCCATCCGGTCACGAATTGGGCTGGCGATGCAGGCGCGCCCGAAGGCCAGTTCCTCGATCTCGGTCGCCCAACCGCGACCGCGCACCAGTTCCAGTTCGGCGGCTAACTGCTCGCGGTCGGCAAGTGTGTGGGGAGTGTAGGCGTTCAACGTCAGGCGGTTCAACAGATCAGCGCGCACCGAGTCTGGAGCATAAGCCAGCAGCACCTTGCCCATCCCGGTGGCGTGTAGTGGGTTACGTCGCCCGGTCAGGGTATAGGGGCGCGGCGTATGTTTACCATCGACACTGGCGAGGTAGAAAATTGACTCGCCATCCAGCACGGAAAGGTTGACGCCCAGGCCCGATTCTGCCGCGACCGCCTGCATCTCAGTCAGCGCTTCGACATTCAGTCGGTTGTGATTAAGCGCGACCGTCGCCAGTGCGATGATGGCTTTGCCGGTTCGGTAGAAGCCGGTTTCCTCATCGCGCTCGACAAACCCTTCATGTTCAAGCGTTTGCAGCAGCCGCGATACCAGACTCGCGGTTAGATCGAGACGCGCGCTGATGTCTGAAACCCGCATCATCGGCGTCTCATCAGTGAAGCATTGCAGAATGTTTAGCGCGCGGGTGACGCTCTGTGTCAGGCCGGGAGTTCGTTCATCGGTCATCAGCCACTCCGACGAAATAGCAATAGCTTCTTGTATTGTAGGATGAATTCCTGTATAGTACAACATAGGGTTCGATTTCTGGGAAAAAATAGGGCCATCCTTGTTTGCCGACATTGATCCGATTTTACAGCCTTTAGCGGCGCTGGTGCGATTGGCCGGAACAGCCCGGAGCGGGTGGCTGGCGCTGGTCGAGTTGGCGCGAAGCGTCGAGGGCCAGTGTCGAATCCTACTATATCCAGCCTGCCGCGATTGGCCTACCTCTGATGATTCAGCCGACGCGCTGGAAGCCGGTGATCTATTATGACTGACTTCATCTGTCGGCGGTTAGCTGGCAAAGCCGCCATCGTCACCGGAGCAGGCGCGGGCATTGGTCTGGCGATTGCCCGTCGGTTAACTCAGGAAGGGGCGCGCGTCCTGCTGGCCGAAATTGATCCGGCGCGAGGGCAGACGGCGGCGGCAGCGCTCCAGCAGGAAGGCGCTGATGCGGTTTTTCTGGCAACTGACGTGACACGACCGGACGACGTCCGCGCGGCGGTCGAGGCGACGGCTGCGCGCTTCGGCAGTCTGGACATCGTCGTGAACAATGCGGGCAATGCGCTGCGTAAACCGGCTGTTGAGCATACTGACGCCGACTGGCAGCGGATGATCGACCTGAACCTGACCAGCCAGTTTCTGAGCGCTCGCGCGGCCTATCCTTTCCTGAAAGCCAGCGGCGGAGCCATCGTCAACGTCGCGTCGATGCACGCCTTTTTCACGGTCAGGGGTGTTTCGGCCTATGCAGCAGCTAAAGGGGGGGTGGTCGCGCTGACACATAGTCTGGCGCTCGAATTCGCGCCGAACATTCGGGTGAATGCGGTCGTCCCCGGCCTGATTGAAACCGATAACTGGCTCGACGCCATTGCCCATTCGGAGTCTATCCGTGAGGCGCGGCGGGCGATTCACCCGCTGGGGCGTATCGGTCGCCCTGAGGATGTCGCCAGCGCAGCCGCCTTTCTCGCCAGCGCTGACGCTGCCTTTTTAACGGGGGTGGCGCTGCCCGTCGACGGCGGGCTGACACTCCAACTCTACCGCGAATGAAGGGTTGCCGTTTTAAGGAGGTGTCCCGGAGCGAAAATGACGAAGCAAGCGACCTTGCCAACTGAAAATCTACGCCGATTGTTTGGAGGAAGATTATGGCTCAGAATCGTCTGCTGAAATTTACCAGCCTGCTCCTGATAGTCTTCGTGCTCATCTCGGTGAGCGCTGTTTCCGCGCAGGATCAAAAGGTGACGCTGACCTTTGCCGGTTGGATCGGCATGGAAGACGCCACGAAAGCGCTGTTACAAACGATGATCGACGGCTACGAAGCCGAACACCCTAACGTGACGATTGACTACGTCGGCTATCCGTGGGCCGATCAGTACAATCAGTTGGTGCTCGCTGTCGCCGGCGGCACCGCGCCCGACGTTGCCCAGATCGACATCAATTTCCCCGGCCTGTTCGAGTTGGGCGCGTTCGAGCCGCTGTCGAGCTATTTCAGTCAGGCTGAAATCGACGCGCTCATTCCCTCAGCACGCGCGGGCGGGACCTATAAAGATCAACTGGTCGCGTGGCCGTGGCGTACCGGCACGATTCAGTTGATTTACAACCCTAAGCTGCTGGCTCAGGCGGGGCTGCCCGCGCGCGCTCCAGCCACCCTCGACGAACTGCGCGATTGGGCAGTTAAGGTCGATGCGCTTGGCCCCGACATCTATGGCCTCGGTATGACCGTCAATCGCTCGCCGTGGACGGCCTATTTCTACCTGCCCATTCAGTGGTCGTTCGGCGGGGATGTCTTCAACGCCGACGGCAATGTGATCGTCAATAATGAGGCTGGCGTCAAGGCGCTGACGTACTTCGGCGATCTGGTCAAGCAGGGCGCAATCCCGGTTGGCTCAGATGTGTTCGATTTCCGCGCGCTGTTCGCCCAGAGCAAACTTGGCTTCTACCTCGACGCGCCGCTGCGCGGCACGCTGGAGCAGATGAGCGGTCAGGGCGCGGCGTTCGACGATCAGATCGGCGTGACGACGATGCCGGTCGGCCCATCGGGCAAGCCCGAATCGTCGGTCTGGGGTCATTGGCTGGCGGTCTTCCGTACTAGCCAGCACAAGGCGGAAGCCGTTGACTTCATCAAGTACCTGACGACTAATGCCGACATCGTCCACGAATACGGCTTGCAGGGGGCCATTCCCGCCTCGACGACCGAGCTGGCAGACCCCATGTTCCAGGACTCGTTTACCCAATCGTTCCTTGACGGACTCAAGACCGCGCGGTCGGTTCCCGGCGCGCTCAAGAACAGCGGCAACTTCCTGCAAGCGCTCGACGCGCTGTCGATTGCTATCTCGGATGTGACCCTCAACGGGGCTGATCCAAAGGCCGCGCTCGATCAGGCCGCGCAGACGATCACTGTGGTCTATCCCGGCACGACGATTGCGACCCCTTAGCCTCGAATGCCTGATCTTCGCAGCGCCGGGGCGGGTGAAGGCCCGCTCCGGCTACCGAGGAGCCTGGAAAGCTTGTTGAAGCAGACACCGCGCGCCGGTTTGAGCGACCGCGCCTTCCTCTATCTCATGCTCGCGCCCAGCGCAGTGATTCTGGGCGTCATCATTCTGTGGCCGCTCGCGCAGGCGATTTATCTGAGCTTCACCAATTACAACCTGATTCAGGTCACGATGGGAAACCCGGTGCTGGCGACACTCGACAACTATCGCCGGCTGCTGATCGACGGCGCGTTCTGGACGCCGTTTTTCAACACGCTCATCTATACTGCCGGGACGACTGCGCTCTCGCTCCTCGCTGGCATGGGAATTGCGCTGCTGCTCAACGAGCGGCTGGTTGCGCGCGAATGGCTCCGCAGTCTGGTGCTCGTCCCGTGGATGGTTCCGACCGTGGTAACGTCGCTGCTCTGGGCCTGGATTTTGAACCCGCAGTACGGCATCCTGAACGATCTACTCCTCAACCTGGGCCTGATTCATGACCGTATCCCGTGGCTTGCCAACGTTAATACCGCCATGCCAGCGATTATCGTCGCTACCCTCTGGAAGGGCGCTCCCTTCTACTCGCTGATGCTGCTGGCTGGCTTGCAAACCGTACCGGGCGAGCTGTACGAAGCCGCAGCCATTGACGGTGCGACCGTTTGGGGCCGGTTTCGTTTCATCACGCTGCCATCCATTCGGCGCATCATTATGGTCTTGACCGTCATGGGAACCGTCTGGGGCTTTCAGCAGTTCACGATCATCTGGACGCTCACTAAAGGGGGGCCAGTGCGCGTGACCGAAACGCTCTCGATCACGATTTACCATGAGGCGTTCGAGGGCTTTAATATCGGCTATGCCTCGGCGGTCGGTATCCTCGGCCTGATCTTCCTGACCGCCTCAGCGCTGCTGCTGGTGCGCTGGCTGGGAGGGCGCGACTAGATGACAGGCTCCGCTAAAATCGGTCGCGCGCTTGGCCTGAACTACGCAGCGGCAAAAACTCGCACCGCCCGCCCGCGCCGAATCCTGGTGTATGCGGCACTCGTAGTCATCATGCTCCTGCTCTTTTTCCCATTATTCTGGATGATCTCCACCTCGCTCAAAACCAGCGCGCAGGCGTTCGCCATCCCGCCGATCTGGATTCCCACACAGCCGACGTTCCAGAATTACGCGCAACTGGCACAGGAAACCTTCATTACCTATTTCGTCAACAGCCTGATCGTCTCGACGCTGACGACGCTCATCTGTATGGTCATTGCCTCGATGAGCGCCTACAGCTTCACCCGGCTGAAAACGCGAACGACGCGCGCGCTATTTGGCATCGTTCTGGCGACGCAGATGTTCCCGCTGGCGGTGCTGCTGATCCCGATCTACCTGATTATTCGCAACCTCGGCCTGCTCAATACCCATCTGGCGCTGATTCTGGCCGATCTGGCGTTCGCCTTGCCGTTCGCCATCTGGTTTCTGCGCAGCTACTTTGAAACGATCCCGGTTGAACTGGAAGAAGCCGCGTTTATCGACGGCTGCAACCGGCCAATGGCGCTCTGGCGCATCACGATTCCGGTCGCCATTCCCGGCGTACTAGCGTCGGCGTTTTTCACCTTTTTGCTTTCATGGGACGAATACATGATGGCCCTGACGTTGACCAACCGCAATTTTGCGCGGACGCTGCCCCCCGGCCTGATCATTTCCTACGTCGGCGAGTTTGGCTTCCGCTGGCCGGAGATGATGGCCGCCTCGCTGGTCGTGATTCTGCCGATTTTGCTGGTCTTTGCCTTTTTCTCACGACACCTGATCGCTGGCCTGACTGAAGGCGCGGTGAAATAGCGGAGTCCCCGATGGCAACCTTGAATCTGAGTGATGGTACTTCCCTCTATTACCGTGAGTCTGGCCCCCGGAGTCCGTTTTCGGTCGTCTTCCTGCATGGTTTCGCCTGCACGGGCCGCGACTGGGAACCGACCGCGAACGCGCTCTCCGACCGCTATCACACGGTCATCCTTGACTTTCGCGGTCACGACCGCTCGAATAATGTGAGCGACGGCAATTCGCTCGCTTTGCTGGCTGACGACTTACAGGCGCTGCTCGGCCACCTGAACCTCGCGCGGCCAGTTCTGGTCGGACACAGTATGGGCGGGATGGTCGCGCTGGAGTACGCGCTGCGACATCCCGGCAACCTGCGCGCGCTGGTTCTGGCTGAAGCATTTCCCCATCTCGCCACGGTATCTGCTGTGTTCGGCCCCCCTGAAGATCCGATCAATGACCCTTACGGCTATGGCTCGGTCATTGACCACCAAACGCCGCCTTCGGTCATCGAGCAGGTGCGTCGGCAGATGAGCGCCGGGGTTTCCCGGCTGCCTGACTCTCTGTTTCAGTCGCTGCTCGATTTTGACGCGCACCGCCGCCTGAACAGCCTGTCGCTGCCCGTGCTGCTGCTGGTCGGGGGCCGGCGAACGTTTCAGCCCGATGATGGCCCCGTGTTGGTTGAACGACTGGGCTACGGCCTGATGCCTCGACTCCAGCTCGCGTTGATCGACTCGCATCACTTCGTCATGCTCGAACAGCCAGAAATAACCATTGCGCTGATCCGCGCTTTTCTCGGAACCCTCGGAGATCGGCCATGAAGTTGTGGAGTCAGGATTACACGCGCCGTGAACTGGAAGCCTGTACGGGCGATCTTCGTCAGATCGCCGATATTCGGCTCGTGGTGCTTGATGACGGCGCAGAACGCGGCGTCAGAGCAGCGCTTGTCAGAACGGGCAGCGGCTTCGATTTCACGGTCTTGCTGGATCGGGCGCTGGATATTGATACAGCGACCTACAACGGCATCCCGATAACGTGGCAAAGCGGGACGGGAGCCGCTCATCCCTCGCGGTTTGAAGCTGGCCCGCGTGGCTGGCATTTGAACTTTCACGGCGGCCTGCTCACGCTCTGCGGGCTGACCAATGCCGGGCGCGCTGATCCTGATATCGACCCGGAAACCGGCGAGCGGCTGCCGACTCATGGCCGGATCAGCAACCTTCCGGCCTATGATGTTCGCGTCGAGCGAGTCTGGAGCGCTGACGAGCAAACCCTCTGGTTACGGCTGTACGGGACGGTCGACGAAGTTAGTCTGGGCGGGTATCGGCTGCGGCTTGAGCGGATGATCGAGGTGACGGTGGGTGAACCAGCGTTACGGATCGTGGATCGTGTCCGTAATCTGGGCGGGCTGCCTGCGCCACTGATGATTTTGTACCACTGCAACTTCGGCTGGCCGCTGATTGGCCCGGAAACTACGCTCGAGATTCCGTCAAAGTCGGTGACGCCTTATAGCCCTGAAGCAGAAGCAGAAGCGCGTTCGGGCGCGTGGGGACAGCTCCAGCACCCCGAAGCGGGCTTCAGGCAGCAGGCGTTTTCCCACGAAATCGAGGCTGGTAGTGCAGCGGTGCGGGTTGCCATCTGTAACCCGCGCCTGAGGCTGACGGCCTATATGGACATCGATGCCCGGACACTTCCTTTCCTGACTCACTGGAAAATGATGGGCTTTGCGGACTATGTGCTTGGCATTGAGCCGGGGAACTGCTTATCGGAAGGCCGGGTGAAAGCGCGTCAGCAAAACCGGCTCGTCATGCTTGGCCCCGGACAAACGCATCAATTTAATCTTGAGTTCGGGATAATAAATTCGGGCGAACTCCAGCGATTGTCCGGGAGGCGAGCGCCTTAAGAGCGATAAACCTTGAATTGTTTCTAATGCCGTGGCGTGAACAGAGCAGGAGGCCGTCTGTGATAATGGAGGTTGAAGCTATCGACCCTAAACCGGGCCGACAACAGAAGCTGAAACAGATGGGGATGAGCGCAGCAGGAACCGACTCGCCGCTCGAACCGGGCGTCATCCGCCTCATCCCTGACTTACCGGTACAAAATCGAGGTGTCGCATGAGTTCATCCTGGCGAGGGATTTTTGTCATTGTCGTCACGCCATTTACGGAAGGTTATGAGCTTGACGAGGACAGCCTGCGGAAAGAAGTCCGCTTCTGCCTTGAAGCAGGCGCGCACGGGCTGGTTGGGCCTGCCAACGCCAGTGAGTTCTCGCTGCTCTCCGACGACGAGCGCAAGCGCTGGATCGAGATCGTCGTCTCCGAAACCGCCGGTCAAATCCCGGTCGTCGCGGCCACGACCTCAGGCCACACGCTTCCGGTGGTCGCCCTGAGCAGGTTCGCGCAGAAAACTGGCGCGGCTGGCGTGATGGCGATGCCGCCGCACGTGGTTCATTTCGACGCCAGCGGCTGCTACGAATATTATCAGGCGTTGTCTGACGCCCTTGATATCCCGATCTGCATTCAAAATTACATTGGCCCCATCGGGACGCCAATGTCGTCAGAGTTAATGGCCCGGATGTGCCGTGAATTGCCCCAGGTGCAGTACATCAAGGAAGAAACACCGCCAGAGCCGCGCCAGTTGGCCGAAACCATCGCAGCTGCGGGTGATGCCTGTAAAGGGGTATTCGGTGGACAGGGCGGCATTTACCTGATCGACGAATACCGGCGCGGCGCAGCCGGTACGATGCCCGCCTGTCAGGCGACTGATGTGCAGGTTGCGATCTGGAATAAGCTCACTTCGGGCGACGACGCAGGCGCGCGCACGCTGTTCAACCAGCTTCTACCGCTGATTAATTATGAGCGACTGTATGGCGTCGCTGTTTATAAGGAAGTTCTTTACCGACGCGGAATCTTCGCAACGCGCGTCTCGCGCCTGCCAGGAGGCGTTCTGGATGCCAGTGACCGGGCAGAACTCGACGCGATCATGGTCGATGTCGGGCCATTGTTCACCCATTAATCGAAAACCCTCACGCGGTCACTTCAAGTCGCCGTAACGGGCCGTGCTCCAGACTGGAAGGTACTGTCAGGGACGTTCTAGAACGCGCTATGGTTCAGGGCAGCAATCGAGGTAGGGACATAGCCCAGACTGCGGGAGATCGCCAGCGCGGCCCGCCGGACGTGTTCCGACAGCTCAGGCGCGCGCGTTCCGATAATTTCCGGGTCGGTTCCGGCGACGCTGCACGCGCCCAGAACTGCGCCGGAGCCGTCGTACAGGGCTGCGCCGATGCAGTAATTGCCCATCTCGTTTTCCTGATTGTCGCAGGAATAGCCGCGCGCGCGGGTCTGATCCAGCACCTCGCGCAGCGCTGCCGGATCGCCGACGGTGTGCCGGGTGACAGAGGGCAGGCCGACACGGGCGATAATGTCGTCACATTCTTCCTGCGACAGCGCGGCCAGAATCGCTTTGCCAACGCCGGTCGAATGCAGGTAGGCGCGGTCGCCGATGGCAGTACGCGCAATCAGGCGGCGCGATGATTCAATCGCGTACAGATAGAGGACATAATCGCCATCGCGGATGGTCAGATAGACGCTCTCGCCGCACTGATCGGCCAGTTCGCGCAGGTAGGGGGCCGCGCGGTCGCGCACCTCGACGTTGACGCGCACCTTCTGTGTCAGCACGATCACCTCGGTACCGAGCGCGTACAGGTCGCGCCCCACCTTCTCGATAAATCCCCCGGCCAGGAGCGTATTCAACAGGGCGTGCGCCGTGCTTTTGGGCATATTCAGGCGACGGCTGATCTCTGTGACTGACAGACGCGGCTCAGCCGCGCTGAAGAGCTGCATGACCTGGAGAGCTTTAGCGACCGAATGAATCATGGTTTCCCAACTATTGTGCTATCAAGCCGTCATGACGGCAGCGCTGGCGAGTCTTCCGATACGCCCTTCAGGGCCAGCTCACGGGCAAAATGGCAGGCTGCAAAGCGTCCAGGTTCGACTTCTTCGAGCGCCGGCGTTTCTCTGCGGCAGATATCCTGTGCATACTTGCAGCGCGGGTGAAAGTAGCACCCACTGGGCGGGTTCGCCGGGTCGGCGATCTCGCCCGTCAGAATGACGGATTCTTCCCTGAGGCGCGGGTCAGGCTTCGGCACTGAGGACAGCAGCGCTTCCGTATACGGGTGTCGGGGCCGAAGGTAGAGCGCTTCGGTTTCAGCCAGCTCGACAATCTTGCCGACGTACATCACGGCCACGCGGTCAGCGATATGCTCGACGACGCTCAGATCGTGGGCAATAAAGAGATAGCTGAGGCTGAACTCCTCTTGCAAGTCCTGAAGCAGATTGAGAATCTGTGCCTGAATGGAGACGTCAAGGGCCGATACCGGCTCGTCGGCGACGATGAAGGTCGGCGACGTCGTCAACGCGCGCGCGATGCCAATGCGCTGGCGTTGACCGCCGCTAAAGGCATTCGGATAGCGATTGAGATGTCCGGTATTCAGTCCGACAAGCGTCGCCAGCTCCTTCACCCGGTTTTCAAGGCTTTTGCCGCGCATTCCCTGCGCCCTTAAAGGTTCGCCTATTATATCAAGAGCGGTCATTCGCGGGGAGAGGGATGAAAATGGGTCTTGAAACACCATATTCATTTCCTGACGCAGCGCTCGCAGCGCCTTCTTGTTGAGCTGGATCAGGTCAACGACCTCACCATGGCGCGTCCGCAGCAGCACCTTCCCCGCCGAAGGCTCGATAGCCCGCAGCAGACAGCGACCGAGCGTCGTCTTGCCGCTGCCTGACTCGCCAACGAGGCCGAGGACTTCGCCGCGATGCAGCGTAAAACTGACGTCGTCCACGGCCTTGACGTAGCCCGCAACACGGCGCGTCAGTCCCCGCTCGACAGGATAGTATTTTTTGAGGGATTGAACTTCGAGAATCACCTGATTATTCATGATGCCTTCACGCTTTGAGCTTCAGCGGCGGCGGCGGCGAGCACTTCGGGATAGAGGAAACAGCGCACGCTGTGACCACTTTCGACCGAGACCAGCGGCGGCGTGATTCGGTCGCAGACGCCCGCTATGGCGACCGGGCAGCGGTTGACGAAATCGCAGCCGGCGGGCTTATTGATCGGGACAGGGACGCTGCCCTGAATTGAATCGAGCCTGCGGCGGCTTTTTTTGCCCATTTTCGGCACGGACTTCAGCAGCGCCTGCGTGTAGGGATGCTTTGGCGCGTAAAACAGTTGATCGACGCTGGACTGTTCGACGATTCGACCCAGATACATCACGGCGACTTCATCGACCATGCGCGCAATCACGCCCAGATCATGGGTGATATACAGGATCGACATGCCAAATTCTTCCTGTAAGCCGCGCATCAGCCGGAGCACCTGGGCCTGAACGGTCACATCGAGCGCCGTTGTCGGCTCGTCGGCGACCAGCAGGCTGGGCCGACACGAGAGCGCCATAGCGATCATCGCTCGCTGGCGCATCCCGCCGGAAAGCTGCTGCGGATATTTGTCGATAGTTTCTCTGGCGTTGGGGATGCCCACGCGCTCCAGCATGGTGATGGCGATCTCACGGGCTTCCTTCGTATCCGGCGTGCGATGCAGGCGAATCGCCTCGATGATCTGGTTGCCCATGGTGTAGAGGGGCGAAAACGAGGTCATCGGCTCCTGAAAGACGATGGCGATTTCTGCGCCGCGAATGGCGCGGATCGCGCTGCCGGTCGGGTCAAGCTGGTTCAGATCGACCGGCGGGGCAGCGCCAGGCTGCCAGAGGATGCGGCCCTGAAGGCGGGCGAAATGCGGCGTCAGGCGCAGCAGCGAGAGGGCTGTCATGCTCTTACCGCAGCCCGACTCGCCGACCAGACCGAGCGTTTTGCCCTGCGGCACGCTGAAGCTGACGCCATCGACGGCCTTGAGCACGCCCTCATCGAGCGGGAGATAAACGTGCAGGTCATCGACGCGCAGCAGCGGGGAAGTTTCAGTCATGATGCCCTCGCCCTAACCATTGCGATAGGGATCGACGGCGTCGCGCAGGCCATCACCCAGAAAGTTGAATGCCACGACGATCAGAATCACGAGCGCGCCGGGGATCAGCAGCCACGGGCTGAGGGTGACTGTCTGGACGTTTTGACCGTCCTGTAACAGGGTCCCCAGACTGACGGCGGGCGCGCGGATGCCCAGCCCCAGATAGCTCAGGGCTGTCTCGCCCAGAATCATCTGGGGGACAGCCAGCGTCAGATAGACGATCAGGTAGCTGCTGAATCCGGGCAGCAGATGGCGGGTAATGATCGCGCTTTCGCTCAGGCCGGACAGGCGCGCCGCCATCACGTAGTCTTCTTCGCGCAGGCTGAACAGCTTGCCGCGAATGACCCGCGCCAGACTCGTCCAGCCGATGATCGCCAGCACGGTCGAAATGCCAAAATAGACCTGAATAGTCGTCCACTCCGGGGGAACCAGCGCCGCCAGCGCCATCCACAGGGGCAGCGTGGGCAGCGACTGGAGAAACTCGGTCAGCCGCTGCACGAACAGGTCGATGCCGCCGCCGTAATAGCCGGAGATGCCGCCGAAGAACAGGCCGAGTACAAAGCCAATCGTCAGACCGAGCAGGCCGACGAAAAGCGAGGTTCGCGCGCCGAGCAGCATTCGGCTGAGCAGGTCGCGCCCCAGCGAGTCGGTGCCGAAGGGGAAAAAGTGTCCCGGCGCGTCGACGCCGAACAGGTGAATATCGCTCTGAATGACGCCGAGCAGTTGATAGGACTCGCCGTGGACGAAGAATTTCAGCGGAAAGCGCTGGCTGGTATCTTCGACAAACGCGCGCTGGAAGGTCTTGCGGTCGAGCTTATTGGTCAGGTTATAGACGAACGGCTGAAGATGGAAATTGCCCTGCTCGTCAATAAAGTGGAGCGAGATCGGCGGCGCGAGGAGATATTCGTTGTGGCGGTCGAACGCGCCATAGGGCGCAAAAAATTCAGCCAGCAGCACGACAAAGTAAAGGATGAGCAGCGCGTAGAAGCAGACATAGGCGACGCGATGCCGTTTGAACTTGCGCCAGATCAACTGTCGCTGCGACAGAACCTCGTAGGCTGGTTCTTCGACGCGCAGCGTGGCGGTCGGCGTTTCGAGGGCTGTATTCATGTCGGTCATCCTAATTCGCGCTCTCGAAACGGATGCGAGGATCGAGCCAGATCAGCAGCAGATCGGAGATGAAGACGCCGATGATCGTGACCACGCTCAGCATCATTAAGATGGCGGCGGCGACGTAGGTATCCTGAGCGATGATTGACCGCAGCAGCAGCGGCCCGACCATCGGCAGGCCGAGGACGATGGCGACAATCGTCGAGCCGGAGACAATCGACGGCAGCAGCGTGCCGATATTGCTGATGATCGGGTTGAGCGCCATCCGAAACGGATACTTCAGAATCAGCGTGCCTTCGCGCATCCCTTTGGCGCGGGCGGTGATGACGTACTGCTTCTGGAATTCGTCGAGGAGCTGCGAGCGCAGAATGCGGATGACCGCGGCTGTGCCGGATAGGCCGATGACGATGACCGGGACGGGCAGGTGAATCACCAGGTCCCAGACCCGGCCCCAGCTCCACGGCGCGTTCAGGTACTCGCTCGAAAAAAGGCCCCCCGGCGAGACGCCAAAGACACGCAGCATGACGACCATGAACACCAGCGCGACCAGGAAGTTAGGCGTTGCCAGCCCGATGATGCCGAGGAACGAGAAGAAATAGTCTCCAACCGAATACTGATGGAGCGCTGAATACAGGGAAATGGGGATCGAGACGGCGTAGACGAAGATCAGCGACACCAGCGAGACGACAATCGTCAGCAGCAGGCGGTCGGCAATCAGCGGCCAGACGGGCTGCTGCCACTCGAACGAGAAGCCGAAATCGCCACGGGTGATGAGCGGAATGATCCAGTTGACATACTGCGCGGCAATCGGCTGATCCAGCCCGTAGCGCGTGGTCAGGAAGTTAAGCTGGGACGTGTCCGTCGGGCTGCCAGAGGCGTCGAGCTGCGCGGCGTAATTTTCGATCCAGCTTCCCGGCGGCAGGTTAATGATGTAGAAGACGACGACGGAAACCAGACCGAGGACGATGGCAATATAAAGGAGTCGTTTAGCGAGATAAGCGCCCATAGTTGCTCCTGGGCTGTTCGGCGACCGATCAGGCGCGCCATCACTCAGGACGGATGTTTTCGGCTTACGCTCCGTCTGGCGCTGGCGGCTGGACTCCGATCCAGCCGCCAGCGCGAGCGGCAAGGCCAGTTACAAAAGCTCGCGGAAATTCTTCAGCACGCAGTAGAGTATCTGATTCGAGTCGTGGAAATTGGCTGCGCCGCGCAGCGCCGTCCTGACGACGTAGAGCAGGTCGTCACCGTCGATGATCCAGTCAGTATACTGGAAACCGGTCAGGCGGATCGAGTCTTCCGGCGTCAGCCCCGTATCGTCCTGGAGCAGCGTTTTCACGAGCCGCCAGTTCCACAGGTCATCGGAAGCAGTCAGCGTGGCAAAGTTGCGCTGGCGCAGGATGTGATCGCGGTGCAGGCGCGTCGATGGGCCGGTAGCCGCCATTGCCATCAGCAGGTCGATCTGGGCGAGGTTGGTGACAATCGACAGGTACTTGCCTGACAGCGGGTCGCGGCGCAGCGTGAATTTTGCTTTGGCGCCGGGGAACTCGAAATAGCCCGTCGCCGGGTCAAATTCGAGCCGCTTGCCCTCGTCGAGGATTTTGAGGCGCGGCGAGATTTCGCGGGCGAGCGGCGAGGCTTCAAACGTCATGACGTCCCAGAGTTGGCCGTCAGGATCGGCGACAACGTTGCCTTCGCGCCAGCCCGGTTTCTTGACGCCGCCCCACTCCGGCGGACACCAGGCCGGATCGAACGGAATCTTATTGCTCATCGTCCAGTTCGCGGCATCGAGCAGGTCAGCGCCGACGGGCGCGGAAATCACGCACGCCTGAAAGCCGATGCCCCAGATGGTGGGGTCGCAGTCCTCGAAGGCCTTGTAGATGCGGCCTTCATGCACCAGCACGGCGACGGGCGCGCAGTGGTAGCTTGGGGGCTGCCAGAACGGGTTGCCCCGAAAGAGGATGCCGGTTTTTTCGTCGGCAGGGTGCGTCCAGGTGAAGCCGCCGTCGTCGCTGCGGCGAATAAAGATCGAGCCGTACTGCTGCGACGTGCCGAGAATGTAGACGCTGCCCTCGTGCAGAAACAGCGTGCTCCAGTAACAGTTCATGATGTGGGTGATATTCACCCAGGTGTCGCCATCGTCTTCAGAACGATAGACGCTGGTCAGGCTCTCTTCATTTTCGTGGTTGCGCGGGCAGCCCTTGCCGAAATAGTCATGCGTGACCAGCAGCGCGCCATCGGGCAGACGCAGGACGCTGGGGCTGCCGAGAAAGGTGCGCGTGCGTTCGGGCTGATACTTCACTTGACGACGGAACATGGTCGAATCCTTATTGAGAATCGGCGCTGGCTTGCGTGGTGGCCTGATCGGGAAGGGCGCGTCTGATGGCATGGCGAGAGGCAGGGACACCTGCCTCTCGCCATGTCGGTCAGCGGCTAGCCGCCGAGATACCAGGTGTCGGAGTGACCGCCGCGCAGGTGGTCAATGTAGACGGTGCTCTCGCTTGGGAAGTTCTTGAGCCGGTTCGAGCGCACGTAGATGTAGGGGACTTCGCCGACGGTGCCGATCTGCACCATCTGTTTTTCGGTGCTTTCGACGAGCTGCTTGCCCAGTTCCTTATATTCGGGCGAGCCAATCGCCGTGAGCTGGAACTTGTCGGCGAGTTCCATCTGCTGGGTGTAGTAGGGGTCGGGCGGTTCCGTCCCCTCGGTCTTGCCAGAGAGCCACCACTGACGCCACGCCAGACCGCCACCGAGCGGGGTGGTGTCCAGCCCGTAGGGCGGGCGGAACCAGATCGGGCGGGTGTGCATGTCAATCGCGGCGACCACGTCGGCGAACCAGACGGACGCCTGCACCTGGTTGGCGACCAGCGCCTGAGTCAGCGCCTCGCGGGTCGAGGTGTTGATCTCGGTATCGACGCCGACAGCCTTCCAGTATTCGACCACCAGTTCATCCATCGGCACGTTGTCGATGGCGTCCCACAGGACGATCTTGAGCGGCTGGCCGTCGGAGCGCAGGCGCATTCCATCCGCGTCTTTCTTCAGACCCATGTCGTCGAGCAGCTTGTTCGCCTGATCGACGTCGTAGGCGGCAAAGTAGTCGCTCATCCAGTCCTCGTAGAAAGGTGAGTGCGAGGAAACGCCCCACTGACGCGGGATGCCCAGGCCGAAGAACAGCGTATCGTTGATTTCCTGACGGTTGATCGCCAGCGACATCGCTTCGCGGAAGCGAATATCGTTGAAGATTTCGCGCAGAACAGGCTCATCGACCGTGAGGTTGAACTGATATTTACGGGTCGTCCCCTGATCGCTGGGGAAGAGCAGCGTGGTGTAGTTGCCCTGAGCTTCGCCCGCGCGCAGTACGGGCAGGTCTTTGATAACCATCTTGTCGGCGTAGTCCAGATCGCCCGACTGAATGTTGAGCTTGACCACTTCAAGGTCGCCGATCAGCATACGGGTTTGGCCGTCGAGATAAGGAAGCTGATTGCCCTGCGTATCGACGATCCAGTAGTACGGGTTACGCTTGTAAAGCTTGTTGCCGAACTGGTCGATGCTGTCCAGCACCCACGGTTTGAGAACCGGCAGGTTGACATCGGTCTGTGTATCGACGAGCTGCCCCGCGCGGTGCGACTCGAAGGCTTCGGCCCAGGTCTTGAAGCCTTCTGCCTCGGCCACTTTCTGCGCGTCAGGGTTGAGGTCGGCGTGCCACTTCTGCAGATAGTGTTTGGGGGCGATGGGGAAACCGGCGTCACCACGAGCGACGACCTCGATGAAGGCCGGGAAGGGGACTTCAAAGGTGAAGGTTACAGTGAAGTCATCCACTTTTGCGACGACGGGCGCCTTGCCGCCGACGACCAGACCGGCGGGCATCTTCGGCAGGTCGGCGTTCTGGGTATTGGTGTACCAGAACATAATATCGTCGGCAGTGAGCGGCACGGCTTCACTCCATTTCATGCCTTTCCGCAGGCTGATTGGCGCTACCTTGTTGTCGTCAGACATGACGATGCTTTTGGCGATGTTGGGGTAGATCACTTCCCAGTTGGTCGAGAAGGCGGCCAACTGCTGATCCCACGCCGACCAGCCGACGTTGCCAAAGGTGAGCGGGTTCGTGGCATTGTAGCGGATCGTGCCGCCGTAGGTTCCAATCGAATCGCGCGGCTGTTCAACCTGAATATCGGAGCGGTCTGGCAGGCGCTGCTCGACCGGCGGCAGCTTGCCGCTGGATACCAGTTCATCCAGTGACGGTGACTGATGGAAGGTCTCGATTTTCTGGCCGCTTTCGGCTTCGTAATCGTCGATATTCCAGGCGCGGAACTGGTCGATGGTTGTGACGTCACCCCACTGGCCGGGGGTGGGCGTCTCGTCTGCCGACTGCGCGCCGACTGGCGCGCAAACCAGACACAAAGCCAGCAAAAGTAAAACGGGTGACCACAAACGGGTGCGATAAGTGTTCATTTTCTTGCCCTCATCTCTTTGCAAAATAGGCTCTAGCCTGTCCTGCGGTCGTAGCTACGGGTTTTTGCCTCTTTTCTATCGCTGCCGATCTATGGGCGCAGCGGCTTACCATTCCCCTGTCTTGCCGAATCTGGCTCGGCTGGCCTGGTTAAACCGGCCAGACGCTTCATTCATGGCAAGCAGCACTTCGTCGAGCGATTTGCCGTGCGAGTCGCGTGCCGCTGAAATAACGGTGTCACATTCATTGGCGTCCATGAACATCCCGGCATCGAACAGCGCCGCCTGATCGTCCGCCGGGATGACAAGGAATCCGTGCTGGTCAGCATGGATCAGGTCGCCGGGTTTGATCGGGCAGCCGAACGCTTCGACTTCGCAGTTCCAGCGCACCGGCCAGCTAAAGGCATGGCCGACACACAGGCGCGAGGCCAGCGCCTTGAAGCCGAGGCTGGTCATCTCTGCCAGATCGCGGACGGCGCCATCGGTGATTGTCCCGACGCAGCCGAGCGCGGCGTGCGTGCTGGCGTTGACTTCGCCCCAGAAGGAGCCGATGTGATTGGGCTTGTCCAGATCGACCACGACCACGACTTTCGGGCCGGGAATGCTGGCGATGTAATCGCGGTAGTCTCGCGGCGCGTTGGGGTTGTTCTTCGGGTGGTCGGGGTTGCTCGGCTCGCAAACCACCGTGACAGCGTAGCCGACCATCGGGCTGAACTGCGGCATAAAGTCGCGCGTTTCGGCGCGGTTGGTCTGCGCGCGTCGGTCATGCCGGGTGATCTGCTCCCAGCCGTTATATAACGTCGGCGTGGACAGCCGTTTCAGCTTCAGTAAGGCTCCGTAATTCAGAGCTTGTTCCATCATCAACGCTCCAGCATTCAAAACCGTTTGCGGTTAAAGCAGCTTGCGAAAATCTTCGAGCACGCAAAAAAGCACCTGATTTGAGTCGTGGAAGTTGTTCGAGCCGCGGTGCGCGGTGCGGACGACGAACAGGATGTCGTCGCCTTCAATCGTCCAGTCCACGTACTGGAAGCCGGTCAGGCGAATCGAGTCTTCCGGCGTCAAGCCTGAATCGTCCTGCATCACCGGCTGGACAACCCGCCAGTTCCACAGGTCGTCGGAAACAGTCAGCGAGGCGACGTTGCGCTCGCGCATCCGGTATTTCGAGTGCAGGCGCGTGCCGGGGCCACCGGGCATTTCGGCCATCGCCCGGAGCCGGTCGAGGTCGGCCAGATTGTTGACGATGGACAGATACTTGCCGGTGAGCGGGTCACGGCGGATGGTGAAGCGGGCGGTGCTGCCGGGAAAGCCGAACCAGTCGTTGGCCGGGTCAAATTCGAGCCGCTTGCCCCCGTCCAGAATTTTGATTCGCGCCGCCTGCTCGCCGCCGAAGGGGTCGGCCTCGAACGCCATGATGTTCCACAACTGGCCGTCGGGGGCGGCCATGACGTTGCCCTCACGCCAGCCAGCATTTGTCATCGGCCCCCAGGCGGATGGAATCCAGGTCGGGTCGAACGGAATCTTATTGCTCATCGTCCAGTTGCTCGCCTTGAGCAGGTCTGAATCAATCGGCGCGGAAATAACGAATGCCTGAAAGCCGGGGCCGAACGGCAGCGGGTCGAGGTCTTCAAACGGCTTGTAGATGCGGCCCTCGTGGATATAGGCCGGGACAGCGGTGCTCAGGTAATTGGGTGGCTCCCAGTAGGGGCCAGCCCGAAAGAGGATGCCGGTCTGGGCATCGACCGGGTGCGTCCAGGTGAAACCGCCGTCGTCGCTGCGGCGCAGGACGATGTGACCGTACTCCTGTGTCGTCCCCATGATGTACAGGCTGCCAGCATGGACGAAGAGGTGATTCCAGTAGCAGTTCATGATATGGGTGATGTTCACCCACGTGTTGCCGTTGTCTTCCGAGCGATAGACGCTGGCGAGGCTTTCCTGTGCTTCGTGGTTGCGCGGGCAGCCCTTGCCGAAATAGTCGTGCGTGACGATCAGCGCGCCGTCGGGCAGGCGGACGAGGCACGGGCTGCCGAGATAGGTCTGCGAGCGTTCTGGCTGATATTTCACCTGTCGCTTAAACATGCCTCTGCTCCCGGGCTATGACAGCAGCACAACCGGCCACCGCAGCGGTGAAGGCATGAGTCGAACAGCGAATCGGGCAGATAACGAGGATTGAAGGAAGCATTCTAAAAACCTGTTCAAGTATGATAAATTGTAAACAATGTTCAGCATTGCCGAACGATATTCAGCATTCTAGTTTTTAGAATATGCAGTTGAACGCTTTTTGTCAATCTTTCTGCTTCTGATGGCTCTGATCGACGATGTCGTGACACAGATGATGGGTGCGCAGCGCGTCGGCATAAGGGCTGAAGATCAGGTCAGGGTTGGCCTGGGCGATGGCCTCGATGAAGGCCCGGTTTTCCGCTTCGTAGGGAGAGACCTGCGTCTGTTCACGGCGCTCGGTTGCGCCGTCGTTATAAATCACAGCGGCGGGGGTGATGGTGATGAGCATCGCTTCGCAGATGAGCTGAAGCTGGACGCTCGCTCCCTTTGCCAGAATGGCCGTCGCGCTGAAGACGCCCGGCGCGCCGTTGTCGAACCGCAGCAGCGCCGCGCTGACGCCAGCAATATCGGCGTCGGGGTAGGCAGGCCGCGCAAAAGTTGACGCCTGAGCCGCGACGACTGTCCCCTCGCCGATCAGCGCGCGCGCTAGATCGATCAGATGGGTGGCCTGTTCGACCATCTGGCCGCCGCTTTCTGTCTGATGCCGCCACCAGACCGCCGGGGGCATATTGACGTGAAAAGCGCCGATCACCATGCGCGCGGGATTGCCGGACAGGAATGCGCGCACGCCGGGCAGCGTGTCGAGCGCGCGCCAGTTGTAGCCGACGGCGACTAGCGCCTGCTTTCGAGTGATGGCGCTGCCGATTTTCTCGGCGGTACGCCGGTCAGCCGAGAGCGGCTTCTCGACCATGAACGGAATCCCGGCATCGAGCAGACGATACTCGAGCGAGCCGTGCTGATCGGGCGGGACGGTGATCCAGACCGCGTCGGGCTGTTCGGCGTCGAGCAGGTCATCAAGACGAGCGTAACCGCGCCCGCCCCAGCTCGCCGCCGCCGCATCCGCTTTAGCCTGCGACCTGCCGACGTGGCCGACTACCTGAAGATCGCCGATGGACTGGAAGCTTTTCAGGTGGCGCTGCGCGATCTGGCCCGTGCCGATCACAGCAGCTTTCATAGCCTAACCAGTTCATCGAAGGCCGTCTCGGCCAGACTGCGATGCAAACTCGCGCGCTGCCCCTCGCTCAACGGCAGGTGCGGCAGAGTCGGTTGCCCGACGGGCAGGCCGAGCATCGTCAGCACCTCTTTAAGCGCCGGTTGAAAGTTGTGGGCGATGAGGACTGCCGTGACCTGATTGGCGCGGAGTTGTAACGCCTGCGCGGCGGCATGGTCGCCCTGCTGGACGCAGGCCCGAATCTGGCGGTACACGCCCGGCATGAAGTTCAGTGTCGAGCCAATCGCGCCGGTCGCGCCCATCATGGCCGCGTAGACGCACTGTTCGTCCATGCCTGACCAGACCGTCCACCGCCCGGCCCCCATGTCGATCATCCGACGCATTTCGTACATGTTCGGCCCGGTGTATTTCCCCCCGGAAAAATTGGGGATCGTCGCCAGTTCATGCAGGAAAGCGGCGCTGTCGAAAAGGGGGTTGAAGAGATAGACAAACAGCGGCAGGTCGGGCGCGGTTTCGCCGAGCAGCCCGAAGTAGCGGCGCAGCACCCGCCAGTCGGTATACATGGGCGGCAGAATACTGCTGACGGCGGCAGCGCCACAGTCGCGCGCATGGGCGACCAGCTCGATGGCGTCGCCGCTGGCTGTGGCCCCCACGTGAGCGATCACGGGCAGCCGCCCCGCGACCTGATCGATGACGGTTTCCAGCAGCCGTTTACGGTCGGGGACGCCCAGATAAATCCCTTCGCCGGTCGTCCCACCGACGAAGAATCCATCGACCGATTTTGCGATCAGGTAGTCAACCAGTTGGCGCAGCACAGGGACATTGACGTGCCGATCTTCGCCTAAGGGGGTCACAAGTGCCGGCCAGATTCCTTCAAAAATTCGCATTATTGCGCTCCAAATGTTGACCATGCCGATTGACAGGCCCTGTCACAGGGCTGACGTAAAGGAGTCGGCCCCGGCGGGGATGACGACAGTTTGCCTTATCATAACAGGAAAACGGAATATTGTTCAGTATCGCAGAACAACATCCTGTCATGTGAAACAGGGAGCAGCTTGAGCGCTCCGCAGGGAACTGCCGCTGACCTGCGGTTTCTTATCCGCTCGCAGCCTGTACGGGTGCTCGATCTCAGCGCCGGTTGATAAATGCTCCCTAGCCAGCATCCGCGCAAAGCGGTAGACTAAAACCTCGATCCTGCAACCGACAGTGACCTGCCGAGCTGACGCAGGAACGACTTTGTCTGGGCCGGTCTAGACCCCGGCTGTGGCGACTGAAAAGACCTTCATGAGCCGTATATCCGCTGCGCAAAACCTGACGATTGAAATCGAAGCCAACCGCTGGCGGCTGCTGACCAACGGCGACGGCCCGGAGCGCGTGCTCGTCGAAGCTGTGCCGGGCGAGCCGCTGCGTTATCTGCCGCTGTTCGCCAGCAAGCGCCATCTGCCGGATATTGGCGTGCTGCCGGTCGAGCGGATTCAGCGCGTCGTCCTCGGCTGGTCGGGCAGCGACGGCGCGTGGCATCTGGGCCTGATGCTCGATCCCGATCTGGCTGAGATGCGCGGCAGCCGCTGGTGCGAGATGGCGCAGTGGGGCGATCCTGACCGCAGTCGTTATGGCGGCCAGGCGACCGAAGCTGGCGAGCGGCTGGCCGAGTCGGTGAGCAAGCCATTCAACCTGATTCCGCCGCGCGAGGCCGAAGCCGCGCCGACGGTTCCGCTGTCCCCGCCGTCGGTTTACGAGACGGTCGAGTCCGCGCCAGCCGCGCCGTCCATCTGGTCGGCGCAGGCTCCAGCGGCGATTGCGCCCATGCCGACCGCGCCCGCCGTCGTTGAGCAGCGCGAACTGCCATCGCTGCCGATCCAGATCGACCAGTGGACGCTGGAAAGCATCGACGACCGCCATCTTCAGTTGAAGCTCGCTGGCTCGTGGGCGCGCTCGCGGCTGCTGCGGATCGTCTGGTATCTCTTCTGGGCCGTGATTTACGTCGGGCTGTCGGTGCTGACCCTGCGCGGGACGATTGCCCTGCCCAAACCCGAACTCCTGCCCTATCTCGGTCTGGCATCGGCTGTCGTGCTCGTGCTGATGGTGTTTTATACCCTCGGCGAGTTGTTCAGTCGCGTCAATCGCGTGGTCTTCGACGGCGTTGAAGGGACAGTGCGCGGGCTGCACGGCAATAGCGAGCGCTGGCGGGTCGAAACCCCCGATCTTCAGGGAATTTATGTTTCGCAGGTGGTCAGCAAGCGCGCCAAAGCTGACAAGCGTACCGTTCACCACAGTGAAATTAATTTACAGTGCTACGACCGGTTTGTTTTTCTGGTCGCTAACCTGCAAACCGAAACTCGGAGCGGCGTCTTCGACAGCACCCCGCTGGAAGACGCGGTTATGCCGCTGACACCCAACCTCGTTTACACCGATATGCAGGCCGCCGCCGCCCACATGGCTCGCGCGCTCGGCGTCCCCGGCTGGTACGATCAACACCTGCGTTAAGTTTTTCCTCGTGTCCACCTCCCCTCAAACCGACTCGCTACGGCGGTTGTTTTGCCTGCCTTCACGCGGCAACTTTAAGGTTTTCTCCACGATAACGAGCCACAGGCCGTAGTATGATAGGGACACTATCGGCAGCCTTCCGAGACAGTACATGAGCTTTACCCCCTCGGAAGCCCGATGAATGGGCGGCTTGAGCAGGCAACCATGAGGCAAGACCCTTTCGCGGCGCGTATCGCCGCAGCCTATTTCAGCCTGGCACTGGTGTGGATCCTCTTCAGCGACAGCGCGGTAGGCGCTATCAGCAGCGATCCCGCCATACTGACGACTTTTCAGAGTGCCAAAGGCGCGGCGTTCGTGATCGCCACGACCGCAGGTCTTTATCTGCTCGTCAGCCGCAAACTTCGCCAGCTCGAAACTGCCCGACAAACCCTGGCCCGGAGCGCAGACGATAACGATCTGCTGATGAATTATGCTGCCGATGGTCTGGTGATCGCCAACACCAGCAGCATCATTGTCAGGGTCAACCAGAGCATCGTCGAACTGACCGGCTACAGCGCCGAGGAACTGATCGGCTCCGATTCGAGCCTGTTTATTGTCGATGAAGACCCTGCGATCAAAGCGCAACGCTACCAGCAGATGATTGAAAATCGCGGGCAGGTGATCGAAATACAACGCCGCGTCCGACGCAAGGATGGCCGTTTCCTGATGACTGAATGGCGCAGTAAGCTGCTGCCGAATGGTCTGATTCAGGGTATGGTGCGCGATATCACCGAGCGCGTCGACGCTGAAGCAGCGCTCCACCGCCATGCCGCCCGCCTGCAACTGCTGACCGAAATCACCGGCGCATTCACCGAGGCATCCGACGACTATGTTGGGCTGGCACAAACGGTCGTCCGTCGCGCTGCCGAAACTATCGGCGATGGCTGCCTGCTGTGTCTCGCTAACGAAGCAGGCGACCGGGTCATGCCGATTGTCAGCTACAGTATTGACCCGCAGCAGGATGCCGCTATCCGTGAGGTTGCAGGACGCACCTATGTGACGCCGGGCAAGGGGCCAGCCGGACAGGTCTACAGCACGGGCAGGGCATTGCTGGTGGCTGACAAGTTCGATCAGTTCATGAGTACGGTTCATCCAGAGTGGGTGTTATTTTTCCAGGCATTTCCACCGCAAAGTATGCTTTACATTCCGATGCGGGCGCGCGGTTCGCGTATCGGCGTGCTGATCCTGCTCCACAGCAACCCGCAGCGGGCAGTCTATACCGAGGACGACCTGAATCTGGCGCAGGACATGGCCGACCGCGCGGCGCTGGCGATCAGCAACGCGCAGTTGCTCCAGTCGGTACAGCACGAGCTGGCCGAGCGCATTGACGCCGAGCGCGCGCTGGAGCAGAGCGAAGGGCGCTTTCGCATCGTCGCCGATACCTTCCCGATGTTTATCTGGATGCTGGACGAGCGCGGCGGCCTGAGCTACATCAACAAGGCCTGGACGACCTATACGGGCCTGCCGGTCGAAGCAGCGCAGGGCGTGGGATGGGGCGCGGCCATGCACCCCGATGACCGGGCCGAGATGGCCGGGCAAGTCGCTGAATTCGCCCGCGACCGCGAGCCGTTCAGCATCGACTTTCAACTGCGCCGCCACGATGGCGAGTATCGCTGGATGCTGAGTACCGGGATGCCGCGCTTCACGAGCGCAGGTGAGTTCGCTGGCTTCGTCGGCTCGTCGATTGACCTGACCGAGCGCCGCGAAGCTGAGACGGCCATGCAGGCGCTCAACGACGACCTCGAACGGCGCGTGGCCGAGCGCACCGCCGAGCTGACTACCGCCAACGAGCAGCTTCGGGAACTCGACGAAATGCGCTCGAAGTTCGTCGCTCACGTCACCCATGACCTGCGTAACCCGGTCGCCAGCCTGTCAATGCGGCTGTACATCATGGCGCGTTCGCCGGAACGCTACGCCGAGCATGTCGAAGTGCTGACCGAGCAGGTTGATCGACTCAAACACCTGATTAACTCGGTGCTCGACCTGTCACGGATTGACCTCGGACGGTCGTCGGTACAGTTCGAGCCGATCCACTTCAACACGCTCGTCGAAGGCGAAGTCCTCGCCCTGACCACCCATGCCGAAGATGTTGGGTTGAAGTTAGTCTGTCAGTTGAACCCAACCGAAACCACGGTCTGGGGCGTGCCAAACCAGATCGCGCAGGTGGTGGCGAATCTGGTCGGCAATGCTATTCATTATACGCCGAGCGGCCTCGTCGAGGTCACGACGGCATTCGACGAGGCCGAGCAGATGAGCGTGCTGCGGGTGCGCGATACCGGCCTCGGCATCGCCAGCGAAGACCTGCCGCATCTGTTCGAGCGCTTCTACCGTGGGCGCACTGTCACCGAGCAGGATTTACCCGGCTCTGGTCTCGGCCTGAGCATCGTCAAGGAAGTGGTTGACATCCACCACGGACATCTCGAAGTCGAGAGCGAGGTCGGCAAAGGCACGACGTTTCTGGTCTGGCTGCCAGTCGCCCCGGTCACAGTTCAGCTCAATTCCTGATCGTTTGCTCAATTCATGACCTTTGCCGTTTGAGACTTCACTGCTATGATAGGCAAACATTTGTTAAAACATTACGAGTGGCAGGAATGAGCAGCACAAAACCCCTGGTTCTCTTTACCAATGACGACGGCATTGAATCGCCCGGCCTGTGGGCCTCGGCGGAAGCTTTCACTGATATTGCCGATGTTCTGGTCGTCGCGCCGAGAGCGCAGCAGTCCGGCATGGGCCGCAGCCTGCCTGTGACCAGCGAAGGCCGGATCATCGCGCAGGAAATGCGTTTCAACGGCGCGGCCTATACGGTCTATGCCGTCGATGGCACACCCGCGCAGGCCGTTCAACATGGCGTCATCGAGCTGGCCGACCGGCAGCCCTCGCTGCTGGTCAGCGGCATCAACTACGGCGAGAACGCGGGCAACGGCGTGACGATCTCCGGCACGGTCGGCGCGGCGCTCGAAGCCGCCAGCCTCGGCGTCCCGGCAATTGCTATCTCACAGCAGACGAGCATCGACCTGCACACCAGCTACTCCCCGGACGTCGATTTCAAGCCAGCGGCGCACTTCGCCCGCCTGTTCGGCCTGTGGATGATGAACGAGCGCCGCCCCGACGACGTCGATATCCTCAAGATTGACGTGCCGCTCGGCGCGACACTGATAACGCCGTGGAAGGTGTCGCGTCTTTCGCGCAACCGCGTTTACTGGCCGACGCGCCCGGAGCGGCTTGCCCTGAGCGACGTCGGTCGGATGGGTTACCACTACGCGGCCAACCCTGCCGAAGCCGAGCCGGATTCGGACGTCTATGTGCTGCTTCAGGAAAAGGTAGTCTCGGTGACGCCGATCAGCCTCGACATGACCTCGCGCACCGACATGTACCGACTGGGGCAGCTCCTGGCGGGCGAGAAAACTATCGAGCAAGACGACGCCCCGGCCCGGCCAAAAGCGCCGGTCGCGCGACGCGTCAAGCCGGAAGGCGCGGACTAGGACTTTCCCTCACCCCGGACGACCTCACCCCCGGCCCCTCTCCGCAAGCAGAGAGGGGAGAAAGATGGGGCAGTGTTTTCTGTCGGGGCGCGATGGTTGGCGCTCGCCCCGGCCCGCCCTCACCCCCGGCCCCTCTCCGCAAGCAGAGAGGGGAGAAAGATGGGGCAGTGTTTTCTGTCGGGGCGCGATAGTCCCGAATCCCCGCTCAAACCGGTGGACAGGTGTCCGCCCGTTTTTGATTCAGCCGCGCAGCCAGTAGCGGCGCGCGTTAATCAGGCCCGCGACGGCGATGAACGCGCCGACGAACATGAGCAGAAACTGCGTCGGCTGCCGGGTCAGCGAGTAGACCCAGACGTTGGTAATGAAAGAAACAAGGCCAGCGAACGTGAGAATAAGGGAGAACGCAACCCGTCGATTCACGGTACTTCCTTAAGCAACTTGAGGCGCGGAGATGACTGCCCGCGCTCAGGGCGTCGGCACGGTCGGCAGCGCGTCACAGCCCGGCGCTTCATCGACCACGTCCGAGCGTACCCATGTGCCATCGATCAACTGCCACCAGAGAAAACCGTCGCTGCCGGTCGCCTGTCCAATCGTCTGCGCTATCGAGCCAGCCGTCAGCACGTTGCGAACCGGGAAGGTTGTCGCCGGGCCGGAACGCTGATTCGCGCCGTCCGGCACAGTCAGGGTGCAGGTCAGCGGCGCGGGCGTGACCACCGGCGGAATCGGCTGAGTGCCGGGGCAGGGCCGCCAGAGGCCGAAGGTATCGGCGGCAGGATTGTTCGTCAACTGGCGGACGTTAGAGCCGTCGGCGTTCATGGCGTAGATTTCGTGATTACCAGTCCGGTTAGAGAGGAACAGGATTTCACTGCCGTCGGGCGACCAGCCGGTTGGCACATCGACGGCGGGGTTGTTCGTCAGATTGCGCTGATCGCTGCCGTCGGGGTTCATGATGTAGACTTCTTCGTTGCCATCGCGCGTTGACCAGAAGAGAATCTGCTGGCCGTCGGGCGACCAGTAGGGCGTCGAATCGTTGGCGCTGTTATCGGTCAATTGTTTGATATCGCTGCCGTCGAGGTTCATGACGTTAATCTCAAGATCGCCGTCGCGCTGCGAATTGAAGACGATCTGCCTGCCGTCGGGTGACCAGCTCGGCCAGGAGTCGTAGCCCTGAAATCGTGTCAGCCGCCGCCTGATGCCCGTACCGTCAGCGTTCATCACCCAGACGTCACCGAGGCGCTGATTGACCGAGAAGTAGGCGATGCGCGTGCCGTCGGGCGACCAGCTCGCCTGATAGTCGGCGCTTGGCTCGTTGGTCAGGTTGCGCTGATTGCCGCCGTCGGCGTCCATGACGTAGATTTCCCAGTTACCGTCGCGGTTGGTGTGGAACAGGAGATGCTGACCGTCCGGCGACCAGCTCGTTGCCAGATCGCTGGCCGGATTGCTGGTCAGTCGGCGGACGTTGCTGCCGTCGTCGTTCATCAGATAAGTTTCGAGGTTGCCGTCGCGGTTGCTGGTGAAAGCGATCTCGGACGCGCCGCTGCCGCACATCGCATGGGGATCGGTCGGCGTGGACGTCGTTTCTGGCGCAGCGTCCTGAGCGACCGCCTGACCCAGCCCGGCACAGGCGACCAGCAGCGACACGAAGGCAAAGACGGCGCGTCTCGGCATGACGACGATTCCTTTATGGCTCTGCGCCGGGATAACAGCCATCCCTGCTGCAATCAGGTGAATATCGTCTATTGTAGTGCGCGCCTCAGCGACGACCAACCCGGCGGCGGCTCAACGGCGGAGAAGCGACAGGATTCCGACGGTCAGCGCGGCCTCGACCGCCGTGACGGCAGCAGTCGAGGCCAGCAGCACGAATGCCGCCCGGAAAACGCCGAGGCGATAGGTTTCCATCACCAGCCGCCCGACGAACACGGCGTAGGTCACGGCTGAGGCAATTGTCCAGATGCGAAGCTGGAGCAGCGTCCGCGCCACTTCCAGCGCAGCGATGGTCGAATTGCGCGTGTCGCTCAGGGACAGGGCCGAGAGCGTGAAAATGGCACACAGCGCGCCGAGCGACAGGATTGCCAGAATCGTCTGCCAGATCATCAGCCGGTGAAACAGCAGCAGGAAGCTGCGCTCCTTGCCTTCAATCACCAGAATGGCGGCGAGATGCATGACGAAGCTGCGCGCCAGCAGGTCGAGCGCGGCCAGCAGGCCGACCAGCGCCGCGACCGGCCACAGGTTGGCGAAGGCCCAGCGCGCCGGGCCGACCAGCGCGGCGATCAACTCGGCGGATGGCGCATGGCGGACGAGCCGCGCCTGCGGCAGCCAGATGTCCGCCGCGATGTGGATCGTCAGCGCGGCTAGCAGCATCATGCTGATCCCGAACAGAATCAGCTTGCGGGCGAGGCTGCGCCGGGTGACATGGCCCATCACCAGCGCCCGATCCTGCCACCAGTCTGCCCCTCTGGCGACGTTGAACGCCAGATGACGCTGCGGCGTACCGAGGACGGTTGCCGCCAATTCCGGCGGGACATCCATCATTAGCGCGGCAAAATCGACGATGATCGGATGCTCGCGCCATTCAGGCCGCGCGTCGATGGCGCGCGTCAGATAATCGAGCGCCTTGACACGGTCGCCGATACGATAGGTTCCGGCAGCCAGGTTGAGCTGGAGCGGGCCAGCCTCGTAGAACGGGGTGCGCGCGTCATGATCGACGAAGTCGCTGGCAGCGCGGGCGACGAGGCGCAGACGCTCGTCGTCGGCATTGCGATAGACCACGCCGATGGTCTTGAGAAAAGCGCGGTCGTGACTCTGCGCCCAGGCGACCACCGCCACGAGGCGCGGGTCATTTCCGGCGGATCGAAGCTGGTCGATGGCCTCGTCGAGAGCGCGCGTTTGATCGGCGGTCGTCATGTTTCCAGTGTACAACCGGATTTTCACGCGAGAAATGAGAACGTGACCAGCGCAAAGATTCGTTTCTATTCTTCACGCAAAAAGGCGCGGATGGCGTCAGTGGCCTGCCGTGCGACCATCGCCGAGATGTGATTGCCGCCCTCAATCGCAACCAGCCGCGCGTTGGGGATGACCGCCGCCGCCTGTTCCGACTGCGCGTAGGGGACGAGGAAATCCGCTGTGCCGTGGACGAGCAGCGTCAGCACAGCGACCGGCGGCGGCGTTTCCGGCAGCGCGGCCAACTGCTGGACATCGTTGAGGATGCCATCGCGGCGCACGTCGAGCGGGTAGACCGCGCCCGCCAGCCTGACGACGCTCTGCCTCGCCCGCGCGTCCTGATCGAGATCGGGCGGCAGCAGCAGAAACGGCATCTGGTTGAGCAGCGCGATGAACAGCCACTCGAACAGTTCCGACGCCAGCACGCCGCTGGTCACTTTCTCGACATCGACGACGAAGCGCGAGCTGATCGCTTCCCACAGCACCAGCCGCGAGACGCGCTCCGGGTGACGCTGTGCCAGTTCCAGCGCTGCCGCGCCGCCTGCCGAAATTGCCACGACCGCTGCCTGATCGACTCCGAGCGTGTCGAGCAGCGCCGCCAGCACGTCGGCCTGCTGCGCGAATGTCCGATGCTCGCCGAGCGGTGTGCTCAGGTAGCCGGGACGCGAGGGCGAAATGGCGTACAACCAGTCGTCGCTATCGAGCGCGTAAGCCGCCGCCATGCCCTGGTCGTAACCGCCGGGCGTGCCGTGGACGAACAGCACCGGCCTGCCCTGACCGCGCGTTCGGTACTCGACCTGACCGAGCGCCGTCTGCCCGACCGAGCGCCCGACCTTGAGTTGAGCCAGCGCCTTACGTCGCCAGCGCGCCGCGCCATAGATCAGCAGTCCAGCGGCAGCGAGGGCGATACGCGCCGGAGACAGCAGCGATTTCACTGCATTAGGGCGTCAGCAGCGCGCGGATGCGCGCGGCGGCCTCGGCGCGCGGCACGGTTACTTCCTCGCCGTCGCGGAGCCGCTTGAGCTTGACCGTCCCGGCAGCGATCTCATCGGGGCCGAGCAGCGCCACGACCGGAATCCCTTTCTTATCGGCATAACCCATCTGCTTACCCACGTTCTTATCCTGCAAGTACAGCTCGGTCGCCACGCCCGCCGCGCGAAGGTCGGCGGCCAGTCGAGTCGCCTGCGGGCGCGTGACCGTATCAAAGACCGTCACCAGCGCCTGCACCACCGTCCCGCCGAGATTGGCCGGATAGAGGTTGAGCAAGTCCATCAGGTCGATGATGCGCTCGATGCCGAGCGATGTCCCGGTCGTCGGCAGGCTTTCGCCCCGGAACATGCCGATCAGTTGATCGTAACGCCCGCCGCCGCTGATGCTGCCGAGGTTCGGCTCGGTGATGGCCGTCTCGAAGATCGGGCCGGTGTAATAGCCGAGGCCGCGCACCATCGTCAGGTCGAACTCGTAGCTCTGGAGCGAAACATTCAGGTCGTGCAGGTGGTCGGCGATCTGGCGCAGTTCGCGGACGCCTTCGATACCGGCTATGTTACTGCTCCCCAACGGCGTATTGAGCTTCAAGGCCTCTTCGAGAAAGTCGAGCCGTTCGAGTCCCGGCATCTGCGCCTGGACAATCGGCATCATCCGATCAACGACATCTGCGCCGATGCCGCGCTTGAGCAGCTCATCACGCACGCCGTCCGCGCCGATCTTGTCGTACTTGTCGATGCTGCGGTACAGCTCTGGCAGCAGCGCGTCTGGCACGCCGGAATACTGGCCGATGGCCGTCAGCAGCTTGCGGTTGTTGATCTTGACGGTGAACTGGCGGAAACCGAGCCGTGTCAGCGCCGTGACGATCATCGAGATCAACTCGGCGTCGGCGCTCATGTCGGCCACGCCGACGATGTCGGCGTCACACTGGTAGAACTCGCGGTAACGTCCGCGCTGCGGGCGCTCACCGCGCCAGACCGGGGAAATCTGATAGCGGCGGAACGGCAGGCTGATCTCGTTCTGGTACTGGGCGACGACCCGCGCCAGCGGCACGGTCAGGTCGTAGCGCAGGGCCAGTTCTTCCTTGCCTTCGGGGTGGCGCGCCTGAAAAATCAGCTTCTCGGCATCTTCGCCATACTTGCCCATCAGCGTCTCGTGCAGCTCCAGCACCGGCGTTTGCAGCGGCTCGAAGCCGTAGGTCTGGAAGACTTCGCGCACGATGCCGAAAACGTAGTCGCGCCTGAGCATGTCCGCCGGTAGAAAATCACGCATCCCTTTGGGCAAACGCGGCTTGATGCGAGTCTGAGTCATGGAAAGTCTCCCGAAAAAGTGCTGAGTAACGAGTGCTGAGTGCTGAGTGAAAGAAGAACCGAGAACCGAGAAAAGACGGGAAAGACACGGTCTTCCGTAAAGGTGCGATTGTTCGCGCCCGCCGCTCAAATTCTGTCCGTGTTTCCTCAATCGCGCTTTGCCGATTCACGGGCAGCGGGAACTCGACAAATAAAAAGCGCAGACCGGAGTCCGCGCTTTCAAGACAGGCTGAAACGGGCGTCGGTCAACGTCTGCGGGTATTCGCGTGATAATGAACGTGCTGCCAGACAAGCATGGTCTACCGTCGCCTCATCGTTTGACAAAGTATAGATTGCCGCGCATAAGATTGCAACGCGCGATTCTCATCAGGATGATCGATCATGACAGTATAATGGATCAATCAATATTGGAGCAGCCGTTATGGATACGTTGCAGAGCATTGATCTGATTAGCACCAATCCCGATATGCGCGGCGGCAGACCGTGTCTGGCCGGAACAGGAATCGAAGTCGGCGCTATCGTCATGGAACATCTTTTCCAGAGTCGTGATCCGGGCCAAATCGCCGCTGATTATCAGGTCCCACTGGCACAAATCTATGCGGCGCTGGCGTACTACTACGAACACAAGGATGAAATGGATGCCGTGATACGCGAGCGCAGTCATCTCGCCGAAACCTACCGGGAGCAGCGCATTGGCAGCCGCCATCCGCCTCTATTTGGATGAAAACCTGAATCCAGTCATCGCCGAGCAGCTACGACAGCGCGGCATCGACGCTGTGAGTGCGCGTGATCTGCGAACGCTCGGCAACAGTGATCTTGTTCAGCTCAGGAAAGCCGTCGAAACAGGCCGCGTTCTCGTCACGTCAGACGTCGATTTCCTGCATATTGCGAGCGAAAATACGCGCATTCCGGCATCATCTTTGGCGCGCAGCAAAGCCACTCTATTGGCGATTGGGTCAGGAAACTGGAACTGATCTGTCTGATCTATTCAGCAGAAGACCTGCTCAACAACGTCGAATATCTCTAACAATACTCACTTTACTCTGATTGCATCCACCCCCTGAAAAGGGCCTGACCCCTCGAAACTCATGGAGAACCGAATTAGAATTGGCATAATATAGGCGGAGCATAGTGGGTTAACCA
>CAZZAO010000014.1:32741-57205 GCA_964652205.1 uncultured Anaerolineaceae bacterium | reverse complement strand
AACCGATATGAGCTTTCTTGAAACTCCGATCAAATTTGATGCGTTTGCCTTGCGGGTTTAGCCTAGGCCTGCGCCGAATTCATGTAGCTCTGAAGCATGTCGATGATGCCCTGATGGCCGGTGTCCTCGGCGACATCAAGCACCGTCTTACCTTCATAGTTGGTCGCCATGAAGTCCGCGCCCTGCTCCAGCAGGTAGCGCACCATCTCAGGCCGACCTGACCCGGCAGCCGCGTGCAGCGCCGTCGTCTTACCGGCTCCGGCGTTGACGTCCGCGCCGCGCTCGACCAGCATTTGTAGAATCGGCATCTGGTTGCCGACCACCGGATAGTAAATCAGCGGCAGGTCGTGCGCCCCGGTCGCGCCGATCATCGCCGGTTCATCGTCGAGGAACGCCGCCACGCCGTCCGCATCGCCGAGCATGGCGGCGGTGCAGATGTCGATGGGCGCGCCCTGCGCGATCAAAAAATTGACGATGGCGGTATTACCCGTGTGCGCGGCTGCGCCAATTGCCGTTTCGACCCATGACGCATTTTCGTTGAGAAGCTGCGGCTGTTCCGCCAGCATCGTCCTGACTTTATCGAGGTCCGAATGTGCTGCGACCACAAATTCGTCAATCTGATCCTGGCTGAGCTGCGTCTCGGTCATGACGCTTCCTTTCTTTCAGCGTAGATAACAATTCTTACTCAATCGTAGTTCGCTCTGGCGGCGGCGTCAATGTATGCGGCCCGGCTATTCGCCTAACTCTCATCCTGCCGCCTCTTGAGCAGATTCTCTCAGGTGGGTTACAATCCTGGGTAGCTTGAAAACTGTGGAGCTGACCGCGCGGCCCGCGCGCCCAACCAATGCCATGAAAGAATCGCAAGCCATCATCGAGCGCGTGCGCCAGATCAACCCGACGCATCAGCAGCTCCATCTGACCGTCGAGCCGTCGCTGAGTAACCTGATGCCGGGGCAAAGCGTCCTCGCGCGCCTCTCCGACCGCTGGGACCCGTACCTGCGCGAACAGTGGTGGCCGGTCGGTATCGGCAATAACCGGCTGGTGGTCGAGCGTCCGGTGAGCGAAGCCTATGAGCCGGGGCAGGTTATCGACCTGCTCGGCATCGTCGGGCAGCCGTTCCGCTTCCGACGCACGCTGCGCAACGTGCTGCTGATCGCCTTCGACTGCGAGCCGACGCCTTTGCTGATGCCGATTCCCTCGCTGCTGGCGACCAGAGTCAGCGTGACGCTGCTGCTGCTCGGCTCGGCGGCGCACTACGAAACCGGCCATCTGCCGCCAGAAGTCGAGGTGATTCACGGCGACGCCGACCTGAACTGGCCGAACCGTGTCACGACCGTCGGTTGGGCCGATCAGGTCTTTGTGGCGGTTTCACCAGACAACGAACAGGCGAGTTTTCGGCAGGTCTGGCAGTTGTTCGGCGAGCTGCGCGCAGAAATCCCCGGTAACTACCTGTTCGGCGTCTTCCGCCCGATCCTGCCCTGTGGCATCGGAGCCTGCTCGGCCTGCTGCGTTCGCTCGCAGAACGTCGTCGTGCCGGTCTGCACCGACGGCCCGGCCTTCGACCTGACCGAGGTGACGTTGCTGTGAGCATCGAACTGACCCGCCCCGGCAAGCACAGCCTGACCGTCGAGACGCCGGTCATGCCCGCCGCCGGAACCTTCGGCTTCGGCGACCTGTACCGCGGCCTGATCGACATCGAGAAGCTCGGCGCGCTGGTCACGAACCCCGTCACCTATCAGCCGTGGAATCCGGCGGGCGGGACGCGGGTGGTCAGGCTCGATGGTGGCATCCTGATGCATACCGGCCTGCCCAACCTCGGCCTGTCGAAAACGCTGGCTCGCTATCGCGCCATGTGGAACACGCTGCCGCTGCCGGTCATCCTGCACGTCGTCGCCACCAACACCGACGACGTCCGCCGCTGCATGGCCGAAATCGAGCGCGAAGAGTGCGTGCAGGCCGTCGAGCTTGGCCTGAGCGACGAGGTCAGCCCCGGCGAAGCAGGCTGGCTGGTGCGCGCTGCCGCTGAAAAGAGCGAGAAGCCGCTGATCGCGCGGCTGCCGCTCAATGACGCCGAACGACTGGCGCGCGCCGCCGTCGATGCAGGCGCGGATGCGCTGGTGGCCTGCGCGCCGCCGCGCGGGACAGCCCGCGACGCGGCAGGGCGGCTGATCGGCGGTCGACTGTACGGGCCGATGGTCAAGCCGATCATCCTGCGGCTGGTCGGCCAGATCGCGCGTCAGGTCGATGTGCCGGTCATCGGCGCAGGCGGCATCCACACCCCGCAGGATGCGCGGGACTATCTGGAAGCAGGCGCGCGGGCGGTACAGGTCGACTCGGTTACATGGGTGCAGCCAAAAATGCTGGAGATAATCGCCCGCGACCTCGGTGGCCTCGTCCTGACTCGCGCCAGCGGCGCGCTGGCGGATGAATGGCATCCCGGTATCGGCGAAACAGAACGCCGGGGCAAACAGGAAGCCCCGACAGATCATGACGCGACGAAACAGATCAAACCCTAAGGAAGAAGTTGTATGAAGAAAGCTGTGTTCCTTTCCCTCTTTGTTATGGCCTTGATCGCGCTCCCGCTCACAGTATCCGCGCAGGACGCCACGCCCGCTGCCACCGCCGTCGTCTGTCAGGCCGGGCAGGATTACCTGACCAACGGCAACGCCCTGATCGGTCAGGGGCAGTTCGCGCAGGCCGTCGATGCTTTCACCTGCATGATCCAGACCGACCCGAACCCGCGCAACGGTTATTACCTGCGCGCCCGCGCCTACGCCGGGATGGAAGACTTCAACGCGGCGGTAGCCGACCTGACCGCCGCCATTCAGGCTGACCCGCAGTTCGCCCGCAGCTATTACGCCCGCAGCCTGCTCTATCGCCGTCTGGAGCGAAATGATCTGGCGCTGGCTGACCTGAATCAGGCGGTGACGGTTGACCCGAACTACGCCCGCGCCTACAACATGCGCGCGCTGGTGCTTGGCCGTTCCGGCGACCTCCAGGGCGCGATTGCCGACCTGAACAAGGTGATCGAACTGGCCCCGACCTACCCGATTGCCTACAACAATCGCGGCTTTATCTACGGCGTCCTCGGCAATGGCGCGCTGGCGCTGCAAGACTATAATCACGCGCTCCAGCTTGACCCGTCACTGGCGGTCGTCTGGACGAATCGCGGCCTGCTGTTCGCGCAGCACCAGAACATCAATGAGGCCGTCGCCAACATCAATCGCGCCATTCAGGTACAGCCCGATTTCCCCGGCGCGTACCGCGCGCTCGGCAATGTCTACTTTGATGCCGGCCAGAAGCAGCAGGCGCTCGATAACTACAAGAAATACGCCGCGCTGACGGGCGATCAGGCCCGCACCGACACGCTCCAGCGGATCGCCGACCTGCAAAAGGAACTCGGCGTCCAATAAAGATTCGACCTCTCCTCTTGTCTTGTTCCTCGCAAGCAGGGGAGAACCGGCGCAAGGCCATCGTGCTGGTCGAGCGCCAGAGTTGTTGACGAAGAGACTATGCCATCGGACGCAGGACAGCCTCTGCCGTTAGCCAGACTCGCATGGGACGACCCCGAAAGCGGCGACCCACGCGAGTTTGTGCTGGTCGAAGGAGCCAGCGCGACTATTGGCCGTCTGGACGACAATGATATTGTCATCCGCGAAGGTCACGTCTCGCGCCAGCACGCCGTCATCAATTATCGTGACGGCGTATTCACGCTGACCGACCTCGGCAGCGCTAACGGGACGTTCGTCAACGACCGCCAACTCCACGAATCCTTCCCGCTGGCATCCGGTGATGTCATCCGCCTGTTCGTGCCGACGCTGACTTTCTCCGCCGTCGCCAGCGTCGAGGATCATCTGGCGACCCTCAATCAAGCGACTCTGATTACGTCGAGCCGCAACGCGGGCAGTCGGCTGATGATTACCAGCGGCCCGCAGGAAGGCGAGACGATTCCGCTGCTGCTGCGGCGCATCATGGTCGGGCGCGTAACATCCAGCAGCGACTGGCAGGTGTCGCTCAACGACCCATCCGTATCGCGGCCTCACGCGCGACTCGAATTGACTGAGGATAATTCGTGGATCGTCAATGACCTCGGCAGCGCCAACGGCACGCTGGTCAACGGCTCACCCGTCAGCGAGAAAGGCCGCGCGCTCCGTGACGGCGATGTGCTGACCTTCGGCGCGACGATTGCGTTGTTCCGTCAGGGCTAGCGGTTGAACACTTCGAGTACAGCCTGATGAATCGGGCCGTTGGTCGCCACGATCTGCTCGCCCGAATAGAGCCGCGACGACTCACCGCCCGCGTAATCCGTCACCGTGCCGCCCGCTTCTCGCACCACGATGATGCCGCCGAGAATGTCCCACGGATGCAGCGACGGCTCCCAGAAGCCATCGACGCGCCCTGACGCGACATAGCACAGATCGAGCGCCGCCGCGCCGAAACGACGCAGCCCGCGCGCGAGCGGCATCAAGGCCATCCACGCATCGGCATTCAGCGCAGCTTCTTCCGGCACGGCTGAAAAACCAGTCACGAGCAGCGCCGAGGACAGGTCAGGCGTGGCGCGGACGTGGATCGGCTCACCGTTGAGGGTCGCGCCGAAGCCCTGTGCCGCGCTGTACAGCTCATCGGTGACCGGGTTGAAAACTACGCCGACCAGCGGAACCTGGTTCCGGTCGGTCATGGCAAGGCTGACGCAAAAGAACGGCAGGTCGTGGGCGAAATTAATCGTGCCGTCAATCGGATCAACGTACCAGAGATAGTCGGCGTCCGCCGCTGGCGCGCCGGAACCGCCACCTTCCTCACCGACGACGTGATGACCGGGGAAAGCGCGCAGCAGCGCCGGACGGATCAGCGCCTCGATGGCGGTATCGGCCTCGGTGACGATATCGAAGACCGATGCTTTGGTCGCTTCCGTGTGCGGACGCCGGTAGTAAGTCATCAGCACCTGCCCCGCCTGCCGCGCGATCTCGGTCGCTGCGGCCTGCGCCTGCTGTAAGTCGATCATGCGACTGCTCCTGTACGATGGCAAGAAAAAGGCCCATGCGGTCAAAGACATGGGCCTGAAATTAGCTGTTGAGCGGTTCGGTTGTTTGAACCAGCGCCCGTAATGCATCGGGCGGTTTGATGGCGGCCCTTAGCGAGCCGAGCCTATCGCTTGATTATAGAGTTAGGTCAGAGATCGTCGCTCAGGCAGCGCGCGGAAAGGTCATTCAGCCTCTGCGCTACACGCCCTGGACGTCGCTCGCCTGTTTTCCTTTCGGGCCTTCAGTGATCTCGAATTCGACCGCGTCGCCCGCTTCGAGCTTGCGGTAACCCGATGTCTGAATAGCCGAATAGTGAACAAAGACGTCAGGGCCGTCCTCAGGGGTGATGAAGCCGTATCCCTTTTCCGCGCTAAACCACTTGACTGTGCCGCGAATCCGCTCTGCCATTGCTGTGAAAACTCCATTGTGCTACAGGGTTACGATCAGCCGTTGACAATCCTGCTGAGGGGGAAATTCAGTGGTAAGGGGTTGTACTCAGGCTACGAGCAAAAGTCTATTCCCAAACGAATAAATTTGTCAAGCAACAGACTACCTGAGCTATTAGCTCACCGCTGCCTGTCATCGTTCAGCGGGTAAACAGCGCGACACTATCGACGTAGAAGGTCTGCGGCGCGAGGTCAAGCGGCTGAACGTAGGCGAGTCGGAAGCCGTGGCGAGCGAGGCGTTTACAGTCGTGCGCGAGCGAGGCGGCATCGCCGCTGACGTAGACCAGACGGCGGATTCCCGACTCGGCCAGCAGCTCGGCGGTCGAGTCCTGAAGGCCCGACGACGGCGGATCGACAATCGCAGCATCGTATTCGCTTTCGAGCGAGGCCAGCACGTCATCGACCGATCCCTCGAACACATCGACATTCTCGAACTCAGCCAGATTGTCGTCGGCGTCGGTGACGGCGGGCGGATAGCTTTCAGCCATCGTCACCAGCCCAGCGACCGGCGCGACGAAGGCGCTGAAGAAGCCAACCCCCGCATACAGGTCAAGCACCGATTCGCCGCCGCGCAGGTCGAGCATCTCCATGACGATCCCGGCCAGGTTTTCAAGCTGCGAGACGTTGGGCCGGAAGGCGCTCCCCGCCGTCACCCGGTAGGTATGACCGCCAATGGTGTAGCGCGTGTGCGAATCGCCAATCAGGTTGAGCGGCTCGTTATCGCTCAGGAGCAGGTTGACGCTGGTCGGCAGATCGGTTTCCAGTTCCGGCGCAAGGTCGTCCTTCATCGACAGGACGAGCATATGCGCGCCGTCGGTGCCGATCTGAAGGCGCAGGCGCAGCAGTCCCTCGAAGTCGAGGTCGAGCTGATGGTAGAGCGCCAGTAAGTCAGGCTGGACGATGAAACATTCCTCAATCGGGAAGATGCGCTCGTCAGTGCCGGGAAAGCCGAGCTTGCCCTCGCCCGCTGGAAACAGGGTCATGTGGTAGTTGTAGCCCCAGACATCCGGGCTGGGCAGGACGGCGCGCACATCAGCATCGTCAAGTCCGGCAATCCGCGAAAGCTGATCGGCCAGCACATCCTGTTTCAGGAGAAGCTGCGCCGGATAGTCGATGTGCTGCCACTGGCAGCGCCCGCAGCGTCCCGGCCCGAAATGCGGGCAGACCGGGTAGACGCGATCAGCGGAAGCCTCGAGAAGCTGCACGCCCTCGGCACGGACAAAGCGCCCCCGATCCTCGACGACGCGCGCCAGAATACGCTCGCCGGGAATGGTATAAGGCACAAATACCGCCTGTTTGCCACGCCAGCCCATCGCCGCGCCGCCGTTCGCTATGGCCTCAAGCGTCAGCTCAAAAGTCTCATCGCGGTCGGTCGGCAGTTGGTTGTCGGAAGTCATGAAGCTGTTCCTCTGCATAGGGGCAAGCTGAATTGTAGTCTCGCTTGCGGCTCACGGTCAAAAAGTGAGCTTGAGAGCCGGTATCAGCAACTCTCATGCCGTTTTCATGCACCACGGAACAAAGTGTCTATAATTAAATTTGTAATTTCTTTCCATCGACACTCCGCAACAGGAGACTCAAACCATGACTAAGACAGTTGTCGCACTCTATCAGGACCTCGAAATCGCCGAAGGCGTTGTCCGTGATCTGGTGGACGCCGGATTCACCCGCGACACCATCAGCCTGGTCGCCAACGATGCTCAGGGCGTCTATGCCGACCGCTACGTGAACAACGTCAACACGGCTGTCGATTACGACGGCGAGGACGTCAAGCCGGGCGAGGGCGCAGGCTTCGGCGCAGTCGTCGGGGCGCTGGTTGGCCTCGGCGTCGCCCTGATCCCCGGCATCGGCCCGGTTCTGGCCGTCGGCCCGCTGGCCGCCGCTCTGATGGCCGGTATCGGCGCTGCCGCTGGCGCAGTGACCGGCGGCGTGGTGGCCTCGCTGGTCGATTTCGGCATCCCTGAAGAGGAAGCCCACGTCTACGCCGAGAGCTTGCGCCGCGGCGCAACCCTGGTCAGCGTGACGACCGACGACACAGCCAGCGCGCGCGCTGAGGATATTCTCAACCGTCACCACCCGCTCGATGTCGAGGAACGGGGCAAGTTCTACCGCAATTCCGGCTGGGACGAGTTCGACCACGAAGGCCAGCCGTATTCGGCGAACGAGGCCGATCACGACTCGACGGCCTACCACGCCTACCACAGCCAGACGACGCCGACTCCGGCCAGCACGCCGCGCGTCGAGCCAATCAACAGTGATTACCTCGCCAACGTTGACACCCCCAGCCAGACCCAGACTCAGCGTTCGCGCTTCCCGAACGATAGCAGCGCCCGTAACAGCAATATCGGCGACAGTGTCCACGCTGGCGCAGCATCCAACCCGACCGTGAGCGGCGCGGGAACTGGCGCGGGCGACCTGCTCTCGAACCAGCCCAACGCCCCGGTCAACAGTCAGGACTGGGACAAGGATGCTGAGGACGACGAAGGGATGACGCCGGAAGAGCGCGAGCGCGCCTGGGTCGATCACCCGTCGGGGACGTCGCGCACTTACACCAAACCCTGAGCGTCACGGCAATTCGCCCGTTAAGCTTCACAGGCGCGGAAATCGATCACGGTTTCCGCGCTTTTTGCGTCGGCAGCCCGCTTCCCGCGCGAGAAGCCGGATTGCGCTACAATATAGTCTGAAACACCTGTCCTGTCGTACCGGCGAGGGTGAACCTATGGCGCGTAACGCCCGCCTGCTGCTCGTGCTCCTGTTCCTGCTGACGGCCATTCCTGCCGTCGCAGCCGAAGATTCCGCCTGCCCCACGCCGATGCAGCTCACAGTCGGTCAGCCGGTATTCACGCGACCGGGGCTGTTCATCCGCAATCTGCCGACACTCTCCGGCGGGCAGGTCGGCTATTACCCGAACAGCGTGACTCTGCGAATCACCGGTGGGCCGGTCTGCGCCGACGGCCTCAACTGGTGGCAGGTGACGACGCCCGGCAACCCCGGCTGGGTCGCTGAAGCCGTGCCGGATATGGTGCTGCTGTTCCCGGATACCAGCTTCAACAACGGGCAGAACTGCGCGCCAGCGCTCGATCTGGCGATTGGCGGGCAGGCGACGCTGCTCGAATCGCTCCGCCTGCGCTCCGACCCGACGATGTCCGGTCGCGTGCTGACGGTGTTGAATAAGAACGCGCCGGTGTATGTGCTGGCCGGGCCGACCTGCGCCGATCAGATCAACTGGTGGCAGGTGCGCGCGCAGTACGGCAATTCGACCTCGACCGTCGATGGCTGGCTGGCGGAAGCGGCCAGCGGCACAATGCTGCTCTCGGCGGGCGGCAGCGGCGCGCCATCCGAAGCCGCTCATTGTCCGCCGACCTACTATCGGCTGTCGGTCGGCATCCGCGCGGTCGTAACTTATCAGGACAGCAAGCCGAAGAATCTACGCGCCGAGCCGGGTCTGAACGCCGCCAGCCTGACCACTCTGCTCAAGGGCATCGAAGTGGATATTATCGGCGGGCCAACCTGCGTCGATGGTCTCAACTGGTGGCAGCTTCGCATCGTCGGACAGCCGGAAATCGTCGGCTGGCTGGCCGAAGGCGGCGTGGCGTCGAATCAATGGCTGCGCCCGCTGATTTATGATTGACAAATGCCCTCTCCTGCCGACCTCACCCCCGGCCCCTGCCGACCTCACCCCCCGGCCCCTCTCCGCAAGCAGAGAGGGGAGCCACTGGATCGTGAGTATTCGCAGGAACAAGGTTTTTCACGCCTGCCGACCTCACCCCCGGCCCCTCTCCGCAAGCAGAGAGGGGAGCCAGTGGATTGTGAGTATTCGCAGGAACAAGGTTTTTCACACCTGCCGACCTCACCCCCGGCCCCTCTCCGCGAGCAGAGAGGGGAGCCAGTGGATTGTGAGTATCCGCGAGGGTCTGGCGCATCAAGCACGGTTTTAGCGCTCGATTTTGTTCATCGTCGGGGCGGGCAGTGAGGTTCATCTTTCAGGATACGATCTGGTCAAGGGACGGCGGGCATGATACCCCATGCCGTATAAGAGTCGTAAACGCTCTGGCTTTCACCCTTTGCCTTAAGGGCGCAGCGCCCCGAACAACCTTATGGTTCGGGAACGAAAGGCCGCGAAGAGATTGAGAGTGAGGGATTCATGAAAATTCTGATCGCAGGCGCGACAGGCGTCCTCGGTAAGCGGGTTGTGCCGCTGCTGATCGAACGTGGACACGAGGTGATCGGCCTGAGCCGGTCAGCCGCCAATGACGAGCAGTTGGCAGGCGCAGGCGCGACAAGCATCCGCGCTGACCTGTTCGACGAGGCGGACGTGATTCAGGCCGCCAAAAACTGCGAGGCGGTGCTGCATCTGGCGACGGCTATCCCGACGACATCGCCGGGCGACTGGTCGCTGAATGACCGTATTCGTCGTGAAGGGACAGCCAACTTGATTGCCGCCGCGCTGGCGAATGGGTGCAGCCTCTACCTTCAGCAGAGCATCAGCTTCCTTTACGGTCAGTGCGGTGACGCCTGGGTTGATGAGCGTTTCCCGCTCGACTTCAGCCTGCCGAATCCGCTGCAATCAGCGCTCGATATGGAGCGGATGGTACAGCAGGCGACAGACGAGCATGAACTCCCGGCAGTCACGCTCCGCTTCGGGAGCTTTTACAGCGCTGACTCGGCCCTGACGCAAGCGCGGCTGGCGGAGATCGCGTCCGGGCGCTATCGTGTGGTCGGCGATGGCTCGAATTACGTCACGCTGATCCAGGTCGACGATGCGGCTCAGGCCACCGTCGCGGCGACCGAACAGGGCGAAAATCATCTCGGCGCAGTTTATAATGTGGGCGACGACGACCCGCCGCGCGAGCGTGAATTTGCTGACTGGCGCGCCGAGCAGCTCGGCGCAGCGCGCCCCGGCAGCGTCGATGGCACGCCAATTTCGACGCGCTGCTCGAACCGGAAGCTGGTCACTGAGATGAACTGGCACCCCCGCTATCCCAGTTTCCGCGAAGGCTTTCCCGCCGTCATCGAAGCGTGGCGGCAGCAATGAACCCCTCATTCTGGCGGGAGAGGGTGAAAGAAACGTTCGAGGGAGCCGTCGCGCTTCCCTTATCATCACGAAATCTCTGAAGGTTTCAAGCTGTCCCAACATCCACATCCACACGCTTCTGTCCAGCGCCTGACCCATTACGGCGCGGTGATCCTGCTGGTCGTCATGCTCGCTGCTGCCGCAGCGCAGATCGCGCTTGCGCTGAGCGACCCACGCGCGACACTGCTCGGCATCGCCGCGATCTTCACGCTCGGCCTGACGCTGCCGGTGCTGCTGCTGCTAACGGCCACGCCGCCGGTCAGCGCTGACGCCAGCGGCCTGACGATTGAACCGCCGCTTGGCCGACCGATGCGCGTGGCCTGGTCGGAGATCGCGGCGGTCAAGGCATATCCACTGCTGCCGCCGCGCGAGAGCGAAAGTGGTCGCAAGCTGATGGTCGGCAAGAAACGCTATCAGCCCGCCGAGGGGCTGCTGCTGGTCATTCCGAAGCTGCCCGCGCCCTACCGCGTGACGGGCTTCTTCTGCGGCGAGGGCTTCCGCGCCTGCATCGGCGTGACCAACCGTACTCACACCGATTACGCGCGTCTGGCCTCGCTGATCGAGGCGCGCGCTGAGAAGCGGCCATGATCGGCGTCATCATGACGGTCCTGAACGAGGGCGAGAGCATCCGCCGCCTGATGGACTCGCTGGCGACGCAGACCCGCGCGCCCGATGAAGTCGTGATCGTCGATGGCGGCAGCCGCGATCAGACGGTTGAAATTCTGAACTGCTACGCTGATCGGCTGCCGCTGCGCGTGCTGGTCGAGCCGGGCGCGAACATCAGCGCCGGGCGCAACCGGGCGATTGCCGCCTGCCGCGCCGACATTATCGCCGCGACTGACGCGGGCGTGGTGCTGGACGCCGACTGGCTGGCGAAGCTGGTCGCGCCGCTGTTAGACGATACGAACGCTCAGGCGGCAGCGGGCTTTTTCGCCGCCGAAGCGCTCAACGTTTTCGAGGCGGCGATGGGCGCGACCGTCCTGCCGCTGCGCAGCGAGATCGACGCGGCGACCTTCCTGCCGAGCAGCCGCAGCGTCGCTTTTCGTAAAGCGGCCTGGGAGCGAGTCGGCGGCTACCCGGAATGGCTCGACTACTGCGAAGACCTGATCTTCGACTTTCGCCTGCGCGATCTGGCTCCGTTCGCGCCCGCCTTCGACGCTGTCGCGCATTTCCGCCCGCGCGGCTCGCTCGGCGCGTTCTACAGGCAGTATCTCCGCTACGCGCGCGGCGACGGCAAAGCCGACCTGTGGCGCAAGCGTCACGCCGCCCGTTACCTGACCTATCTGGTGGCTGCGCCGCTGGTGCTGATTCTCGGCGCAATCGTCCATCCGCTGGGGTGGGCGCTGTTCGTTCCCGGCGCGGCAGTTTATCTGCGTCAGCCATATCGGCGTCTGCCGACGGTGCTGCGGCAGGCAGGCTTTACGTCGGTCGCCGACTGGCTGTATGCGGCGGCGCTCGTGCCAGTTATCCGTGTGGTCGGCGACGTCGCCAAGATGATCGGCTACCCGGTCGGCGTCTGGTGGCGGCTGAAACACCGTCCGCCGACGTGGCGTGAAACGGAGCGTGGCATATCAAGTCTCGATAACTGACCCGCGCGAACACAAAAAATGCGCTCAACCAGAAAGGCTCAGGCTAGCGGCAGGCCGACCCGGCGGATCGCCCCCGCGAAATTGCGCCCGCCCTACCTCGCAGAGGTTGCTTTATCAGGCCGCAGAACGCGCCCGAAAGCGAACTCAAAACGGAGTATAATAAGACCGAATCGACGGTCAAAAGTGATCGTGTCAACCCCGATGACTGCCTCGATGAATACCCGACTCGGAAGGGATAAGCACTCCCGATGAATATCTCCGGCGTCAACCTCAAGGTATTGATTCTGGATACCGACTACTACGCGCTCGAAGCCATTAACAGCTATCTGGCGTGGGATCGGCGCACGCGCGTGACCTGCATGGCCGAAACGGAAGCCGCGATGTGGGATCACATGACAAAGACGCCGCTGGCCGAGCTGCCCGACGTTGCGCTGATTGACGCCGACCACATCGGCGGCCCCGAAGGGCTGACGCAGACAATTCGCAGGCTGCGCGAGCGTGTCAAAGACCTGATCGTGATCTGTCTGGCGCAAATGGCCGACGTGCCGCTGGTGCTGGCAGCCTCGGAGAATGGCGCGCGCGGCTACCTGCTCAAGGGCGAGGTACGTTCGCAGATCGCCTGGGGCATCGTCTTTGCGCTCGAACATGATTTCATCGTCACGCCGGGGATCGCTCGCCTCAACTCGCAGAGCTTCAACAACCGCGTCTTCCACGCGGCGGTGCTGCCGCGCCAGCGCGAATACCCGGAACTGACCGAGCGAATCCGCCAGGCCATCGAGCTGTGCGTGGTCAAGGGGCTGCCCGCGCAGCTTGCCGCCGACGAAATGGGCATCAGCCTGCACACCGTCCGCAGCTACATCAAGGAAGGCTACCGCATCCTCGAAGCCTACGATGAAACCGAATATCCGGTCGATATGTCGCCGCAGGAACGCGCTTTCATGCGGATCACGCGGTTCAGTGATGAGGAGTGAGCGTCGTGAGCATCGAACATCCGCCGGAGCGGCCAGCGCGCGAGTATCGGGTCGTGACTCCCGAACCGCAGACCGGGATTCCCGGCCCGCCAGTTCACATCCTGAGTGCGCTCGTGACTATCGCCCTCGATGCTGTCTGGGGAACCGTTGAACTGGGCAGCACCATCACGGTCGTCGGCATTGCCACGCTGCCGCTGCTGGTGGCTTTCACGTTTATCATGGACTTCATCGCCGTCTTTTCGATCCAGCGCTTTGTCGCCGGAGACGGACTCGGCAGCGCCTTCGCCAAAGCGCTGGTGCTAGCGATTCTGGCGGGCGTGCCGTTCATGGTCACAGGGACAGCGGCGGGCGCGTTTCTGCTCGGCTGGGCCGGACTGAGCAGCCTGACCTCGCGCCTCGGTGACGGCAAGCGCTAGCGGTTTCCCTTACCTCTGTCACCGGCGACTCGCAATCGGCCTGAATCTTTTCTCGGTTCCCGGCTCTCAGTTCTTTCCTACGGCATCCACATTTCAACAAAATCGACCGAGTCGACCCAACTGCCGTTGACGGCCATTTCCCAGTGGAAGTGCGGCCCGCTGGTGCGGCCCGTCTCGCCGCTCATGCCGATGATCTGGCCTTTGGTGACGGTCTCGCCATAGGTGACGTGGAGCTGCGAAAAGTGGGCATAACCGGAATAAATACCGTAGCCGTGGTCGATGGCGATGTAGTTGCCGCGAATGTCGAGCGGCCCGGCGTAGACGACCCTGCCGCCCGCCATCGCCATGACCGGCGTACCGAGCGTGGTGCGAATGTCCCAGCCGGTGTGCCGGGTGTTGAGCGCGCCGTTGAACGCGCGGAACGCCCCGAAAGGTGACGTCAGCGTGTTGAGGACCGGAAGCTGAAAGCCGTCCGAGTCCCACATGCGGTCGAGCGTGTTGCCACCGAACATGCTCTCCAGTCGGGCCAGTTCCTTGCGCTCAACGTCGGGGTCGAGCAGATAGGCTTTATCCTGGCTGATCTGGACATTCTGGCGGATGAAGGGGCCGAGCACCACGCTGACGTCAGCGTGCAGGACTTCGCGCGTGCCGTCGTCGAAGCTGACGAAAACATCGAGCGGATAGCTTTTGGGCGTCTGTTCCAGATTGACTGAAATCAGGCCATAATAGCCATCATCGGGCATGGCGTAGAAATCGGCTAACTGGTCGAGGAAGCGGGCGCGAACGCCGCTGACATGGTCGCCGGTCACATGCAGCAGCCCCGCCGTCCCTTGCTCCAGCGCAGTGAAATACAACTCCAGCGATGAATCCTGACCGTTGACCCGCGCCGAGGGAGCCGGTCGGGGCATCCGTGTCGGCAGCGGAACGGGCGTCGCGCCGACAGGCAGCGCGTCGAGCGAACCGGACGGCGTGGGCGTGCCATCCTGCGCTGACGCGACAGCCAGCACCATCAGGCTCATCATCACAGCGAACACCAGCGGCGCGAGACGTTTCAAAGTGGCAGACCTCAACAACTAAAAAGGGCATGAGCGCTCATGCCCTGACGAAATGACCGATTATGGCGGCAGGGCGAGCCTGAATGCGCCGCCGCAGGATTTTAGCACGGGACGACGCGGCAGGGGCGGACAGCGTTGGCTGATCGTCGGTTATGGTCCCGGTTCAGCCGTCGGCTCCGGCACGCGGAAGCTGACTGTGTCGAGGATATCTTGAAGCTCTGGCTGCGCGCTGTTCATGGCATCAATCGGGTCGGTGAAGGTGTAAAAGACGAAGTTGATGCCGCTGATGCGCACGCCCGCAAACCAGCCGCGCGTGTCGGCAAGCTGCGGACAATCGACCGCCGAGAACTGCGTGCCGACGGCAGTCAGGCCGCCGATGCTGTACTGCGCGCGCAAATCCGTGCCGATGTTGCAGCCTTCCTCGATGACCGCCAGCCGCAGCAGACGCAGGCCGTCGGCCCAGATGTCGGGCTGCACCGGCGTGGCGCTGAACGGATTGCCCGCCACCAGACTGGGGAAGCCCCAGAGCAAAACAATCGTCCCGGTTCCGCCTGTGACCGGGCCGGAGTAGACCGCCAGCGGGATGGTACGCATATCAACATCGACATCGCGCAGCACGAGCGTATCGCTGCCGAATTTCCAGCCTCTGGGGAGCGTGATATCGAGCGGCGGGTCGATTTTCTGGCCGAGGAGCGGCTGAACCGTCACAACCAGTTCATCGGGCGTCGCTTCAGCGGTCGCCTCGACAGGCGCGGACGGCGTCCCGGCTGCTAACTGGCCGAGGATCGAATCGACTGCCGAAGCGAGGCTGGCGCTGTCCGGCAGGCTCGGCACCCCGTTGATGAGCACAAACGGCAGCACCTTACCGTCGTAGGGGATTTGCGCGGCCACATCGGCCCTGGCGGCGTCGAGGATGACATCGGGCCGGTCGCTGCTCATACAGGCATCCCACCTGCCCCGGTCAATACTGAGGCTTTCGATGCCCGACACCACGCGACTGCCATCGAGCGCCTGACTGCCGAACTCAATCTGCCAGCCATAGAACAGATCGACCGCACGCCAGAACGCACCCTGTTCCGCCGCGCAGAGCGCCGCCCGCGCGCCCGCGCGCCCGTTAGCGATCTCACCGAGGCCGTAGAGCGGGACGAACGTATAGCGGACATCGCCGCCCGCCATTCGCGCAGCCAGGTCAGGAAAGACCTGCGAGTAGAAACTGCCACAGGCGGGCGCGTCGAAGCTGCAATAGGCGACGATCTGTACCGGCGCGCCGGCCCGGCCAAGCTGTGGATAGCCTTCGGGGCTGATCGACTGCGGAATCCCGCTGCTGCCATCCAGATCGAACGGCGGCAGCGGCGTCGGCGTCGTCTCCTGCGCCAGCACGAGGCCAGTCAGCAGCAGCAGGCTGGCGAGAATGACGAGCGCGCGGATGAGTTGTCGGGTCATAACGTTCCTCGCATGAAGCCACAGCGCGAATTATAGAGGATGCTTCAGCGATTTGCCCGTCAGAACCGTCCCGCGCCGTCCATCGTCCCGTCCACCGTTATTCCCATTCAATCGTCGCGGGCGGCTTGCTGGTGACGTCGTAGACCACCCGGTTGATGCCTTTGACCTCGTTGACGATCCGGTTAGCCGCGCGAGCGAGCAGGTCATAGGGCAGCCGCGCCCAGTCCGCCGTCATGAAATCATCGGTCGTGACGGCGCGCAGGGCGAGGACTTCCTCGAAGGTGCGATAGTCCCCCATCACGCCGACACTCTTGACCGGCAGCAGCACGGCGAACGCCTGTGAGGTTCCCTGTCGCAGCAGCCCTTCCGCCGCCAGCTCCTCAAGGAAAATGGCGTCGGCACTGCGCAGTGTTTCGAGCCGCTCCCAGTTAATCTCGCCGAGGCAGCGGACGGCCAGACCGGGGCCGGGGAACGGCTGCCGCCAGATAATCGACTCCGGCAGACCGAGCGCCGCGCCGACTTTGCGTACCTCATCCTTGAACAGGTCACGCAGCGGCTCGACCAGCTTGAACTGGAGATCGGGCGGCAGGCCGCCGACGTTATGATGGCTCTTGATGACGTGCGCGTGCTGGCTGCTTCTAGCGCTCTCGATCACGTCGGGATAAATCGTCCCCTGCGCCAGATAGGTGACGCCGTCGAGCTTACGCGCCTGCTCGGCGAAGGTGTCGATAAACAGCCTGCCGATGACCTTACGCTTGGCTTCCGGGTCAGTGACGCCACTGAGCGCGTCAAGGAAGGCTTCGGCAGCGTCGGCGGCGACCAGATTGACGCCCTGACCGTCACGAAAGACGCTGACGACACTTTCTGGCTCGCCCTTGCGCAGCAGGCCGGTATTGACGAAAACGCAGACCAGCTTATCGCCGATAGCGCGGTGCAGCAGCGCCCCGGCCACCGCCGAGTCGACGCCGCCGCTCAGGCCGAGCAGCACGCGCTCGCCGCTGACCTGCGCGCGGATGCGCTGGACGGCGTCCTCGATGAAGGCGACGGGCGACCAGCGCGCCTCACAGTGGCAGATATTGAACAGGAAATTACGCAGAATCTGGACGCCGAGCGGCGTATGCGCGACTTCGGGATGAAACTGGACGCCGTACAGGTCGCGGGTCGGGTCGCCCATCGCAGCGTAGGGCGAATTATCCGAGGTCGCCAGCGAGATGAAGCCAGCGGGCGGGCGCTCGATGCGGTCGCCGTGCGACATCCAGACGCCGAGAGTCGTCGGCAGGCCAGCCAGCAGCGCGCTCTCGGCGGTTCGGGTGATATTGGCCGGGCCGAACTCTCGATCCTGCGACGGCGTGACCGCGCCGCCGAGCGCGCGCGTCAAGGCCTGCATCCCGTAGCAAATGCCCAGGATCGGCTGCTGCGCCGCCAGCGCGTGCGCTGGAAGCTGCGGCGCGCCCGGCTCGTAGACGCTGTTCGGCCCGCCGGAGAGGATGAAGCCGCGCGGCTCGTGGCGGCGCATGATGACTGGATCGGCATCCCACGGGAAAACCTCGGCGTAAACGCCCTGCTCGCGCACACGGCGGGCGATCAACTGCGTGTACTGCGAGCCGTAATCGAGAATGATGATGCCGCCGTGTCGTGGGTCGGTCACGTTGTCTCCCTCACCCCCGGCTCCTCTCCCGATGAGAGAGGGGAGAGCGTTGCCGCAAGTCAGAAATGTGGTTTCAGATATGAGATGAACGCCCGCAGGCGCGAAAAAGCCCGCCGATACCCACCTGTACCCGCACAGGTCATTCGTCGAGCGGGAAAGCTGCGACGCTGATGGAATAACCTACTCGGCAATGATGATCTGGCCGTTGTCCATGCTGGTGATGATCGCCAGCGCCTCGATGCGAACGCCATCGTAACCGGCCTGAATCATCCGGTCGCGCCCGCCCTCGAAGGTCTTTTCGACGACGACGCCCACTCCGGCGATGTTCGCGCCTGCGCTCTCGACCATCCGCGCCAGCGCCATCAGCGTTTTGCCGGTGGCGAAAAAGTCGTCGATGATGAGGACGTTCTCCCCGGCGTGCAGAAATTCCGCCGAGACGAGCAGGCTGACCTCGCCGCCTTTGGTGTGACTCGGCGCGGTTTCAAGGAATACCGGGCCAGACATGGTGATCGGCTTGAGCTTGCGCGCGTAGACAACCGGCACGCCGAGCGCCAGCCCGGTCATCAGCGCCGGGGCGATACCGGAAATTTCGGCGGTCAGGATGCGGTCGACGGGTGTGCTGGCGAAGCGACTCGCCATCTCCTTACCCAGCTCGAACATCAGGTCGGGGTATAACTGATGATTGAGGATGCTGTCGATCTTGAGGATGCCATTGCCGAGGTTACGCCCCTCGGCCAGAATGCGCTGCTTAAGCGTCAGCATGGGTTTCGTCTGTCTCCGTGCGCCCACCGGCTTCTTCATAGACTTCGGCGAAGAGTGTTTCAAAGCTGCCCGGCGGGAAGGTGTAGAGCTGCGCCCCGGCGGCCTGTCCGAGCCGGGAAGTCAGCGCGTCACGCAGGGCGGCTTCATCGTCAAAATAGATTTCCAGCACCCGATAATAAGGCGATTCCCCGGTCACGCTGCCGAGCACCGTTGCCACCTGCCGACGAGTAATCGAAGGCATATCCTCGACGAAAGCAAGGAAGGCGTTGTAGCTATCCTCGAACGCCGCCAGATCGACAGGGTTGCGAAACAGAATCACGAATTTGACCATCAGCGCCAACCGTTTTCCCTGGCCCTGTAGGCCGTTTTCGCCGTCATAAAAGAAAACCGGGCGATTTTTCGCCCGGTTCCCGATTGTATCCACAGGATTGTAGTTCGTGCCACTGTCTAGCGACTGCCGGTCGCCGTGGTGCGGGGCGCGCGGCGGGGCGCTGGCGCAGATTGTCCGTCGCCGCGCAGCAGCAGGCCAACGACCAGACCGGCGAAAAAGACGATCACCGCCAGCCGCCAGGGAGCGGCTTTGGCGCTGCGATCAACGTCGTGGCGCATGTCGTCGTAGGAATTGTGCTTGAGGTAGTGCGCGGCGCGCTCCAGACTGTGGGCGACATCGTCCGCGCCGTCCTTAATTTCCCCGCGCGCGCCGGACTTGCGCGCTTCGTGGCGGATACCGTCGGCGGCTTCGTTGAGGATGCGCACGGCCTCGCCCTTGACGTCGTCGGCGCGGTGACGGGCGCTGCGGCCAAATTCACGGAGTTCGTCAGCGGCATCGTCGGCCAGTTGTTCAGCGCGGTCGCTGAGGTCGTGATTTTTGTGGTTTCCAAACATGGTCTGACTCCAGCCTCTCAATGTTAAGATTAGCATTATCTATCATAGACGAGAATCGATGCTAAGTCCATATCGTCAGGACGATTGAGATAGGAAATTGATGAGCTTTGGCCTATTCTCGCCAGAGGCTCGAAGCTCTCGGCGGCGGCAGCTCGCAAGCGGGAATCAAAAAGATGCTGCTATAATTCCGCGCCATGACGCAACGACTCTCCCGTACTACTCGCCGCTGGATTACAGTCGCCGTCGTCGCCGCGCTTATACTCGGCGGCGGGCTGGCGCTCGATCTGGCGAATCACGGCCTCGCCTGGCAGTTTTTCCGGTCACAGACCGGCGAAGAAGCGCCGCTGGCTCAAGTACGCGGCATGGTCGATTGGCTCGGCAACTTCACCCGCCCCGCGCCGGATACCGAGCCATACACGCCGATTGCCTATACCGGCCTCAACCCTTACGGCGTCAACACCTTCCTCGAACAGGAAGTCGAACCGGCCAAGCGCGAGCGGCAGCTTCAGATGATTCAGGACGCGGGTTTCGGCTGGATTCGACAGGAGTTCCCGTGGGAAGACATCGAGATTGCCGGGCGCGGCGACTTCATCGACCGGCGCAATATGCAGGCCGTCGGCGCGATTGATGCCTGGGCCAAGTACGATAATATCGTCGATCTGGCCGGGAAGTACGGCGTCCAGATTCAGGCGCGCCTGAGCAACCCGCCGCAGTGGGCGCAGAGCGGCCCCGACGCGGGCGACTTCGCGCCGCCGGTCGATCTACAGGACTACGTTAATTACGCGGTCGCCGTCGCCACGCGCTACAAAGGCCGCGTCCATTTCTATCAGGTCTGGAATGAGCCGAACATCTACCCGGAATGGGGCGAGCAGGCCGTCAGCCCGGAGCAATACACCGACCTGCTCTGCCGCACCTACCGCGCGCTCAAGGGCGTCGATCCGGGGATCGTCGTCATCGACGGCGCGCTGGCCCCGACTAACGCGCTGACGGGGCGCGACCTGAGCGATTTCATCTTCTTGCAGCGGATGTACGACGACGGCGCGGGCCAATGCTTTGATATTCAGTCGATGCAGGGCTATGGCCTCAACAGCGGCCCGACCGACCGGCGAATGCGCCCGACCAATGTCAACTTCAGCCGCAGCCTCTACATCCGCGATCTGATGGTGCAGAATGGCGATGCCGCCAAGCCGATCTGGATCAGCGAGGCGGCCTGGAGTCCGATTGGCGAGCCGGGCGTGCCGACTGATCTGATCGCTTACGGCAATTACGGCAAAACGACGCTCGAACAGGCGGCGCGCTTCATGCCGATGGCCTATCAGCGCATGGAACGCGAATGGCCGTGGGTCGGCGTGATGAACTACTGGTTCTTCAAGCGCCCCGACGACTCGCTTAAAAACCAGACGTGGTACTACTTCCGCATGGTCGAGCCGGACTTCAGGCCGCTGCCGGTCTACGACGCGGTCAAAAACTACATTCATGCCGACGTACCGACACTCTATCCCGGCGTCCATCAGGAAAGCGACCGGGCAATCACCGTCGCGCAGGACGCGCAGATCAAGGCAGTCGGCGGCGCGCAGCTTGACACTGCCGCGCTGACTGAATCGGCACAGTTCCGCGCCTCAGGCACAGACGTGCAAATTCGCTGGCGCGGCGATGACCCGATTCGCGTGATGGTAGATGGCGTTCGGACGACCGGCGCGCTCGCGGGCAATTTCGACGCCGAGAACTGGCGTGTGGCGTCGGTCGTCCAATCGACGCTGCCGCAAACGCACGCCATCCAGATCAGCGCCGACGCGCCGTTCCTGCTCGACTCTGTCACGGTCTACGACCGGCTTTCGGCGCTGCCAGCCGCAGCCGTCCCCGCGCTGATCGTGATCGCTTATCTCGCCTTCCGGCTGCGGCGAATGATCCGCCGACGGCAGGCGCGGGGATCGGTCGGATGATTCGCTGGCGCGTCGCAGGCGCGCAGCGCTGGGTTACTCAGCGCACCAACTGGCTCTATGCGTCAGGCGCGCTGGTCGTGATTCTGCTGGCTGTGCTGCTGCGCTTCCACGCGCTCGGCGCGCAGTCGTTCTGGAACGACGAGGGCAACAGCTACGTTCAATCGACGCGGACGCTGGCCGAGATCGCCGCCAACGCCGCGCGGGACATTCATCCGCCCGGTTACTACGCGCTGCTGGCGGGCTGGCGGCTGATCGCGGGCGAGAGCGAGTTCGCGCTGCGGCTGCTCTCGGCGCTGGCGAGCGTGCTGACCGTCGCCCTGACGTTCGGCCTCGGCAAACGGCTGTTCAGCGCGGGCGCGGGGCTGGCCGCCGCGCTGCTGGTCACACTCAACAGCTTCAGCCTCTACTACGCGCAGGAAGCGCGGATGTACGCGCTGCTGGCGCTCTGGGGCGTCCTGTCGATGTGGACGCTGGCGGCTTTCGTCCGCCGACCGAGCCGCCGCTGGGGGCTGGCGCTGGCGCTGGTCAACGCGGCGGGCCTGTGGACGCAGTACGCCTTCGCCTTCGTCATGCTGGCGCAGGGCGCGCTGATCGTCGTCCGGCTGGTCATGATTGGACGGCGGCGCGAGGTCCGAGCCTTCGCCTACCTGTTCGGCGTCTATACGGTGTCGAGCCTGCTGACGATTGTGCTGTTCCTCCCCTGGCTGCCCACCGCGCTGGGCCAGATTCGGGCGTGGCCGAGCAGCGGCGCGCCCGCCAGCTTCGCCGCAGCGCTCGGCGGCATCCTCAACCTGCTGACCTTCGGCACGGCTTATGCCTATGCCAGCCCCGGCGCGCTCGGCGTGACCAATTTTCTGCTGCTGTTCGGGCTGCTGGCGCTGACTCCGAGACGGTCGAGCGCAGGCTGGCGCGCGCTGGTTCCGGTGCTGTGGGTGATCGTGACCATCGGCATCTTTCTGGCTTTCCACCTCTACCGCCCGCAGAACCTCAAGCTGCTGCTGCCGACGCAGATCGGCATGGCCTTATGGCTGGCGCGCGGCCTGTGGGTACTGTGGCGACTGCGCGTCCGACCGACCGCGCCGGCGCTACGCGCCATGCCGAAGCTGGCGGCGCTGCTCGGCGGCGCGTGGCTGGCGCTCAATCTGAGCGCCGGGATCGCCCCGCTCCAGCTTGATCCGGCCTACCGCCGCGCTGACTACCGCAGTATCGCGGCGACCATCACCTCGGAGCTGCGCGCGGGCGATGCCATCATTCTCGACGCGCCCAATCAGCAGGAAGTTTTCCGCTATTACTTCAAGGCCGACGCGCCGATCTACACCCTGCCTGCCGGACTCGGCGGCGACGATGCAGCCACGCGCGCGGCGCTGGATACGATTCTGGCGGCGCATCAGCGCGCCTTCGCCGTCTTCTGGGGCGAGACGGAGCGCGACCCGAATCGCGTCGTCGAGCAGACGCTCGATCAGCAGGCGTTCGAGGTGTCCGACCGATGGTACGGCGACGTCCGCCTCGCCCGTTATGACATGCCTGCGGCGCTGCCCGCCCCCACCCTGAGCGGCGCGCACTTTGGCGACCACATCACGCTGGCGGGCTACGCCCTCAACGCGGCGACGGTCAAAGCGGGGGATGTGCTTCAGGTGCAGTTGAACTGGCAGACGAATGCTCGACTCGACACGCGCTACAAAGTCTTTCTGCAACTGCTCGACGAGTCAGGCAAACTGGTGGCGCAGCGCGACAGCGAGCCGGGCGGCGGGCTGGCGCTGACGACCACCTGGCAGCCGGGCGAAATCATCCGCGACCGGCACGGCCTGCTCATCCCGGCTGATCTGCCGCCCGCTCATTATCTCTTAATCGCCGGTTTATATAATCTCAACGACGCGGCGGCAAGGTTGTCTGTAGGTGGCGACACTTATCTCAAGCTCGCCACACTGACGCTGCCTTGAGGCTACGAAAGAGGCGATCATGATTCTGGTCACGGGCGGGGCTGGATTCGTCGGCAATAACACCATTCGCCGTCTGCTGAAGGACGGTCATTCGCTGCGCGCGCTGGTGCGCGATCTGGAGAAGGCGCAGCTACGCCTCGGCGACCTGCGCGCTCAGGTCGAAATCGTCAAAGGCGATGTGACCGACCGCGACTCGCTCAAGGCCGTCATGGACGGCGTGACGGCGGTCGTCCACACGGTCGCCATTCCGCAGGAAAAGGGCCGCGCGACCTACGCCGAGATCAATACGCAGGGGACGATCAACGTCGTCGAGGCGGCGAAAGCGTGGGGAGTCAAACGCTTTATCAACCTCTCGCAGAACGGCGCGACGCCCGATCACTGGTCGGCTTTTCTGCGGAGCAAGGGCAAGGCGCAGGCGTATGTCGCCGCGTCTGGCCTCGACTGGACGGCGATCAAACCCTCGGCCATCTTCGGCCCGCAGGACGAGTTCTTCAACACCTTTGCCCGGCTGGTGCGGGTGACGCCGATCCTGTTCCCGCTGGTCGGCGGCGGGACAGCGCAGTTTCAGCCGGTATCCATCGACGACGTGACCGAGGTCATCGCCCGGTCGCTCAAGGACGACAGCACCATCGGCCAGGAATTTGAGCTGGGCGGGCCGGAAGTGCTGACGCTCGGCGAGATCGAGAAGCGCGTCTTGCAGGCGCTCGGCAGCCGTCGTATCATGTTTTCAGCGCCGGTCGGCCTACTGCGTCCGGTCGTAGTCGTGATGCAGGCGCTGCTGCCGGGATCGCCGGTCAACACGACGCTGCTCGACCTGCTGAAAGAAGCAAATGTCGTCAGCGATAACGCGCTGGTCAGTTTCTTTCAGATCGATCCGAAGCCGTTTTCAGGCGCGAATATCGCCTATCTGCGCCAGAACAGCGCCGGAACTGCGCTGAAAAAGTTCTTCAGCAACGCGACTGTGAGTTAAAATAGCGACATGGCGATGTTCTTTTCAGCCTCAGGTCACGCTCCCGCCAGCGGTTAAAAGACCTCTCGCTACGCACTAAAACCCGGCTGAAGTCCATTTAGGGATCAGGTAGACTGCCTTTGAAACCGCTCCAGATTCTCGCCCCGCTTGCCGTCACCGTCGCCCTCACCGCCGCCGGAACTCGCCTTTTCGCTCAGGAGAGCGCCACACCCGAAGCCACGCCCGTCCAGGTCGCCAGCCTGATGCAGCCACCCGGCGCAGATGAAGTCGCCTCGCTGCCGCCGAGCCACCGGCTCGAAGGGCT
>CAZZAO010000014.1:0-32731 GCA_964652205.1 uncultured Anaerolineaceae bacterium | reverse complement strand
CTGCACATGACCTGGCAGCAGCTTAACCGCTGTTCGGCTGCCGCGCTGACAATTGACCTGTCGTACTACCAGTGGACAGGAGACTACGCCAAAACGATTGGCTATCTCAACCCGAATATCGAGGATGTCAGCGTTCGCCTCGAAGAAATGGGCGCGTTCGCTCAACTTCAGGGGCTGCGCGGCATCGCTCGAACCGGCGGCACCATTGATCTGCTCAGGCTGCTGGTCAGCAACGGCTTTCCGGTGCTGGTGGAAAACACCTATTACGACGGCGACGACCTGAACCGCGACTGGATGAGCCATAACCGCGTCATCGTCGGCTTCGACGCCGATAAGCAAGTGCTGTACTCATTCGACAGCCTGCTCGGCGCGGGCGAGGACGGCACGGGTCGCGCTATCGCTTACGACGACTTCGAGACGCGCTGGCGTCCGTTCAACCGCGATTACTTCATCCTCTACGAACCGGGGCAGGAACCGCTGCTCCAGGCGCTGCTCGGCGACCAGTGGGACATGACCGCCAATGCCGAATGGACGCTCCAGCAGGCCGAAGCCGACCTCAAGAGCGAACAGCACGACGACTCGTTCGCGCTGTTCAACAAGGGACAGGCGCTGGCCGCGCTCGAACGCTACGCGGAAGCCGCCGACGCCTTCGATCAGGCGCGCGCGCTCGGCCTGCCGTGGCGCTTCATGTGGTATCAGTACGGGCCGATGGCCGCTTACTACGAAATGGGCCGCAACGACGATGTTGAGGAAATCGCGCACAACGTCATCGCCGCGACGCCGGGCGTTGAGGAAGTCTATTATTATCTGGCGTTCGCCCAGTTGGCCGAAGGCGACAGCAAGCGCGCCGAAATCAACATGGCGCAGGCCGTCCAGCGCAACTCGAATTTCACGGCAGCCAAAAATGCGCTCGAAGCGCTCAAGGCCGGGCAGATGCCGACCTTCGTTCCGGTGCTGTGATGCCGGTCGCGCGCCGTCTGCTCTTCGCCGCTGCGCTGATCCTTTCGGCGACAGCCTCGATTCAGGCGCTCGCTCAGGCGACGCCGGACGTCTGCGGTTCGGCGGGCAGCGCGCCGGGGCAGACGGAAGCCTGCGCCACGCTGGCTGCGCCGGGGCTGACGGTCGAAGACCCGGCAGTGACGACCCGCCCGGACGTTTATGGCCGCGATGTCCCTTATCTGAGCGGGCTGCTGGTCAATAACGGCGACACGGCTTATGACAACATCGCCCTATCGGCGGCGGTCTTTGACGATCAGGACGAACAGATCGGCGACGGCATTGGCTATCTGGTCAATGCCTGTGGAGCCGGTCTGCTGCCTGATTTCACGCTCCAGCCCGGCAGCGACCAGCCATTCGAGATTCCACTTGAACTCACCGACCCTGAGGCGATCATTGCTCGCTCTGAGGTGATGCCAGACGCCACCGCAGCCGCGCTATCGGCTGTAAGCACTGAAGTCGCCGCCATGGCCGGCATCACGCAGGTCAGCGCGCAGGAAGTGGTAGACGTCGAATGGATCGACCACGAGTCGCTGCGTTTCGGCGCAGGCTGCGACCGCTCGCTGTTCTTCGATCTCAACTGGTCGATCTACAACCTCAGCAGCAAAGCCCTTGAGCCGACGACGCACCCACACTCGAACGACGTGACCGACACACTACGCCAGCGGCTCAAACTGACCGATGATGCTCTGCTCGCTCAGTCGATGCTGACCTTTTCGCCCCAGGGGAAACGACTCGTCTATCTGGGCGATAGAAAAGTTTTCAACACCGCCCAGCAGGACGGCACTTACGCGCGGACGCTCTATAACGACCTGTACAATCGCACCCTGCAAGGGATTCTCTGGCTGTCGGACAGCAGGTTCCTCGCCTACTTTTTCGGCGCGTATGGCGACCCGGTTTATTACTTCACCGCCACGGAGCAGGGACAGCCGATCAGCCTGCCGCTCGCTCAGGGGCAGCCGTCGGACATTGTGCCGGGGGCATCGCCCGATGGCCGACAGGCAGTGATCGCCGGGACGCTGTTCGAGACAGCCGGGTACTACCTCAAGAGCCTCGTCAGCAACAACGACCCTGAATTACTGTTCGCGGGCGAATCGGCAGGCAACAATTATCCCGCGCCGCTGTTCAGGGTTGATCCCGGTGACGACCCGCACAATCGCGTCTATATCGCCCGCCCCATCGACGACCGCGCGCAGATTCAGTGTTACAACCTGACCGAAAAGAAGCTTTACGATCTCGGCCCGCTGCCGCTTCAGATCAGCACCGATGAGCGAGCGTGGTGGTGGCTCTCGCCGGACAATCAATGGATCGCGCTGGCGGCCAACGGCACACACGGGGGCCTGTGGATGATTGCGCTGGCGAATCTTCCGACTTGCGGGATCTAACTGCCCTCATCCCGGCTCAAACGTCCCGATTTCGGCCTCACCGCTCGGCGCGCCGAGCGTGTCACTGAGGATGCTGAAGCGGGTATTAGACGGATAGCGATACCAGCCGACCGTAACGCGATAATTTTGCGACGCGCGGCCTGCCGGAAGCGTCAGCGATACCGTATCGACGCGGGTGACGCCCGCCGGAACGACGCCGAGCGGATGGTCGTCCTGCGCGATCAGCCTGCCGTCGGCGTCGAGGACGTGGACAAAACGGATATCATCCGCAGTCAGCGGCGCGGCGAACTGCCACACCAGCGAGAGAGCGAGCGCGTCGGGACTCGGCGTAACGCGCGCCGCGCTCAGGCTGACGCCGTGATCGAACGTGATCGCCGCGCCGAGAGCCGCAGGCGTGTAGCCGTCGAGGGCGAAATCGCTCAAGCTGACGGCGCGGCAGCGCAGGGTGACACTCGGCACCTGCGGGCAGGCAGGCAGCACCGACAGCGCGACAGTGTGATAGCCGCGCGTCAGCGGCAGCGGCAGATCGACCGACTGGCGACCAGCGACCGACCAGCGCGCCAGCTCGCGGCCATCGAGCGACAGCGCCACGTCGCGGCCATCGGCGGCGAGAGTCGTCCGCAGGCGCGCCCAACCGTCCGCAGGCGCGTAGAGATAGGCGGCCCCGGTATCGCTGATGCTCGTTCCGCTCGGCGGAACGACGACGAACTGCGGCGCGGCAGTCGTCGGCGGCGTCAGAAAGACAGTGAAGCGGTCGCCTTTGTAGAACGGCTCGCCGAGCATGGCGCGAGCGCGATCTTCGAGCGCGTGATCGCCGTCGCTCCGGCGGTGAATGATGACGATATCCGCGCCCGCTTCGCGCAGCAGCGCCGGATCGTAGGTCGCTTCCAGCACCGTTAGTTTGGCCGGATCGACCGGAGTCTGCCGCGTCGTCTGCCCGGCGATCAGCGGATGGACGTGGCCGGTTTGCAGGTACAGCCCCTCTTTGGCAGCGACCAGATTACTCCACGGCGAATCAAAGACGGCGCGCAGATCGCTCCGCGAGGCCAGCGACCGAATCTGGTCGGGGATGTTGGCGGTCGTCAGCGGCAGCGGCCAGAAGGTCTGATACTCGAACAGGATCAGGGCCATCGCGGCGACCAGCGCCAGCCAGCGCCAGCGGCGCGCCCCGATCCGCGTCCAGATCACCGACGCGCCGAGTCCGGCCAGCGCGGCAGCAGCCAGCGCCAGCGTGAAATTGAAGCGTCCCGGTGTGCGCGCCAGCTTGAACAGCGGCAGCGACTCGACTGCCGCCCACGGCAGCGTAATATTAGTCGGGTAATCGCCGCCGACCGTCACCACCACCGGCTGATCGAACAGCTTGAGCAGCGGGCCGAGCGATAGGCTACAGGCGATCAGCGCCAGCACCAGCCACCCCCTGGCTTCCGGTCGCTTCCAGACGGCGACCGCGCTTAACAGCGCCGCGACGATACCGAAATAGGCCGCGCCCTCGTCAAGGTTGATGCCGAGGACGCGATGAGTGTATTCCCACTGACCAAAGATCGGATGGAAGAACGACGGCGTCACCAGCGCCAGCAGGTCGGCGCTGTAACGCACCGCCCCGCCCTCGTCAGTGTAAGCCGCCGTGCCAAGCGTCGCCCTGACGACCGGGATCAGAAACAGGCCAAGCGCGAGGCCGCCGATCAGCACGGCCAGGAGCGTCTGTCTGAGCGCGCGCCACTCGTGCCGCCACCCCAGCATGAGCAGGTACAGGCTCGTCACTGGCATGAGCGTGAAAATAAGCTGTAAGCTGTGCGCCCACGTCGTCATCACAAACAGCAGCGCGCCAAACAGGATGTAACGTCGTCGCGCCGTCTCACGCAGGCGCAGCAGACTATAGACGAACAGCGGCAGCGGCCACTGTACCAGCAGGCCAGCGTGAGCCGCGCCGAGGTGTCCCTGGAGCGTCGGGAAGGCCATCAAGACGATCCCGGCCAGCAGCGCCGGGCCGACCTGCCCGGTCATATAGCGCGCGAGGAAATACATCGCCCAGCCATCGAGCGCCAGCGTCACCAGAATCATAACGTTCGAGGCGACCGGCAGCGGCAGCGCGAACGCCAGCAGCCACGCCGGGAAGAACTGGAGCACGTTCGACCAGAGCGTGATACCGTCGATGCCGCCCGGATAGCCCATCATCGTCTGATAGAACAGCGGCTGGCCGTGCTGAAGGGCGTACTTGAACCACCAGATATGCTGCGCCATCTCATAGGCGTCGCTGTAGCCGAACCCGGCGAAGCGCGTCGCCAGCACCGTCACCAGCGGCCAGGTGATGCCAACGGCGACCGCCAGATAGAACAGGAACACGCCGAGATGGACAGGCAGCCCTTTCAACAGGTTTCGTGAATAGACTGTGGAAGTCGCGCGCATTGCCAACCAGAAATCTTTCATCCCTCGCCATGAGGGCGCAGCCTCCCGAACAGCTTCACCGTTCGGGAGTAGCCGTAGGCCGCGAAGGGGACGGGAGCGAGGGCATTATCACCGGCGCGGCCAGCAGATCGACGGCACGGCATTCGAGCGTGGTACTGAAGTGCGCCGGACACGGCGGGTCGAGCGCCAGCGTCAGGGTATGATAGCCCGGCGCAGCCAGCATCACCACGGCCTCGAAGTCAGCGGCAGCGCCGACCGTCCAGCGCTGGATAACCTGTCCATCGGCCTGCAAGGTCACGTCGCGGCCATCGGACGCCAGCCGAGCGCTGAAATTGACGCTGCCAGCGCTCGGCAGATAGAGATAGGAACTGGCGTGATCGCTGATCGAGTCTGGCGGCGAAGGTAAGGCGATGAATGTCGGCGTGCTGTCCGGTCTGGGGACATTGAAGGCAGCGTAGTGCCTGTCCTCAAAAAACGGCCTGCCAAGCATCGACCGTGTGAAAGCGTCGGTTTTACCCGCAGCATCGTCCCAGTCCTTATGCAGGATCACGACATCGACTCCGGCGGCGTCGAGCAGCGCCGGGGCGAGTGTCTGCTGAAGAATGGTCAGCTTCGCCGGATCGACCGGCGTCTGGCGGGTGACATGACCGGCGATGATCGGGTGTTCGTGGCCGGTTTGCAGCCACATCGCTTCTTTATCGACGAGGGGATGATCCCACGGCAGGTCGAAGACAGCGCGCAGGTCGCTCCGGTTCGCCAGCGCGGCAATCTCCGGCGGCACGGCGGCAGGAACGGTCGGCATGTCGGGCAGCGGGAACGTGCCGGGAGCCGTCCACCAGACCTGATACTCAAAGACCACCAGCACGATCAGCAGCGGCAGCGCGGGCCGCAGCCATGTCGCTCGACGCAGCCACAAACGCAGCATCGCCACGCCGTAAGCGGCCATCACCGCGACCGCCAGCGCAACGGTGAAATTGAAGCGCCCCGGCGTGCGCGTGATGCTAATCAGCGGCAGATTGACCGCCGCCAGCCAGGGCAGCGTCACGTAGGTATCAAAATTCTCGATGCGGACGAGGGCCGGCGCGCCAAGCAGGCGCAGCAGCGGGCCGAGCGAGCAGACCCACGCGACCACGCCGAGAAGCAGCCACCAGCGCGCGGCTTTCTGCCTGAGCACGCCGATCAGCGCCAGCAGCCCGGCGACGATGCCGACGTAAGCCGACCCCTCGAATGGATCGACGCCGACGACAGGCGAGGACAGGCTGTTTCCGGCGAACAGCGGATGATAAAGCGACGGCGTGATGACGGCCAGCAGATCGGCGCTGTAATCGACCGGGCCGTTCTGGATGTGGATTGGCGGCGCGCGCAGTTCGGCCAGCAGCGGCGGCAGCACGAAGATCAGCGCGATCAGGCTGCCGAGAATCACTGCCGCAGCCACGCGCCGGAGCGCGCGCCAGTTCCGTCGCCAGAGCAGCGCCGCGACGAACAGCAGCGTAATCGGCGCAATCGTGAACATGATCTGCTGAACGTTGCCGAGCAGGCTGAGGACGAAGCAGGCCGCCGCCGCAGCGATCCAGCGACGCGCGCCGTCGTCGCGCAGGCGGAACAGGGCGCGGACGTAGAGCGCGACCGGCCAGAGCAGCAGCAGCCCGGTGTGCCCCGCCGCAAGCTGCCCCTGCATCGTCGGGTAAGTCAGGAAGACCGCGCCTGCGACCAGCGCCGCCACCGTCTGCCCGCGCGTCAGATCACGCGCCAGCCAGTAAGCGGCCCAGCCATTGAGCGTCAGCCGCAGCAGCACGGCGGCGTTGTAGGCGACTGACAGCGGGGCGACGAAGGCGAACAGCCACGCAGGGAAGGATTGCAGCGGCGCGCCCCAGAGAAACGTCCCGTCGAGGCCGCCGGGGTAGCCGAGCAGCGGCTGGAAGAACAGCGGCTGACCGTGCTGAAGCGCGTACTTGAACCACCAGACGTGGCGAAGGTATTCGTAGCTATCGCTGAAGGGATGGCCGATCAGCCGTGTCGCCAGCCCGGTGATGAGCGGATAGGTCATGACGACAGCGATCAGCAGGTAGAGCAGCAGCGCGCCGAACGGCTCGCGCAGACGCAGCAGACGTGTCACCGAGCGCCTCGAACGGTCATGGACGCCGCGCTCATCCCATCTGCTCGACAAGGGAAATCACAGCAGCAGCATCAGGAATAGCCACTTGCCACAACAAAGCAAACTCAACCGCGAAGCCCGGCAAGACTAAGGATACTAACCGCCCGTGCTCGTCCAGTGGAACAATCTGATAGTGACCGTCACTGTCGAGGATATTCACTTCAGCACGCCGACGAATCGGGTCAATCAACCAGTATTCGGGAATCCCGGCAACCTCGTACTCGACAAACTTCGGGCCATGATCACGTTTATCGCTTTCCGGCGAAACAATCTCCATGACAAGGTCGGCAGGGCCATCGAGATAAGTCTCTTTAAGCAAATCGAGGTGTTCAGTAAGGATTACGAGCAAATCTGGTTGCCGAGCAGATTGATCCTCACCAAGATACATTGGCAACCCCGCCAGCATCACTTTACCCAGTCGTCGCCGAGCCACGAACACGCTGAACAAAGTCGCAAAGAAAAGCAATAAATCCTGATGTCGTGTGTTGTTCCCCATCGGGTAAAGCTCCACCTCTCCTGCGACCCATTCCGCCTGGACGCCTTCGACGCTTTCATACGCCTTGAGGTAATCCCAGAAGGACATTCTGACCGGAGCTACAGAAGGTTGAGGGGGCTGGATTTCGATTGCCATGAGCGCGCTCACATTTCTCATTCGTGTTGCCTCATTTTAGCACGAGACACGGCGAACCTGTTCAAGTGAAACGTCCGTAAGCCCGTGGCAATCGGTACATCGCAAACTCATTCAGCCGAGACATCAGCACTGGACAGCGCGTGAAGATCAGGTTGAAAATAAAACAGATGATCTTGAACAAAATTCCCAACTGGAATACACTGAACAGCAAATGTGAGGAGTCATCCGGTGACACAAGCCTTTGATCGGTTCGGTCGGCTGATAAATTATCTGCGTATCTCGCTGACCGACAAATGCAACCTGCGCTGCGTCTACTGCATGGCGGAAGACCAGACCTTTCAGCCGAACGCCGCCCTGCTTCAGGACGATGAACTGCTGAAGCTGGTGCGCGTCTTCGGCGAGCTGGGCTTTCACAAATACCGGCTGACCGGCGGCGAGCCGACTGTGCGTAAGAATATCGTCGAGATCGTCCGCGAGATGACGCGCACGCCCGGCGTCGCCAACATCTCGATGACGACTAACGGCATCCTGCTCGGCGAACTGGCCGGGCCGCTGGCCGAGGCCGGACTGAGCCGCGTCAACGTCAGCATCGACACGCTCGACCCGACGCGCTTTCACCGTATTACGCGCTGGGGCCACATTGAAGATGTCTGGCGCGGAATCGAAGCTGCCGAGCGCGCCGGGATGACGCCGATCAAGATCAATGCCGTCGTCGTGCGCGGCTTCAACGAGCAGGACGTAACCGAGATGGCGAAGCTGACGCTCGACCATCCGTGGCAGGTGCGCTTCATCGAGATGATGCCGTTCGGCGATGTGGCCGAGTTCCAGCAGCACGCCATCGTCACTGACGCGCAGATTCGCCAGCGGATCGAGGATGAATTCCAGCCGCTCGAACTGCTCGACGGCGGCAAGCTCGACGGTGAGGCGCGGCTCTATCGCTTCCCCGACGCGCAGGGCGAAGTCGGCTTTATCAGCAGCGTCACGCACCCTTTCTGCGCCTCGTGCAATCGCGCCCGCCTGACCGCCGATGGCCGACTGCGGCTGTGCCTGCTGCGCGAGAATGAGGTCGATCTGCTGACGCCGCTCCGCGCCGGGGCGAACGAAGCCGACATCAAGCAGATTATCCTCGACGGCATCTGGACGAAGCCGTGGGGCCACGGTCTGGCCGAGGAAGTCGTCCCGCTCAACCGCGTCATGAGCCAGATCGGCGGGTAAACCTGCCGATTGACGAACAAAACGCCAGCCTAAGGCTGGCGTTTTGGTTTAACGGGAATTACAGATAAGGTCGCTGCACGAACGGCGAAAAACTGCGCCCCTGCGGAAGGCGGTTAGCTGGCGTCCGGCGGCTCAGGGCCTCTGGCAGGCGGAGTCGTGACTTCCGGCGACGGGATTTTCGGCAGCGGGAATGGATCGACCGGCCCGCCGCTGACGCCCATCATCTGCTGAATAGCGCGCAGCTCGCCCGTCGTCAGGCGGCCCATGACGCCGTACTCGTTGTCATGCTGTTCCTTGCCGAAAGCGCGATGAAAGGCGATGCGCTGAAACTGGACGCTCGACAGGTCGCCGAGGACGAGCGCGCTCGGATTGATAAGCTGCGCTCGAAAGTCGGAACTGCGAATCAACAGCAGCGTGGCGGAGATGAGGCCGACGCCGATCCACTGCGTCGGCGTCAGGCGGTCGCCGAGGACGATGAAGGCCAGCACCAGCGCCACGCCGATCTCGCCGACGGCGACAATCGCCGTTTGCAACCCGCCGAGCAGCTTGACTCCGGCGAACATCACCACCCGCGAGAGCGCCGTCGAGACGCCGAGCGCAAGGATCGGCGCGAGCGACAGTTCGAGCGCCGCCCCGGATAGTCGCTGGCCGACCGCCGCCCAGACCATCACCACCAGCACCGCCATCGTCGTCAGGATGTAAAGCGCGGCGGTCGGCGGCGGCATTTCGTAGAGCACGTAGCGGCTGAGGATGATCGTCCCGGCGAACATCAGCGCGTTGGCGATCACCAGCCCGACGCCGAGCCAGTTGACCGGGTGACTGCCAAAGCCGGTCAGCAGCACCAGCGCCATCACCATCAGCGCGACCCGGAGCATGACGCGCGGCGTCAGCGGTTCGCCGCCGAGACGCGAGAGCAGCACGGCGAAAACCAGATACAGGCCGTTGATTAGCTGCACCAGCGAGGCGTCGATCAGGCCGAGGCCGCTGTAATAGAACAGCGAGCCGATGCCATTGACCACGCCGACGACGACACAGCCGAGCAGCCCCGCCGGATAGATATAGATGTACTTACGGAAGAACAGACCGTAGACGATCCACAGCAGGGTCGCGGCCACGAACGTCCGCAGCGCGGCCACCGAAAAAGGATCGGCCCCGGCATGAATCGCCAGCTTGCCGAAGATCGGCGCGACGCCGAGAAAAACCGGCGTCAGCAGCGCGGCCAGCAGGCCGGTGTTGTAGTCGTGGCGCGAGTCGAGCTTCACTTCGGCTTATTCCAGCTTATCGACCAGACTGGCGACCGTTTCCTCGTCGAACGACGAGCCTTTCTGAAGCAGTTGATCGACCTGCCCTTCGAGCCGGACGCGCTCTTTAGCCGTCAGTTCCTTCGCCGTAACGACGACAATCGGGATACTGGCAAGATCGGGATCGGCCTTCATCGCGTCGATCACCGCAAAGCCATCGACGTCCGGCATCATCAGGTCGGTGATGACCATGTCCGGTCGGACGTGGCGCACGAGGTCGAGGCCCGCCGCGCCAGCATCGGCAACGTGGACTTCATAATTACCACGCATGAGCAGGAACCGCTTGACCAATCGCGCGGCGTCAGGATTGTCCTCGATGACGACGATCTGGCGCACATCGGACTCGACATGCTCCAGCGCTGACACCAGCCCCTCTTCGGGCAGCACAGTCGTGCGCGTCCGCTGCGACAGGTCGAAGGTGCGCTGCCACTGCTCGCCGAGAATATGCGTCTCGACCGGCAGCGTGTGGCCGGTGCAGTTGACGACGACGACATCCTCCGGCTGGATAATGCCCTGCTGCACCATCTTAATCAGGCCCGCAAAGGCCGTGCCGGTCGCAGGCTCGACCGAGATGCCGTCGTTGCGCGCCAGCAGGCGCGTGGCGGCGAACGATTCCTCATCGCTGCAATCGACGAACGTGCCGCCGTTCTCCTGCACGTAATCGAACAGCAATTCGTAGGCGCGACCGGGGCTGCCGGTCGCCAGCGTAGCGATGACCGTCTGCGGGTTTTCGACCGGCGTAGCAATCCGCTGGCCGCGTTTGAAGGCATTGACCATCGGCGCGCAACCGGACGCCTGCACCAGACCGAGCGCGGGCAGTCGATCTACCAGGCCGAAAGTCTGCATTTCGCGGAAGCCCTTGCCGACACCAATCGGCCCCATGCCGCCGCTGACCGACTGGATGAACCAGTCCGGCGTGCGCCAACGCTGGCCGTTGTCCAGGCTGCTGCCGAGCTGCTCGGCGGTTTCGTAGGCCAGCGTTTTCATCGCTTCAATGGCGGCGACGCTCTTAATGCCCCGGTCGATGAAATAGCCTTTCGACCGGGCGAAGCGCGCGGCGATCTCTTTGGTTTCATCGTAAGTGCCGGTGATCTTGATGACTTCCGCGCCATAGAGCGCCGCCTCGCGCATCTTGCCGCTCGGCGTCAGGCTGGGAAAGAAGGCCCACAGCTTGATTCCGGCGCGGGCGCAGTAGGCGGCGTAAGCGATGGCGACGTTGCCGGTGCTGGCGACGACCAGATCGGTGACGCCGATCTCGCGCAGCGCGGAAATCGCCACCGTCGCCTGCCGATCCTTGAAGCTGCCGGTTGGCCCCTGGCGCTCGTCCTTGATGTAGAGATTCTTCAGGCCGAGGTTAGCCGCCAGCGCGGTCGATTTAATCAGCGGCGTCGCGCCCTCGCCGAGCGTGACGATGTTGGCCCGGTCGAACAGCGGCAGGACTTCATGATAGCGCCACAGGCTGGGGCGGCGCTCACGGATTGCGCTGCGCCACTCGGCGCTGTCGATCTGATCGAGGTTGTAGCGCGCTTCGAGGATATTCTCGCCGCAGACCGGACAGCCTGAAACTGTCCGGTCGAGCGACACGCGCGTATGACAGTTAATGCACTCTAGCTCAACTCGTTTATTTTGCCGGGAACCGACCACGCCGCCTTATGCTCCATTGGTGCGCGTCAGATGCGTCTTGACGCCCGTCATAAACTGATCGCTCTGCTCAAGGCTGATGTCCGTCTTGAGCAGCACTTCAAGGTTCCGCAGCCGCTCCCGCTCTTCGGGGACGAGGGTTTCACCCGTCACAACCAGAATCGGGATATTGGCCGTCTCCGGGTTGGCACGCAGTTCCTCGGCCACAGTGAAACCATCCATTTCCGGCATCCGCAGATCGAGGATGACGAGATTAGGGCGGCGGCGGGCGACAAGCGCCACGCCTTCCTGACCGCTGCCTGCGCTGAAGACATTGTACTCCCCTTCTGACTGGAGCAGGTCTTCGAGCAGGCGAGCATGTTCCGGCTGGTCGTCGATGATGAGGATGCGGTCGATGCGGCTTTCGTGTTCGGCAGCCGCCACAGCATCCGTCAGGACTTCCGGCACGAACGGGCGGCGAATGAAGCGGAACGCGCCGCAGTCCTTCGCGCGCTGCTCCTCATCGCTCAGGGTAACGACAATCACCGGAATGTCGCGCGTGTCGTCGCGGCCTTTGAGCATTTGCAGGATGCTCCAGCCCGCGCCGTTCGAGAAGTTGACATCGAGGATCAGGAGCGTCGGGTGCAGGCCACTCGCCATCGCCTCAGCTTCGAGCGGGATCGAGGCGGCATAGATATCATAGCCCTCACGCTGAAGCACGCGGCGGAACTGGTCAACCATCTCCGGGTTATCATCGACGATCAGAATCTGCCGCTTAATCAACATCGGCGGTATAGACTGGGTATCGAGCGGCCCGGATGATTTGCTGCGCGCAGGGCCGATGGGGGCGCGGAACGGCAGGCGGGTATCGTAGAGGCCGCTGCCGAGCTTGACGTCCGTCCCCAGATCATTCGACGCCTGGACTGACGCGGCCTCGTCGGGCGCATCATCGGCCTGCTCCTGAGCCGTCAGCGGCGCGGTCGGCAGCATGATACTGAAAGTCGAGCCGACATTGACTTTCGACTGCACCAGCATCTCACCGCCCTGCATCTCGATCAGTGATTTGGCAATCGGCAGGCCGAGGCCCGTGCCGCCGACCGTGCGCGTCAGCGACGAGTCGACCTGACGGAACGCCTCGAACAGCAGCGGAATGTCCTTTTCGGCGATCCCGATCCCCGTGTCGATGACATCGACACGGATCATCGGCACGCCCGTTCCATCCTGCGCTGTCGGGTAGGCGCGCAGGGTAATCGAGCCTTCACGGGTGAACTTCGAGGCGTTCGAGACGAGGTTGAGCAGCACCTGACGGGTACGCAACTCGTCACCGTAGGCTTGCGGCAGGCCGGAGTCGGCTTCAATGCGGATGTCGATAGCCTTGTCTTTAACCAGGCCGATGCCGATGGAACGGACACCGTCGATAACTGACTTCATCTCGAAGTAATCGCTCTGAAGATCCATCTTACCGGCGGCCAGCTTGGCCTGATCGAGGATGTCGTTAATCAGGTTGAGCAGGTGCTGACCACTGGTATAGATCGTGCTGAGGTCCTGCTCCTGCATCTCGGTCAGCGGACCGTCAATCCCTTTGAGAATGACGCGGCTGAAGCCAATGATCGAGTTGAGCGGCGTGCGCAGCTCGTGGCTCATGTTGGCGAGGAAGTCGCTCTTGAGGCGGTCAAGCTCGCGGAGCTGTTCGTTGGTCTGCTGCACCTGCTCCAGAAGCTGCTGGTTCTGAACGATGGCGGACAGCGTACCGGACAGCGTGAGCAGCAGACGCAGGGTGTCGTCATCATAGGCGTTGAGCGCGGCAGACTCCATGTTGATGAGGCCGACCAGCTCCGTGCCGTAGGTCAGCGGCACGATGACTGCCGAGCGCGCTTCAGCAGCGACCGGGACATAGCCCGCTTCCTGGTCGATGCTGCCGATCAGATACGGCTGACGCGAGGCCGAGACACGCGAGATCAGGCTCGGCGTGTCCTCGGCCAGGCTGATCTCTGACAATTCGCTCAGCGGCTGGTTGCTGCCGGCCATCGCCACCGGACGGAGCATCAGCGTCTCGTTGTCATGCAGGTCAACGTACAACTGCGGCAGGTAAAGCGTGACCGAGAGCGCGTCGAGCGAGCGCTGAAGCTCGCCGGACACATTCTGGAGCGCGTCAGTCAGCGTTTGCGCCGACGCGGCTGCCGTCGTCACGCCGAACAGGAAGCTCATTTCGGTCGCACGACGGCTGGCTTCCTCGAACAGGTTAGCGTTGTCGATGGCGACGGCGATCTGCCCGGCCAGCGTGGTCAACACCGCTACGTCGTCGTTATCGAAGGCGTTGGCCTGATTCGACTGGACGTCGAGCGCGCCGACGACTTCCCCCTTGAGGACGAGCGGGACGGCCATTTCCGAGCGTGTGTTGGGCAGGTAGGGGTTGGGTTTATGCACCGAGTCGGCGGCGGCAGTGTCGAGCGCGACGACCGGGAAGCCGGTGGCAGTCACCTGACCGATGATGCTGGGCGAACTCTTTTGCAGCCGGTGGTTGATCGCCAGAAGCTGACGCCCCGCGTCGCCGGTACTGGCGCGCAGCACGGCATAGCTGTCGTTGGCATCCATCAGGAAGATTTGCGCGTGATCGTAGCTGAACGAGTCGCGCAGCAGGTCAACGATGCGCGGCAGCAGCTCGTTCAGGTCGAGGATCGTGCTGGCATAACGGCTGACTTCTGCCGACGTGGCAAGCTGGCGGGCGCGCCGTTCCGTTTGAGCGAGCAGCCGGGCCGCGTCGAGTTTCAGCGATGCCTGTTCAGCGAACGACTGGTAGATTCGCAGATCACGCTCCGAGAACTCGTGGGTTTCGGCCCAGCCGATCACGAGCGCGCCGAGCGCGCGGCGGCTGGCGTCGAGCGGGATGATGGCGACCGCGCGCAGGCCAAGACTCGCCAGGCCGAGCCGCTCGATCTGCGTCAACTGGCGGTCATCGTCGATGTCCTTCATCATCAGGATATTACCGCTCGACAACTGCCGCCACGCCGGGAACTGTTCCGCCGTGAGCAGGGTATCGAGCGGGCCGAGCAGGCCGAACGGCTGCTGGTGATTCGAGCTGACGACACGGGCGAACGCGCTCGGCGCGTGCCAGTCACCGCCGTCGAGCATGGCGAGGAAGATGACAGCAGCCATCGGCTCGATGACTTCAGTGACGACCTTGACCACGTCATCCGGCGTGGCCGAGTCGCCGAGGGCGCGGCTCGACTGGTACATCAGGCTGGTTTCATCCAGTGTCGCCTGAATCTGGTCGAACAGGAAGATATTGTCCAGCACGACCGAGGTACTGTCGGCAATCGCGCCGAGGTAACGGACTTCGTTTTCGCCGAACTGGCTCGGCCTGCGGAAGCCGACCAGCACGCAGCCCTGAGCAACGCCTTTGGCGCGCAGGGTTGCCGCCGCCACCATCGTCAGGCCACTGCCCGCGAAGGCCGCGACCAGCGGATCAGACGAGTCGAGCCGGTCGATGTCGCTCAGGACGAACGGCTGATCGAACGCATCTTCCTGACCGGCGATGATCGAGGCGAACGGCGCTGGCAGGCCGTCACTGCTGGTGTTGAATAACTCGCGCGGGCCTTCATGCTGCCCCGGCTGGTCAAACAGGTAGACGCCGGAGACATCCGGCAGCAGCGTACCGAGCGAATCGGCGACGGTATGGATCAGCTCGCCGAGATCGCGGGCGCGGCTGATTGAGGTCGTCGCGCGGTAGAGCGAGGCTGTTTCGGCCAGCGCGGTTTCGGTGCTGCGGAACAGCGAGCGGTTTTCGAGCGCGACCGCCGCGCTGTCGCTCAAAGTCGTGACGAACCGTTCTTCCTGCGCCGTCAGCGCGCGGGGCTGCGCAAACGTCAGCACGACCCAGCCAATCGGCTCATCGCCGCTGGCACGAGCGCGGAGCGGAACCGAGACGAACGCCGCCACGCCTGACGCGATCAACTGCGCCGATGTGACTTCACCGAACTCGTTCTGCTCGCGCATGTCGGGGATGCTGACCATGCGCCAGGTGTTAAGCGCTTCCTGAGGCAGCGGGAAGCTGTCGCCGCCGTCGAGGGCGCGAGCAACGCTGATGTCACGCGCCGCGTCAACTACGAGCACATAAGCGCCGCTCGGTCGAAGCGCCGTCATACGGCCCATGATGACGTCAAAGACATCGCTTTCGGCGGCGGCTTCCGTCAGCGAGCGGGTCGCTTCGTACAGGGCGACGGTGTCACGCAGGTTGTCCTGAAGGGTGTTTTCCAGCACGCGAAGGACGCTGATGTCGGTGAAGGCGACCACGACCGCGCTGAGAACGCCGCGCGCGTCGAACAGCGGGGCGGCGTCCATCAGCAGCGCGGTTTCGCGGCCATCGTCGTGAAGCACGGCGACGTCGTCAATCTGCGCCGAGCCGGACGCATAGATCGGCAGTTCATTGGCCGGATACGGCTGATGGCTGCCGCTGCGTACCAGTCTGTAGATCGTCGGGTCGAACGGCGCGGTCGAGTCAATCGCGTGGCGCAGCAGGCGCACCGCTTCTTCGTTGTACTGCACCGGACGATAGCTCTGTCCATCGAGTACGAGCACGCCTGCGGGCAGCGCTTCGAGTGTCGTTCGCAGCGTCTGGCGCTCATCCTGCGCGGTCTGGAACAAACGCCGATTTTCGACGGCGACGGCGACCTGCGCGGCCAGCGTGTTGACGAGCTGTTCATCACTCTCGCTCAGATCGACAGCGTTGAGCGGGCGACCGATCAGCAGCGCGCCAACGACGACATCGGCGATCCGCACTGGCGCGACGATATGCTTGCCCATCTGCCGCCAGAAGCGCTCGCCCCGGCTGATGAAGGCGGGATAGATCGACGGCTCGTTGACGATCAGGGTACTGTTGGCGCGGGCAGCTTCGGCCAGCGGGTGCTGCGCGGTCGCCAGCTCCAGCGACGCGCCGTCAATGACTTCCTCGGAAATGTTGCTGGTGGCCGTTTGCAGCCAACGCTCAGACGGATCGAGCAGCATCAGCAGCCAGCGGTCATATTGCGCGGCGCGAGCCACGCGGGTGAACACTTCGGCGATGCTGTCTTCAAATCGGCTGCCGATGCGGCTGGCAAGCTGACCCACTTCAGCCAGCGCCAGCGCCCGGCGCGCCTGCTCCTGCGCTTCGGTGAAAAGCTGTCGGTTATCGACCGCCACGCCGATCTGGTCGATCAGGGCGCTGTAGATGCGCGCTTCGGCAGGGGTAAACTGGCGCGGCTTCGGGAACTCGACGAGGATGATGCCGCGCCACTGACCGCGAACGCTGAAGGGGATCAGGACGAGCGCGCCCGCTTCCATGCTGGCGAACAGGGAACGCAGCTCGGCGTCGATGCGCGTATCGGTGCTGAGATCCGGCACGAGCGTGACTTCACTCGGCGTCATCTGCAACAGCAGCGGGATATCCTGAACGTGCAGATGCCGTCCCGCCAGCGCGCCAGACAGGCGCTTGTTGCCCGCGCTGGCCCAGTCGGCGCGAATTTCGAGCCATTCCTGCGGGCTGCTGCCGGTCGTCTCGCTGAAAACGGCGATCTGGCCGCGGGTCGCGTCAGTCATGACGGCGACGACCACCGCCTCAACGATGTCGTCGAGCGTGTCCGCTTCGTTGAGGTAACGGCTGAGCTGATAGAGCACCGAGGTCTGCGCCAGACTGGACTGGGTTTCGGCGAACAGTCGGGCATTTTCAATCGCCAGCGAGACACGTTCAGCGACCGCGTGCAGAATTTGCTGGTCGGCCTGGGTGAACTCCTGCCCTTCTGGCGCAGCGGCAGCCAGCGTGCCGATGACCTGGCCGCGAATGGCAAGCGGCGCGCTCAGATCGGTCGGCTGCTGCTCGACTGACCCACGCTCGACCTGCATCAGGTCGTAGCGATAGCTCGGCTCCAGCTCGTAATCGCGCTCGGTCTGCTCCCAGGCGGCGCGCGTCATCTGCCGGTTGAGGACTTCGGCGCTCTCGCTGCGCTGAAGGCTTTCGCCCGCCATCCGCGCGTTGTGGACAGCGGCAGCCAGCGCGTCGGCCAGAAGCTGGAACAGGCGCAGCTCTTCATCGCCAAACGCGCCCGTGGCTCGGCTTTGCACGTCGAGCGCGCCGAGCGTCCGCCCGGCAAAAGTCAGCGGGACGGCCAGCTCAGAACGGGTTTCGGGCTGCACCGGGTGATGAGTGGCGGCGCTGGCAATCACCTCATTGATGGTCATCGCGCGACCGGCAGCGACCACGCGACCGATCAGGCTGTCAGCGCCAATCTCAGCGCGATAGTCATCGGTCAGGATTTCGGTATCAGGCGCGCCGTGAGCGTAGACCAGCACGGCATAGGCGCGCACGTCGTCCACCAGAAAGACCTGAGCATACAGGTAGCCATATTCGTCAACGATCAGGTCGGCAGCGCGCTTGACGACGCGATTCACGTCACCGGCAGCCGCCGCCTCACGCCCGATACGCGAAGCCATTTCGACGCCGCGATTGAAGCGCCCAACCTGACGCTCGCGGTCGCGGTTCAGGTCGCGGACTTCGCCAGACATGCGCTCGAAAGCGTTGACCAGTTGACCGATCTCGTCGTTGGCAGCGGCGGCTACTGGCGCGCTATCGGCCCTGCCCGCCTGCGTCATGCGCTGGAGCAGCAGTTGAGCTGCGGCCAGCGGGCGGAGCGCGCGGCTGACGATGGCGCTGACACCGAGGCTGATGACCAGACCGAGCGCCAGCACGCCGATCAGCGAGAAGGCGGCCAGTTGGTCGCCCTGCGCCAGCACGGAACTGGTGTTGTCGATCAGCAGCAGCCACCACGGCATGTCGGACGCGCCGCCTTCGGTGATGCGGTTGCCGGAGAAGATGTTGCTGCCGACCTGAAGCGCGCGGAAGTCGGCATACTGCGTCCCCATCGTGCGGTCGATGGCAGCGTACTTGGCGAACGAGGACTGCGGGCCAGCCAGGCCGCGCGCCGGATAAGTATCGTTCGGCGCGCTGGTATCAACCATGATCTGGCCGTTCTGGTTGATGAGCATGAGCTTGCGGTCAGGCACGGCCAGACGGCTTGAGGCCGGGGGAAGCGTAATCAGACTGAGGATCGGGCTGGCGGCAATGTCGATCTGAATAATGCCGGGGACATTGGCGTTATCCCCCGGCGCGGCGACCGGCGCGGAGAAACGGAAAATGGGCTTGAGCGGCGTCAGGCGCTGGCCGTCAATGTCAGTGGCGAAGCTGAGGACGTCCATCGACACCTGACCGGGCTGCTTACGCAGCGTGTCAGACAGGCTGATGTCACGCGCCAGCTTATTCAGGTAGACGTTGCCATCCGGCGTGATGCCGTTGATATTCGAGACGCGCGTCCAGACCGAGCCGGAGCGGGTGACATAGCGCACCTCAACTACCGAGTTCGGGTCGGACTGGATCAATGCAACGAAGTCACCGAGCATCCGCTGCTGCGCCTCGTTCAGGCCGCTGCCGCCGACGGTGATCGTTTGACCGGCGAACTGGCGCGTATCGACACTGTTCGCCAGCGTGCGCACCTCGTTGCTGATGGCGCTGATTCTGGCCTCGACCGCCGCCGAGAACTGCACCAGCTCGACGCCGTGTGTCTGACTGACGCTGGCGCGCCCCTGATTACGCACGGCATAAAAGACGACGATGCCGATGATGATGAACACCACCATCAGCACGCCGAAGGTCAGGCGGGTGAGCCGCCGACGAATCGAACGGGGTCGTGTGGACTGTTTCTTGCTCATACGTCTCCTGTCCTACGCCGCCTAGTTCAGGTCGTCGTGAAGATGACCGTTGCCGTTGCCGTTCCCATTACCATTGCCGTTCCCACTGCTCGCCGGGACGCCGTTCCCCAGCCGGACGCTGACCTGCGGCGCGCGCAGCGCCAGCCCGATCTCACGGACGGCAGTCTGAAGGATGTTGTCGATATCGGTTTGCGCGGCGAGCCGGGCGGCAATGTTGTTGACCAACCGCTCACGCTCGGCGCTGCGAGCGCTGTCCTCGAATAGACGCGCGTTGTCAAGGCTGACGGCCAGACGCGCCGCCAGGTCTTCGGCAAGCTGAATGCGGTTCTGGTCGAGGTCACGCACCGGAATTTCCCATTCGATGACGCCGAGCGGCTGACCGCGCAGCACGACCGGAACGGCCAGCGGAACGGTCGAACGCTCGGTCGGTTCGCCGACGGCGACTGCGCCGGTCGCCAGCGCGCGGTCACGCAGCGCGCGATGCGCCGCTTCCACCGGCGACCCGGCAGACCCGGCCAGCACCTGCGTCCGCTGCTCGCGCATGTATTCCTGCCAGACGCGCAGAGTCGTCAGGCGGTTGCTCTGTTCGGTTTCTTCGGCGCGCTGGAGCGATTCCTGCACCAGCAGCGCGTTCTGATAAGCCACTGCGACCTGACCGGCGACCGTTTCCAGCACGGCCATCATATCCTCGTCGAAGGCGTCGCGCTGGCGGCTCTGGACGTCGAGCGCGCCGATGACGCGGCTGCCGAAACGCAGCGGGGTGGCGAGTTCGGCGACGGTGTCCGGCAGCAGCTCGTTGCGGCGATGCACCGGGCTGGCCGCCGTATCGAGCGTGACGACCGAACGATCCTGCTCGGTGGCCTGACCGACGACCGAGATACTGCCGACGGCCAGCCGATGGCCGCGCGCCAGCAGCAGGCGACCGGGTTCGTTGGTACTGGCTTGCAGCACAGCGTAACGCCGATCCGGGTCGATGATGAAAACCTGCGCGTGATAGATGACCGGGAAGCGCGCGACAATCAGGGCGATGACAGTATCGAGCAGCATCTGCGCATCGTGCTGCGTGACAGCGGCGCGCCCAATTTCCTGAGTCGCGGCCATGTCGCGGCCACGCTCGGCAATGCGAGCTTCCAGCTCATCAACCTGACTCTGAACCTGCTCGCGCATACTGACGACGGTATTCGCCAGACGACCGATTTCGTCGGCGCGTTGAGTGCCGCGCACCGGACGGATGAAGTCGCCTTCGATCACCCCTTGAAGCGCGTGCCGCAGCCGTTCGAGCGGGGCGGCGATCCACTGCACCAACAGCAGCGTCAGCACCAGAATCAGCGCGGGTGTCGCCAGCACGATGACAAGGAAGCGGGCATCGAACAGCGTCTGCTGCTGGCCGAGGGTATAAGTCGTGGGCGCTTCTGCGACCAGCGCCAGCGGCGTATCGCTGACCGGCGCGTAGTAACCGACGACTTCCTGACCGCTGCCGGGCAGGTTGTAGGTGTCGCCGCCGATCTGCCCGTCCAGCGCGCGGGCAGCGCCCGTCCCCGTCTGGGCGCTAACCGCCGCCTGGCGCATCTTCGCCGGAGTCACCAGCGCGCCATCAAGCGTGACCAGAAAACTATAGGCCGGCGAGTCAGCTTCGGCGTAAGACAGGCGGTCGTAGATGACACGCTGGTTGTCGGCCTCGACAATCAGATAGCCAATCGGCGAGCCGTCACGCCAGTCGATGCGCTGAATAATTTCGATCAGCGGGTGTTCCTGTACTGACGACACCGTGACAAACTGGCTGCGCGGGCTGCTCTTGAGCAGTTCGTTGGCGGCAGCGCGATAGGCCACTGTGTCCGCCTGATTCCTCGAAATTGGCGCAACTGCCGCTGAAGACGTGGTCGCAATCGCAATCAACCGACCGCTGCGGTCGATGACGCGGGCGCTGTTGAACAAGGTGGTCGATGGGTTGAGCAGACCGGTTTGCAGCAGGGCCGTGATGTCGTCCGGCGTCACCGTGAAACCGGACTGCGTCATCAGCGGCGTCGTCCGCAGAATAGCGCCGGTCAGCCGTCGGTTGTTGACGTCCTGAGAGACGAACAGCCGCAGGTCATCGCGCGCCTGCTGAAAGACGGCGTTGAGGTCCGAAGCCTGCCGCTGGCCGTTTTCACCGATGTAGGTACGCAGCGACGACAGGTTGAAGTCGCGCAGCCCCGGCTGGAGTGCCAAAAATGAGAGCGCCGCCGGGATGGCGACGGCAAGACTGATGCTGACCAGCAGCTTCAGCCAGATCGGCCAGGACAGGAAGCCGATACGTCGGATCATGCTGTCTCCTCGCCGGACACCGGCTCGGCCACAAACTCCGGTTGGACATAGATGCGCGTAAAGACCGCGCCGAGAGCCTGATTGAAGCTGTCCGCCGCAAGATTGAGAACCGACTGCACGTCGGTGGCGCTGATGAGCAGCGAGGCGATCTCACCGGCCTTGCGCTCGCGGAGCGCCTGCGACTGGCTTTGCTCGAACAGGCGGGTATTGTCGAGCGCGAGGCCGAGACGGCTGCCAATCGTCTGCGCCGCTTCAAGCTGCTGGCGCGTGACCGGCTGGCCGCGTGGAACGGCGAACGACATCGCGCCGAGCGTCTCGTTACGAAAGACAATCGGGACGTTAATTATCTGCTCGTCGCCGCGCAGTTCAAGACTGGCTGCGCTCTGGTCGAGCGCGGGAGCCAGCTCGACCGGCAGGCCCGCCGCTGCTACCGGCATATCCAGCGGGACGCCAGCGGGCAGGTCGAAGCCAAAGGCCGATTCACCGCGACCGTCGAAGTAATTCAGCCACTCGCGCATGACCGAACCTTCCTCAGCGCGGCGGAGCGAGGCCACCTGCGCGCGCAGGCTGGTATTGATCTGCTCCTGCTCGGTGATGATGCGCTGCATGTCGGCCATCATATCGAGCCGTTCGAGCGAGGCGCCCAATTCTTCGGCCAGCAGCTTGAGGTCGGCCAGCTCGTCGTCGCTGAAGCCATCGCGCTGACTCTGGATGTCGAGCGCGCCGATGACTGCCCCCTGATGGTTGAGAAGCGGCAGAACGACCGCCGAAATGGCAGGCATAATCAGGTAGCCGGCATGAGCGTTACCAGCGGTGAAGGTGACAAGGCCGCGCCGGGAAGCGGCGTCGGCCAGCGCCTCGGCCTCGCCGGAAATCGGGTGAACGACTTCATGAGAGAGCGCCGCTGCCGGGCCGGAACGAAGCCGACGGGTCAGCGTGCCGTCAACGTCAAGCAGGTATAACTGCGCGACCGTATAGCCGAGCCGCTCGCGGACGACTTCCGCCGTCAGCGTCAGCAGCGTCGAGAGGTCGCGCGCCTGCCCTGTATGCGAGACGTAAGCCGAGATTTGACGCAGGCGGTCGATCTCGGCGCGGGCGCTGCCGAGCGCGCGACCACCACCCCCGCCGAACAGCAGCGGCAGCGCCAGAATGGCGACGATGACACCCGCCACCAGCGCCAGATCACTCGCGGCAGGCACAGACGGAATCAACAGGAAGGGCGTATCGATGCGGCTCTGAAAATAGGCGCGCGCCCCGGCCATCCCCAGCAGGCCGAGGGCCGAGAGGAAGATACCGGAACGGTCGAGCAGGACGACAGCCGCCGTCATTGGAATCAGCAGCAGCATGGCGGCGGACAGCAGCGGGCGCTCGCCGCCGAACTGCCAGAGGACATGCGGCGCAACCAGATCAGCCAGCGTGATGACCAGTAAGGCAGCGGCCAGATCGACCGAACCACGCCGCACCGCGACGAGGACAGCAAGTACGCCCAGTGGAACCAGCAGGCTGACGACCGCAGGCGCGCCGCCCGCTGCCAGCAGCGGAGCCGCGTCGAGCGCCAGCCAGACCCCCCACACGACCCCTGTAAGCAGCGCCGCGATGACCAGACTGCGGGCGCGCTCGCGCTCGTGTTCAGCGCGATACTGAGCATTCAGCCCGAACAGAGACCCGACGCGATTAAGCATGACTATTCTCCGTATTCTGCGCCGACGCCAGCCGAATGGCCGCGTGGCGCGCGCCGAGCGTCTTGCTTAGCTCCGTCAGCGTGACGCGCAGCAGGTCATCGACGGTGTTGAGTGACTGGTAACTGGCAACAATTTCGTCCACGCGCTGTTCCTGTAACGCGACCTCGCGCGTTGATTGGCGCAGTCGAATGGTTTGCAGACCCGCGCCAAGCTGCGCGGCCATAGCTGCCGACGTCTCGACGGTTTCCGACAAAATCGGCTGCGGTCGCTGGTAGCCGAGCGCCAGCATCCCCGCCAACTCGCCCTGCACCATCAGCGGCTGAAAGACTGCCGCGCGCATTCCCAGCGTCGTCACATACTGCTGCGTCCGGTCGGTTCGGGGCGTCGCGTCCTCGACGATGACTGGCCCCAGACTCAGCGAAGCGACGAAGGGCAGCGCATCGAGCGGCGCGGACGTGGCTTCCTGACTGACATTCGGGTAGGCGGCAGCCATTGAAGCGCCTGTGCCGGGCCGGAAGAGGACAATCGCGCCGCGCTCGACGTTGAGCGCCTCGGACATCGAGCGAATGCTGTCGGTCAGCACCGTCGACTCATCGGCATCGACGTTGGCACGGGCCGAGAGCAGATTGAGCGCTTCGAGGACGCGCACGCGCCGGACGAGGGCTTCTGACCCGCTTTGCGCGCGGCTGAACTGCTGTTGATTGTGCAGGATGAGAGCGACCTGATCGGCCAGGCCACGCAGGGCATGTAAGCGCGCTGCCGAAAGGACAACTGGCTCGGAGCCGGTAAATTCGAGCAGGCCGGTCAAGCGGTCGCTGACGATCAGCGGGACGATCAGGAGCGCCTGAATCCCCGCATTGAGCAGGCGGGTACGTTCGTCATCTTTCAGAGTTGGATCGCCGCTCACATTCTGAATCGTCAGCGCTTCGAGCGCAGCGAGCCGGTTCGCGGCGGGATAATCGTTCAGGCGCGCGTCGCGGCTGGCCTCATGGCTGCCAGTAGCGTCAGCTTCGGCGGCAACATGGAGCAGGTTCGCGTCGGTCGCATCGACCAGCGCAAGCTGCACCTGCGCGTAATGACCGCCGCTGAAGGCATGAATGGCGCGGAGCAGATCGACCGGCGCGCTGGCGCCGAGAATCAGGCTGCTGGCGTCACGCTGCGCCTGCACCAGCACCAGCGGGTCGTCGCCGAAACTCGGCGCGAGCGCGGGCGAGATCATATAGGCGAACAGCCGCACCTGATCGGCGATCCGGTCGTCAGCATCCCGGCGATCATCCGCGCCGATTTCGAGCAGGCCAAAGACATCGGCCCCGGCGTGCAGCGGGGCGATCCAGGCGCGGCCTGCCGTGTCGTAAAGCGGCTGGCGACGGCGGAGAACTTCCTCAAAAATGGGCGAAGAATCAAGCGCAAGCGTGCCGCCGGGGGTGGTCGAGGCGTGGACGAAGGCATGGCGCTCGCCGAGGCGATAGACGCAGGCGAAGCGCGCCTGAGGGATCAGCGCCTTCAGCGCCGTTTCGAGCAGCGTCGCTAACGATGCGCTGTCTAACTCGCCCTGATCGAGGGCGACCGTCAGATCGAGCAGGAGATTTGGGTCAGGTCGCGCGCTCATCACAATAAACTCCCGGCGTAGTCTAATTGCCGACAGGGAAGCGGTGTTACTTCCACTCCCAGACTTCTTCGCCGGTCAGCAGACGGCGGATCTGGAGCGGGAACCGGTCAGGATCGAGCGGCTTGCCAAGAAAACCATTGAAGCCAGAGCGCCGGGCGCGACGCATCTGGTCTTCGCTGGCTTCCGCCGTAACAGCGCAAACGATAGTGTCCTTCAGGCGGTTATTGGCGCGAAGCTTTTGGAGCGCCTGATAACCGTCTTCATAAGGCAGGCGGATATCCATCAGGATTAGATCGACGCGCGGCAGGGTGTCGGCGAACTGGACGACCTGCCACCCGGACGTTTTCCACTCACAGCGCTGAACGCCCATAAACGCCAGCATTCTGGCGATCAGGACAAAGTTGGGGACATTATCTTCAACGACCAGCACATGCGCGTCACTGGGTTCAATCGGCGCGCGGGCAGGTATCACCGGCGTTTCGGTCGATTCAACCGGCGCGCGGGCAGGTATCACCGGCGCATCAGTCGATTCAACCGGCGCGCGCGTGGGTGTCACCGGCGCATCAGTCGATTCAACCGGCGCGCGGGCAGGTATCACCGGCGCATCAGTCGATTCAACCGGCGCGCGGGTATTGACCGTCGGCGCATCGACAGACTCCACCGGGGGCCGCGTCTGCGTGACAGGCGCATCACTGGATTCAATCGGTGTGCGCGGCTGGGTGCCTGGCCCCTCGCTCATCGCGGCTCCTGACATAGTGCATAACCTCGTCGGGCAATTTGTCGATATCAAACGGTTTGGAAATGTAGCCATTGCATCCTGCCTGAAGGGCGCGCTCGCGGTCTCCACTCATGGCATTGGCCGTCAAGGCAACCACCGGAATATCCTTGAGCGACTCGATCTCGCGGATTTTGCGAGTCGCGGTCAGGCCATCCATGTCCGGCATACTGATATCCATCAGGATGACGTCGGGGCGATTGCTCTTTGCCATCTCGATTCCCTTGCTGGCAGAATCGCTTTCCCGCACCTCAAAATCATAGTCGGACGCCATCAGTACGCGGCGCACCAGCAGACGATTATCGAAGTTATCCTCAATGTAGAGCACGCTCGGCATCGACCCGACCTTTTCCAGACCGCCAGCAGAAACAGCGACGCTCTAACGAAGCGCCACATCTATAGGACTTGAGGACTATGTTTGATGGTCTTAAGTCTCTCCAATTATCCTAACATGCGATTCGCGCTGTGCAGCGACTGATGACGTTAATTGTTGTCAAAAAATAACTGAAAAAGGGCTAATACTCGTCTAACTGACGGACAGTGGGCAGGCAGGCTTTTATCTGTTATCCTTTTAGTAACCTCGCATCCGCTACAGGAGAAGCAAGATGGCAAAAAAATACGCTGGCCCGCCAGAGATGGTGATTGATCCGAAGAAGAAGTACGTTGCCCACTTCAGCACCAGCAAAGGCGATTTCGACGTCAACCTGTTCGCCGACAAGGCCCCGATTACGGTCAATAACTTCGTCTTTCTGGCGCGTGATGGCTTCTACAACGGCCTCGTCTTTCACCGCGTCATTAACGACTTCATGATTCAGGGCGGCGACCCGGAAGGAACTGGCCGCGGCGGCCCCGGCTATCAGTGGAATGACGAACCTTCGGCGCTTCAACTCAAGCACGAAGGCCCCGGCACGTTGAGCATGGCGAACGCGGGCAAGAACACCAACGGCTCGCAGTTCTTCATCACTCACGTTGCCACCGACTGGCTGAATGGCAAGCACGCCGTTTTCGGCAAGGTGGCCGGTGATGGTCAGAAGGTCGTCGATGCCATCAAGCAAGGCGACAAGATCAACTCGCTGACTATCGTCGAGTCGTAATTTCGCAGCGGTTGTCACGCTCACGGGGCGGGCCGGTGAAGCCGCCTGCCCCACCCTCTACCCCGCCTGCTCCGGGCAGCAACAGCGCTTCAGCATCACGGGTCAGCGACGTTTGACTCGCGCCGCCCAAAGGCTTAATATCGGTTTCAGGTTCATTTTTCAACAGTGAGGCAAGCTCATGCCTGTGAATCGTTCGGTACGAACGCTGCTCGCTGCCGGGGTGCTCATTGCGGCGCTGTTCGTCGCTATGGATTACGCGGTAGAAGCAACTCCCCTGATGGGCTGGTGGCTGCCGCTGCTGCTGGTTATCATCGGCGTGGTGCTGGTCGGCAGCCCGCGAAGCAGCGCATCTGACGACCGCAGCAGCGCTGCCGCTGCCACCCCGACTACCTTCCGCGAATATGAATTCCCGGCGCTGCTGTCTGCCGCCGGGCCAGAAGAACCGGGCGAGATCAATGTCCGCGAGCCGGTCATCGACACGGAAGAAGACCTGGAAACCGCAGTAACGCCGGTTGTCAATCTCGGAAATTCAGCCAGCGCAGAGGAATCCGCGCGAGCTGAGGAAACTGCGCCTGACCAGCCGGAAACGCCACAGGAAGCAGCGCATATGGCGGGAACCGAAGGGCCAGGCATCCCGACTTCGACGGTCAAGCCGGATATGCCTGAGGTCAGCAGCACCGAACGTCTACAAGCAGATGGTGTTGTTTTGCAGCCCGCCGACACTACCGAGAATGAACTCCAGAATGGCGAGCATGTCGCTCACCAGTTGCCCTCATCCGAACCATCACCGATCAACCAGACGACCGGCGAAGGCATGGGCGCGGGCCACGCGCCAATTGCGCCGGAGCAGAAAGCAGTGCTCGACACAATGGCCGCGCCGGAGCAGAATCAGGGCGCGCTGTCGGCCAGCGCGCCAGATGTGGTCGATGCCATCATGAACGACCGCGGCAGCGGGGCCGAAGCCGCCGCGCTGACGAAGTCGGAACCCGTCAGATCAACACCGGCCAGCGGCGCTGACGCGGACGATCTGACGATTATTCACGGCATTGGCCCGAAGATCGCAGCGTCGCTCAAGGCTGCCGGAATCGATTCCTTTACTAAACTGGCGAACGCAGCCGACGCCGACCTCGACAGCGCGATTCGCGCGGGCGGCGTCCGACTCGCGCCGACGCTGACGACCTGGCGCGAGCAGGCGGCGTATCTGGCGAGCGGCGACCGCGACGGCTTCGAGTCGCTGCGACGCAAGCTCCAGCAGGGCGGCATCGAGAGCGGAGACTAAGCCGCCCTCACCCCCGGCCCCTGGTTAGGCCCGCTCGCCCTACGGGTCAAGACGCCGCTACGCGGCGCGAGCGAGGCACTAACCACTTCGTCCCCCAGGGGGAGAGGGGAGAAAAATATGAAGGGGAATTTCGTAGGGGTTTGGCGTATCAAGCCCGCGCTGACCATCAATGACCGTCGATACAGATGTGAAACCTTACAGCGGGTACGGAAGGCCGTGTCCCTACGGAAGGGCAAACTACAGCGGTTGGGTCGTCGGGGAGAAAGAAAAGGAGCCGGTCGTCAAGCTGACGACCGGCTCCTTTTATGGCCTTCTCCCGGCGGGAGAGGAATACAGGGTGAGGGCTAGACGCTCGGCGCTTCAACCGGCGCGTCTTCTTCGTGAAGCTGCTCCAGCACAAGCTCGTCGGTTTCAGGGTTGGTCGTGATTTTGACGACCCCTGCCACCTGAAAACGACCGGAAAGGATGCCGTCTGAGAGCGCGTCCTCGATCTCGTTCTGGATCAGGCGGCGCAGCGGACGCGCGCCATACTCAGGATCGTAACCCTTGTTCGACAGCCAGTCGCGGGCTTCCTCGGTCATTTCCAGCGTGATGGCGTGCTCGATCAGACGCTCCTGAACTTTCTCCAGCTCCAGATCGACAATCTGTTTGATCTCAGCTTTCGTCAGCGCGCTGAAGACAACTGTTGCATCGACACGGTTGAGGAACTCAGGCCGGAAGGCGCGGCGAAGCTGCTCGATGACGTTCTTACGCATGTCATCGTAGATGATCTTCTCGTCAACTTTTTCATCGCCGCGCGGGACGGTGAAGCCGAGGGTCATCCCGCGCTTGATCGTGTCCGCGCCGACGTTGCTGGTCATGACGATGATCGCGTTGCGGAAATCGACACGACGACCACGGGCATCGGTCAACTGGCCTTCTTCCATCACCTGAAGCAGCATGTTGAAGGCTTCAGGATGCGCCTTCTCAATTTCGTCGAAGACGACGATGCTGTAGGGACGGCGGCGAATGGCTTCGGTCAACTGACCGGCATCCTCATAGCCGACGTAACCGGGGGGCGCGCCGACCAGCCGAGCGACCGAGTGCCGCTCCATAAACTCGCTCATGTCCAGTTGGACGAGCGCATCCTCGCTGCCGAACAGAAATTCAGCCAGCGCCTTCGTCAGCTCGGTCTTGCCGACCCCCGTGGGGCCGAGGAACATGAATGAGCCAATCGGGCGGCGCGGGTCTTTCAGACCGGCACGAGCGCGGCGAACGGCCTTGGCAATCGAGATAATTGCCTCGTTCTGGCCGATGATGCGGTTATGCAGGACTTCTTCCATCTGAATCAGGCGGGAGCTTTCCTCGCCAGCGATCCGCATGACCGGAATCCCCGTCCACATAGCGACGACTTCGGCGATGTCTTCCGCGCTCAGTCGAGGCTGCTGCGTCTCCTCGTTCCAGTTCGCCTTCAGCCCGCCGAGCGTGTCGAGCAACGTGGCCTTCTGGCGGCTCAACTGAGCGAGTTCCTCATCTTCGCCTTCCTCTTCCGAGAGCAGGCGCAGGTCTTCTTCGACCTGACGCAGCTCAGTTTCGGCGCGGCGTACCTGAGCGGCCTCAGGACTCTTGTACATGCGGAGACGGGCCGAAGCCTCGTCGATCAGGTCAATAGCCTTGTCGGGCAGGAAGCGATCCGGGACGTAACGCGCCGAAAGGTTCGACGCGGCTTCGATGGCCTCGTCGGTGATCTCGACGTTGTGATGCTCCTGATAGGGAACCTTAATGCCCTGAAGGATTTCGATGGTTTCCTCGATGCTCGGCTCCGCCACCAGAATCGGCTGAAAGCGGCGCTCAAGGGCAGCGTCACTCTCGATATGCTTGCGGTACTCGTCGAGCGTGGTCGCGCCGATGCACTGAAGCTCGCCACGCGCCAGCGCTGGCTTGAGGATATTGGCGGCGTCAACGCTGCTTCCGGCTGAACCCGCGCCGACCAGCATATGCACCTCGTCGATGAAAAGAATGCTGTCCGACGACTTCAGCTCTTCGATCACGCGCTTGAGGCGTTCCTCGAACTGGCCGCGATACATCGTCCCGGCCACCAGCGAGCCAACGTCGAGTTGAAGCACACGCTTGTTCAGCAGCGGTTTGGGCGTCTCGCCGTTGACGATTCGCTGGGCCAGCCCTTCGACGATAGCCGTCTTGCCGACGCCAGGCTCGCCGATCAGGGCCGGGTTGTTCTTACGGCGGCGACTGAGCACCTGAATCACGCGCTCGATTTCCATTTCACGACCAACGACCGGATCGAGCTTGCCTTCCTGAGCAAGCGCGGTCAGGTCGGTGGCAAGCTGGTCGACCAATGGCGTCTTGCCCCGCTCTCCCCGACTGGGCCGGGGCCGGGGTTCTTCCTGGCTGGGCTGGTTGGATTGCACGGGACTCTCCTGTAACACCCGGCGCGTCTGACGGCGCACCTCTTCCGGGCTAACGCCCAGACGCTTCAGAATATCAATCGCCACACCTTCGCTTTGCCGCATCAAACCCAACAGCAGGTGCTCGGTGCCAATATAGTGATGCCCCATGCGGCGAGCTTCATCAACCGCCAGCTCCAGTACGCGCTTCGTCCCCGGTGAAAGTTCCGGCTGCGTGCTGCCGGTGCGCATTGAGGCGCGCGTCAGCCGCTCCACCAGCTCCTCGACGCGCCGCTGCTCCAGACCGAGGTCACGCAGGACACGTCCAGCAACGCCGCCTTCTTCCCGAATCAGCCCGAGCAGCAAATGTTCAGTTCCGATGTAATTGTGCTGAAGCCGCTCGGCTTCTTCCTGGGCCAGGCTGAGAACACGCCTCGCGCGCTGGGTAAAGCGCTCCATCTTATTCGGCACGGTTTACACCTCCGTCGCCAGCAAACCCAAACCGGCGTTGACTAAACTCAGTCCTAGCAATGTCACTGTGACCCAAAGAGATTATATCACAGCCTCCTGTGCTTCCGATGCGAAGCGAAAAATAGAACTTCGTTAGAAGCCCGACACTGGCCGGTGAAATTGCGGGGGCGATTGCGGGGAATACGCGCGCCTGCCCGCATCGAAATCGCGCGGGCAGGCGGGGGGCTGGCATTATTCGGTATCCGGTTCCGGGCTGGATTCGGGTTCGACCGACTGCGCTTCTGGTTCGGCTGACTCGGCCTCACCGCCGGAGTAGCTCGACCAGTCCTGGTCGAGATATTCTGCCGAGTTGACCTTCTTCAGGCTCAGACCCAGGCGGCGGTTCTTGATATCCATCTTGACGACGCGCAGGGTGAGCGTGTCGCCTTCTTCGACGACTTCGCGCGGATGATTCACGCGCTTATCGGATAACTCGGAGATGTGGATCAGCCCTTCGATCTCCGGCACATCGACCAGTCGGGCAAAGGCGCCAAACTTGGTCAGCTTGGTGACGACGGCCTGCACGAGCTGGCCGACGTTATAGTTAATGGCGACCGTATCCCACGGATCGGCTTCCTGACGTTTCATGCTCAGGCCGATGCGTTTGGCATCGGGGTCGATGCTGATGACCTCGACGGCCACTTCCTGCCCGACCTTGAGAAATTCGCGCGGGTGCGTGACGTGCTTCCACGAAAGCTCGGTCAGGTGAACCAGACCTTCAGCGCCGCCAATATCGACGAACGCGCCGAAGTCCTCGAGGCTGACGACGCGACCGGTCCGCACTTCGCCAACTTCCAACTGGGAGATCAGGCTTTCCTTGCGCTTCTCGCGCGATTCCCGCGAGGCCAGCCGCTCGGACAGAATCAGGCGGTTGCGAGCGCGGTCAACTTCCATGACCTTGATCGCAATCGGCTCATTGACCATCTTGCCCCAGCGCTCCTCAGGCGTCTCGCCTGCCAGCGCACGGCGGCGGTCGGCGCTCATCTGGCTCTGAGGGACAAACCCACGCACGCGGCCAAAGCGGACGATCAGCCCGCCCTTATTGTAGCCAGCGACGCGAGTCTCATAGACATCCTGAGACTGGCGGTACTTTTCAGCTTCCTGCCAGTCGAGTTCTTCGAGCGCGCGGTTGACCGAGAGTACGGCCTTGCCATCATGCCCGTGGAGATTGACGACGAAAACGGTGAGCTTCTCGCCTTCCTTGAGGCCCGCGAGAGTCGCCTTGTTCAACTTCTCAAGCTCGGCGCTGGGGATGACCCCTTCAACGCCGTCAATATTGACGGTGACGGAAGTCGGCGACGTGGCAGTGACGGTGCCTTCGATCACGTCACCGCGCTGCGGGCCGGAGTGTCCTGCCACTGGTTGATCCTCGGCCAGCGCCGCTGCCCCTTCGGAAGCCGGAACTTCGCCACCTTCAGCGCCCTGGGCATCTGCGACGGCGTCAGAAACCGGCAGTTCACTCGACGCCTGTGGGCTGTCTTCGGCGCTTTCCGACACGACAGGGTCTTGCGGCTGCGCTGAAGGATCAACGGGAGCGGCCTGCTGCTCTTCCGTCTCGTTCAGCCCTGGCACTTTGGACTCCATACGATTTTTACTCCCACGAACATTGGGTAGAACTGCAATTATACACCGCGCAATGAAATAATCA
>CAZZAO010000013.1:30359-58256 GCA_964652205.1 uncultured Anaerolineaceae bacterium | reverse complement strand
GTCAACGGTAACGTAGGGGCGACCCGCCGGGTCGCCCCTACAAACCCTCATGGCCTTTTATAGTCTGAGTTATGGTTTTGACGCGCTTGCCCTGGGGGCCGGGGGTGAGGGAAATGATGGACATTATCATTGCGCCGAGCGCATTCAAGAACAGCCTGACCGCCGCCGAAACTGCGCAGGCTATGGCTGCCGGTCTGCGCCGCTCCGGGCTGGACTGCGCGCTCCATCTGCTGCCGGTTTCCGACGGCGGCAACAGCCTGCTCGACGTGCTGCTCGTCAACGGCGGCGAGCGGCGCGCTCTGACCGTCCATGACCCGCTGATGCGCCCGATTCGCGCCGCCTATGGCCTGCTGCCTGACGGCCAGACTGCCGTCGTCGAGATGGCGCTGGCGTCTGGCCTTGAGCTGCTCAAACCCGACGAACTGAATCCGCTGACGGCGACGACTTACGGCACGGGAGAACTGCTGGCCGCTGCGCTCGACGCCGGAGCGCGCCGATTCATCATCGGCCTCGGCGGCAGCGCGACGGTTGATGGCGGCGCGGGCTGCTTGCAGGCGTTGGGCGTTCGCCTGCTCGATGCAGACGCGCATGAGCTTCCGCCCGGCGGCGCGGCGCTCGCCCGGCTGGCTCGAATCGACATCAGCGGGCTGCATCCGCGCTGGCGCGAGGTCACTGTGGTGATCGCTTCGGATGTCGATAACCCGGCCCTCGGCGAACACGGCGCGGCAGCCGTTTTTGGCCCGCAGAAAGGCGCGACACCCGCCGACGTGCAGACACTCGAAGCCAGCCTGCGCCACTTCTTCACCCTCGTCCACGATCAGATGGGCATCGACGTGCGCGAGGTTCCCGGCGGCGGCGCGGCGGGCGCATTCGGCGCGGGGCTGATGGCCTTCCTCGGTGGGCGGATTCAGTCAGGCATCGACCTGGTGCTTGAAACCAGCGGCTTTGACGCGCTGCTGGCGGAGGCCGATCTGGTGATGACCGGGGAAGGGCGCATGGACGAGCAGACGATTCATGGCAAAGGGCCGGTCGGCGTGGCGCGGCGGGCGGCGGCAGTCGGCGTGCCGACGGTTGCGCTGGTCGGCGGGCTGGACGCGGACGATGCGCGGCTCCACGACGCCGGACTGTGGGCGGTGCTGCCCATCGTCACCGCGCCGATGCCGCTCGAACAGGCGCTGGCTCAGGCTGCCGAACTGGTCGAGCGGGCGGCGCTGAGGCTCGGCTACCTGATGCAGATCAAGGGCCGAAAGCCTGAGTCGGACAGCGAAGGAAATTAGCGGATGAGATAAGCGGATGAGACGTTGAATGAACCAAGAGGGCGGTGAATCACGCGCGCTCAACGCCCGCTGCGACGGTCAGGTTCACAAGGTCGTCAGCGAGAGTAAAAAGAAATCATTCTGGAGCGATGGACTGGTCGAGAAAGGGAATGCGTTCGCCGCTGTGCGACTATAAATTCAGGCAGAGAGATGCGCGAGTAAACCCAATTGTCGATTTTCAGAAAACAATCTAAAGTGGATGTTCGTATCCATGACATGACTCCCTGTGAGGTTCTCTAAATGAAATTAGCGTCCTTTCTCGGCAGCCTGCTACTTCTGTACTCTCTGTTTACTTTTTCACCGCTTCAAGCCCAAAGCAATTGTTATACTGTGAACACGTTTACGCAGAACTCAAAACCTGTTACCTGGGAAGGGGAAGGCACAGGTTACGGAAGTGTCACCCTGTGCGCTCAGGCCGGGGATAGCGCCAGGGTCGAGGTTATCAGCGGCACCGGAGGCGTCTATGACAGTTACAATAACAGCCTTCCGGCGGATGCATCGCTCGTCTATGTTTTCCCGTATACCGGCGAGTACCACGTGAATTTCAGTTACGATTTTGGACTGGGATTTCCACAGATCACTGGTTATCAAAGAAATGAGGTCTGTGTTTCGGACAACGAATGCTGGTATGAGGAAGAGCCGATTAAGGAAATCGGGCCGCAGTCAGGCGTTGTCGATATTCGTATTACCTACCTGGGCCAGACCCAGATCAGCCCCGCTGCAACCTTACCTTCACTCAATCCGACACCTGTACTTCTTCCAGCAACGGCCACGCCCTTTGTCCCTGCCGCAACGCTTACCTTGCAGTATGCTTTGCATACGGCTCAAACGTTCACAGGCAGCAACGCGGACTGGCAGGCCTTGTATCCAACTGGCTTCGTCCATACTTTCACTAGAGACGTTCCTATGGTGCTGGTTCCAGTGGGCTGTTTCATGATGGGGGATAACACTCAAGGGGATGAGCGCCCTGAGCACGAACAGTGCTTCGATCAGCCGTTCTGGATCGATCAGACCGAGGTGACAGTTGCCAGCTTCGTGCCAAATGGCGGGCAGAAAGCGAAGGGAAATACCTATAAAGGATTTAATCGCCCAATCGAGACAATCACCTGGTTTGAAGCTCGGGACTTCTGCGCTTTGAGAGGGGCGCGCCTACCCACTGAAAGCGAATGGGAATATGCTGCGCGCGGAGCAGAAAACCTGACCTTCCCGTGGGGGAATGACTGGAACGCGGCTAACGCGGTGTCGAATCGAAGCAAAGCGCAGGGTACAGCCGATGTTGGCAGTATCCCGGATGGTCGCTCCTGGGTGGGAGCGCTCGATATGAGCGGCAATGTCTGGGAGTGGGTCAGTTCATTGTACCTTCCCTATAACAGCCAGAAGAGTCGTGAGTCAGCTTCCAGCCGTGAGCCGCGTGTGCTCCGCGGCGGCAGTTGGGTCGATCATGGTCAGGGTTCTTACACGACCTCGAATCGGTTTAATACCAGCGGCAATGGCAGCGCGTCATGGATCGGTTTCCGCTGCGTTCGTTCAGCCTGAGCGTTGCTCTACGGGTAAACGAAACCGCTCCCGATAAGCGCGAGGTCGTCATCGACATGTAGCAGCAGGCGCAGACCGGTCTGCGCCTGTTTTTATGACAGATTACGCACCTTTTGCCTCAGGCTGCGCATCATTTTTCGCTTCAAGTTGAATGTCCTTATCTGGTCGGGTGTTCAGGCGGCTGTAGTGCCAGAGGTAATAGGCAGTCGGGACGGCAATCGCCACATAAATGGCACCGAAAAAGAAATTGTGCAAGCTTATATCGTCAACCACATGCTGCACAACGATCCCGCCGAGCAGGAATGCGCTGACGATGTTGTACGTCCACGGCGCGAGCACACCGCTCAACCGCGCGCTCCTGAGCGACTGCTGATAAAAGTCGCTCTCCTTTGTGAAAGCAATTGATCCGTCGTCGAAATCCAAAATCTGCCGAATCTGCTGCTCCAGGTGGCCGACGTAGACGTAGTTCTGCTGCACCAGCCGCTCGACGCGATACAGGTTGTAGGTGAAATGGAATGTCAGAAACAGCAGAATCGTCTGCAAGACTTCCAGCGGGAAGCTGCTTTGCAGGTCGCTCAACTGCTTAGGATCGGTCATGCCGAAGACCCGCGCCATCGCCTCGTACAGCAGCGGCTGCGCGCCGGGAATGCGGAATGCCAGCAGCGCTTCGACGCCGATGGTGACAAGGAACAGCGCGAAATAGGTGCCGCGCTCGCCGTAGAAATCCTTGTTGATTTGCAGCGAATACTTGTAATGATCGACCAGCACGTTCGCCAGTGCAATTTTGTCGGTGAAGCTCTCGCCTGGTTTCGGCGCGTCCTGAATCGGCTGTGCCTGCGAAGCCTGTGGCTGAACGGCCATCTCTACCCCCGTGCCGCGGTAATGTAAGCCTGTTCGTTATTCTAGCAGAACACCTGCCTGACGGAAATTATTTCATCGGCCCAGCCGAGTCGGAATAGTCTGGTTCGCCTGCGCTCTGGCGGTCGCGCGACCGCCGCCTGAGTACGGGGCCGGAGCGCATTACGCGCTCGGCGTCGGCGTCTCAATCAGCGGGACAGCAGTGTCGAAGCCGCAGGTTGGCGCGTTCGCCGTGTACAGGTGTTGATACATGAAATGGTTGACGGTGATGATGTCGAGATACAACTGCGTCTCGGCGTAGCCGACCGTCTCATACAGCACGTCGATGTCGCCGCCCGCGTTGTTGAGCCACTGCTGCGCCGCGCCGGGGCCAGCGTTGTAGCTCAACAGCGCGCCGACGTTGCTGCCGCCCTGAAAATCACGCATCGACGCCAGATAATGCGTGCCGAAGGCTACGCTGACGACAGGCCGATACAGATCGTCGAGCGTATAGTTCGGCCAGTTGAGCTGATCGGCCATATCCTGCGCCGTCGCCGGGACGAACTGCATCAGCCCGCGCGCGTTGGCTGAACTGTTGACGGTCGGATCGAAGCTCGATTCCTGACGGATCAGACCGGCGACGAGCAGCGGGTCGAGGTTGTTCTTCTGCGCCTGCGGCACGATCAGGTCAGCAAAATGGATCGGGTAGGCCAGCCGCAGCACCGCGTCAGGGATGCTGAAGAACGGCCTGTTGGCGGCGTACATTAGCCGGGTCGCGGCGCGGAGCGACGAGCGCGTGATGCCCACATCGGCGAAATGGAAGGCGAGTTGCAGCAGACCGACCGGATCGCTGCGATGGAGCTTGTGCAGCGTATCGAACTCGGCGCGGGCCTCGCTGTACAGGCCGACGGCCCACAATTCCTCGCCCCGCCTGAGCATCGGGTCAGCCGCCAGCTCCGGCGAGAGCGCCGCCGAAACGCTGCTCAGGCCCCAGGTCTGCGCGACCCACTGCGCGGCGGCGTTCCGGTCGGCGTCGGTCGGCGCGCCGGGCGTTCCGGCCAGCGGCACGGTCGATAGCGACGGCGTGCCATTGAGCAGCTCGCAGGCGCGAACGCTGAAGAACGTCAGCGGATCGACCTGCTCGGCGCGCAGCCACGCCTGCTGCGCGGCATCCGGCGCGCCGCCCTGCTGGAGCACTTTCCCCTGCCAGACGAGGCTTTCCGCCGTATTCGCCAGTCCGAGAACCTGCGCCGCTTTGGCCGGGTTAGTCGTCCTCAGCGCCATGCCGAGGTTGAACAGGCCGCTTCGCGCTTCCGGCGTGTTCGGATAGCGCGCGCCAAGCTGGTCATAGAGCGCCAGCGAGCGGGCGCTGTCCGGCTCGGCCTTTGCGGCAGCGAGCAGGGCGCGCGGCGCTTCCGGCGCATTCGGATAGGCCGCGACGAGGTTGGTATAGGCGGTCACGGCGTTGGCCGTATCGCCTGCCGCCGCGTAAGTGTTGGCCTGTTCGAGCAGCGCTGTCGCCGCCATCGGGTCTTGCGGGAACAACTGCGCGGCTTTCGAGAAAGTCACGATGGCACCGTTCGCGTCGCCGTTACCGCGCTGCGCCCGTCCGAGCAGGACGTAGATCTCCGCCGGGAAGGTCGCCGCCGTCTGCGGGTTGTTGATCGCATCCGCCAGCAGGCTGACGACCGGCGCGTAATTCTGGTGATAGACGTTGATGCGCGTCCGGTCGAGCGTATCGACCGTCTGCCCGGCCTGCACCAGCGCGATCAGCGTCGGCAGGGCGCTGTCGGTCTTCTGATAGGTCGAGATGATCTTCTGCATCCGGGCGTAACCGGCGTCCGGGTGGCCGTTCTGAATTTCGATATTGGCCGCCGCCAGTTCGACATCAGCGCGCAGGCTGCCATTCTCGTCGTAGGTCGCGCCTTCGATCCCGCTCAGGGTGGCGCGGTACTGGTCGATCTCGCTCAGGAGCGTGTTGTACTCGGTCAGCGCCGATGAGGGGCTGTCGATCAGCAGGTAGACCTGCGCCAGCTTCAGCCGCAGGCGGAACTTGCTTTCGGGTTCGCGCGCGGCTTCAGTCGCCAGCCGCAGATAGTAAATCGCCTGATCGGGCTTGAGCGGGGCCATCCGTTCGTAGAGATAGCTGTCGAGCAGGCCGGGACTGAGCGTGAGCGCCTGCTGATAATCGGCCAGCGCGTCATCGGGGCGATTTAACTGCTGGCGCGCCTCGCCGCGCATGAAGACCGCGCGGAACAGCGCCCCGCACTCGCTGATGTGCTGGCTGAAGGCGGTATCGGCTTCGGCATAGCGTTCGGCGTGGAACTGCGTTACGCCGATGCCGTAGAGCGCGTCACACTTCAGCGACGGGTCGCCGAGCGCCGCGCTGTACTGCGTCAGCGCGGCATCGTAGTCGCCGTTCTGCAAGGCGCTGTCGGCGCTTGCCAGCGCGCCGGACTGCGCGCCCACCGGAATGAAGCGCAGGCCGAAAGCAGCCCCCGCCACCACGGTCACGACCGCGCCAATCATCCAGTTTCGCCATTTGCTCACACGCGCACCTCGATCTGCCCTGCGTTAAACCGAATCCTAACCGCTTGCCTGGAGGGAGTCAAACGGCGACGGCGCAGCGTCAGGCAGTCAGCCAGATTGCGTCAGGTAGGGATGAGCAAGGGTTCCCGTTCGCGGGCGTGAACAACCGCGCCATGAGTGTATTCATCACACCGGTTAGAGCAGATTTTCATGACGCAGCAGCGCGTCGAGGCCATCGACCAGTAGATTGGCGTGCGCCAGCAGCGGCGAGGCCGGATGCAGCGTGCTGCCGTCCGGGGCGTGCATCGGCAGCGCGTGGCGCTCAAGCTGGCCGGATGTCTGGAGCAACCCTTCGACGTTGGCGCGCAGATCGCGCGGCAGTTGGGTGCAGTTCATTTCGGCAAAGTCGAGCAGTCGCTTCTCGCCCGGATGTGTCAGCCGGTTGAGGGCAAAGAGGACGTCGAAGTAACTCGCCAGAAAGGCGCTGATGCGGTGATTGACGCTGACGAGGTCGCCGCGCGTGATGGCTCTGGTGATCTGCGCCAGATACGAGGAACGACTGCGGCGTAAAATTGGCTCGTTGAGGGCAATGATGGCGCGGACGAGCGCTTCCGGGTAGGGGACGTCGGCGCGGCGCTGGAGCGCCTCAAACCAGCCGGAACGGTCGAATAAAGGCTGTGAAACGCGGACGGTGTGCCAGAAGCAGGTTGAGTAGCCTGTGCTGGCCTGATAGCGCGCCAGCGAACGGTCGAGCTGATCTTCGATCCACGGCAGGGCGAAGAACATGACGTCGATCTCGAGGCTGCTCGCGGCGTCGCGCCATGCATCGCCCGCGCCCCAGTAGGAATTGTCGATACGGGCCGGGTCAGTCTCCGGCGAAACGATGGCTGCCCGCTGTGCCGAAGTCAGATCGGCGCGGGTGTAAACATAGAGATCGATATCCGAAGATTTATCGGCTACGCCGTGCAGCAGCGAACCGGCAATGGCGACCGCCTCGACGGAATTGAGCGCGGCGTAACGCGCGCTTAACCGGCGCGCAACATCGAAATGCAGGCTCATACGCGCCTGTCCATTCTGCTCAAGGCAGCCAGAATCCGGTAGCCAGGTTGGCGCTTCCCCGACCCGCTGCTAGAATCGCCCCTATGAAAGATCGCGTTCATCACGCCCGGTCGGGTTTACTTGCGACCGAAAATTCCCATGATTGCCTGCTTCAGCCGTCCCAGAGCGGACGCCGGGACGTGTTCGGCGCGCTGCTCGGCATCATCCTGCGCGGCCTGATTCTCCAACTGCACTGTTTCCATCGTGCCGCGAATGCCCTGATGATTCAACCGCTGCTGCTGGCGGCGAACTTCTTCTTCCCGACCATAAAAGTTTTCGCCCATCGTCGATTCCTCAAAGCTGTAAAAACCGGCGCGAAATTGCGTGGGTGTTACTACTATAATCCACAATCGGCCCGGCAATACAGCGGGCTGTAGAAAAGGCATGCTTATGTTCAGAAAACCGCTGTTCTGGCTGCTGATCGCGCTGGCGGCGCTGTCGCTCCATCCGCTGGCGGCGCGAGCGCAGGGCATCGGCGCGCTCGAACTGACCGCCACCTATCGCTCGCCTGATGGCACGTTCACTTTCGACTATCCCGGCGGCTGGATAACGCAGGCTTTCGGCCAGATCATCGCGCTGGCGACCGATGCGACTGTGATCGACGCCGGGACGCCGATTGGGCGGGGGCAAATGCGCGCCAGCATCGTCGCCGCGCCGATTGCCAGCCTGAACAGCCTGACCGCCAGCAGCAGCCTCGCCGATGTCATGCAGACGCTGACGACCGGGGCCAGCCAGTCGCAATCGACAGGCTGCCAGCCCTACCAGCCCGCGACCGCTATCACGCTCGGCGGACATGACGGCCTGCGCAGCGACCAGATTTGCGCCACGACCGAAAACCTGTTTCTGGTGGTCGATCTTGGCGGCGGCAGTGTCGGCGTGGTCGGCGCGTCGAGCGTCCTCGGCGGCATGACCAAATTCGGCGCAACGCTCGAAGCGGTCGCCGGGTCTATGGCGCTGACGCTGCCGACGGTCGGCCTGCAAGCTGACGTGACTGTTGATCCATCAGCGCTCGCACAGACTTACCTGAGCGTGCGCGATGGCCTCAGTCTGCGCTACCCGGCAGGCTGGCAGGTCGAAGAAAGCCCCGGTGGGCTGATCGGCCTGAGCGACGGCTCCCAGCCAATCTTCCCCAATCCGGCGATGGGCCAGACGACGGCGATTCTGGCCGTCTTTCGCGCCGGGGAGATTCCGGCGATCACGACCACATCCGCTGACGTCGCCCGCTGGTACGCCGGAACGCTTGTCACCGACCTCAAGTATGGCGACCCGGAGAGTTTCCGCATCAACGACCGGCAGGCCGCGCGGATGCTGATTGCCGTCCGCGGCATCGACGGGATGCTGCTGGTCGTGCCGCTGCCCGACGGCGGCAGCGGCATCATGAGCGTGCTGACGCCGCCCGGCAGCCTGAGCGACGTCGCGCCGACCCTCTACGCTATCGCCGCCAGCATTAACAGTGCCGTCGCCGCTGCGCCAACGCTCGCGCTGGTCACGCCCGTTCCCGCTGCGACCGAAACCGCGACGACCGGGCCGACCACCAGCCCTGCGACGGCTGCGCTGCCGACCGCCCTGCCGACCGAAACCCTCGCGCCGACCGCGCTGCCGCCCAGCGCAACTCGCGCCGCCACCGCGCTGCCGACGGTCGCCATCAGCCCGACTGCTGCGCCGACCGAGCGATCAGCGACGATGACCCCTGCGCCGACGGAAGAGTCGACGCCTTCAGTCGATCTGCCGCAAACCTACGCCGAGCCAGACGGCAGCCTGAGCTTCCACTACCCGGCAGGCTGGACTGCCTCGCACCAGTCGGTCAACGGCACTGATTTTCTGGTTGTCTCGCCGTCAGCTACATTCACCTTCGGCCCGCCGCCCGCCGGAAAGCCGTTCGGCATCCTGCTCGTCTCGTCGGTCAGTCAGGTCACAGGCAAGCCGCTCGCCGCCCATCCGTCACAGCGCCCCATCGACGCCCTCAACGCGCTGATCGCGTCGAGCGGCGGCGCGCCCTTCAGCCCCCCAACGGGTTTCTCGCTGGCTGACAGCAGCAACGCCGAGATCGCCCATCCCGGCGCTCTATCGACGGCCAGCTATCCGAGCTTCGATAACACGACCTTCATCGTCATGCTCGACGACGACCGCTATGCTTACATGAACACCTTCGCTGCGCCGGGGGAGATGGACGCACTCATGCCGACAATTGTGGCGATTTTATCGACGGTTACGGCGAAATAAGGCCGACGTGTTAAGATCAGGCAACTTATGGCGAAGGAGTATGCTCCGATGCGGCTCGCAGTTCTCTCGGATATTCACGGCAACCTGACGGCGCTCGACGCCGCGTTGGCCGACCTCGACGCCGTCGGCGGCGCGGACACCGTCTGGATGCTCGGCGACGTAGTCGCCTTTGGCCCGCGCCCTGCCGAATGTGTCCGCCGTCTGCGCGGCCTGATCGAGCGCTGCGGCAAGGACAACGTCCATTCCATTTGCGGCAACACCGACCGCTACGTCATCAAAGGCGACCGACCGCCGGAGCCGACCGCCAAAGACGCCGACGCCTATGAGGCGATGCGCCGCAACCTGCCGATGCGCGACGCGCTCCTGAACTGGACGCTGGCGCAGCTTGCTTTTGAGGATTACGAGTTCCTGTCCAATCTGGGCAGCGACCTCGGCCTGAACGCGCCCGGCTACGGCTACGTCATCGGCTATCATGGCACGCCGGGGAACGATGAAGGGATTCTCAACCCCGACACGCCCGCCGATCAGGGGCGCGATGCGCTGCTCGACCGCGAGGGACGGCTCGGTATCGGCGGTCACATCCACGTCCAGATGGATCGGGACATCGGCGGCTGGCGCGTCGTCAATGTCGGCAGCATCGGCATGTCGAAGGACAAACCGGGCTACGCTGAGTGGGGTCTGCTGACTTTCGACGGCGGCAGCGTTCAGATTGACTTGCGCGCCGTGCCTTATGATACCCAGACCGTCATCGCCGATTACGCAGCGGTGGGCTTCCCGGTGGCGAACTGGGCGGCAGATCGCCTCAAGCTCAGGTAGGCCGACATGCCGAAGCGACAGCAGCTTCTCAACGACCTCGCGGGCGAGCAGGACTACGGCGTGCTGCTGCTGGCGCAGATGGGCGGCGTCCCCAACGAGCTTCAACTGCTCGTGCAGACGGCAGAATACGACGCCGCCATTGAGGGGCTGCGCGAGCGCCGTCGCTACATCATTCGCGCGCTCGGCGTCTACGAGCATCAGTTGAGTCTGGGTGTGTTCGGGCGGCTGGCGCTGCTCGATGAGCATCCGCTGCTCTACGCGCACAACACGCCGAAAACCGCTGTTTTCTTTCGCGGCACGCCGTCGAAGCTCTATGAATTGACACTCGACCTGTCACAAGCCCATGCCAGCACCTTCGGGCCGTGGCGACTATTGGCTGACGACCTGAACCACGCCGCGCCGCTGGTTGATCTGCTGGCGTCGGGCGGCGGGCTGCTCGGCGAGATGCCGAGGCCGGCGGCGGAACGGATGGCGCGGGTCTTTGAACATCATGGCATGGAAGCCAGACTGATCGACGACCCGGATTATGCCGAGCAGGACGAGCATGGCCGCTCGCGCCGCGCGCAGCTTTTGCTGATCGACGAGGGCTACGTCATTGCGCTCGGCTTCTCGGTCGATGAACCGTGAGCGGACTGAGCAATAAGAACTGAGGGCTGAGTAAAATTATTGACAGGCTTTATAATAGAATTATCTCTCTATGCGCCAACAGGACATCTTCATCTGAGCATGATGGTCACGGCAGAGCAAGTTTGCTCGTCTTTGACTCAGTCCTCGGCCCTCAGCCCTCAGTCCTTTCTTTAAGGAATTCATGATGCAACTGAAAGACAGAATTGCTCTGGTGACGGGCGGCGCGTCCGGCCTCGGCGAAGCCTGTGTCCGGCGTTTCGTCCAGCAGGGCGCGCGCGTCGTGCTGCTCGACCTCAACGGCGCGACAGGCCGGGCGCTGGCCGAGGAGATCGGCAGCGCCGCCCGCTTCGTCAAGGCTGACGTAGCGGTCGAGTCGGAAGTCCATAACGCCGTCAACGAGGCCGTCCGCGCCTTCGGCACGCTGCATATTGTCGTCAATACGGCAGGCTTCACGCCTAACGAGCGCGTTCTCGGTCAGGACGGCCCGATTCTGCTCAGCCGCTTCGAGCGGGCGCTGGCTGTCAATCTGGTCGGGACGTTCAACGTCATCCGACTGACGGCGGGCATTATGGCGAACAACCCGCCGACATCCGGCGGTGAACGCGGTGTCATCATCAACACGGCGTCAATCTCCGCCTTCGACGGGCAGGTTGGCGAAGCCGCTTACGCCGCCTCGAAAGCCGGGATCGTCGGCATGACGCTGCCGATTGCCCGCGAATTCGCCCCGATTGGCGTGCGCGTGGTCACGGTCGCGCCCGGCATCTTCGATACGCCGCTGCTCGAAGCCTATTCTGACCAGTTGCGCGCGTCCATCGGCCAGCAGGTTCCGTTTCCGCCGCGCCTGGGCCGCCCGGAAGAATTTGCCCATCTGGCGCAGTCGATCATCGAAAATGAGATGCTGAACGGAGAGACGATTCGCCTCGACGGCGCGATCCGGCTGCCGTATGCTCGATATGACGGAACGAACGCTGGCTGACCGCTTATCGGCTCAGATGAACAAAATCCGCGCGCTCGTCACAGGCGGTGACGGCTGGCGCAGCGGCGCACGACTGGCGTAGCGACTCGTACAACGAAACCCGCAGTGACGGCCTCACGCCCGGCCATTTTACGGTTCTGAGGTAACGAAGAAGTCCAATCACGATGTCCACAGGCACAGTCGAACCCGCCCGGCCCGCCATCGCCTACCCGATTCATAGCTGGTGGCCGAGCGCAGCGCAGGTTGATCTGCTCCACGCGGCGCTCGACCCGGATGAGCGCGCGGCGCAGGCCTGGCAGCGCTGGCTGGCGCGGGAACAGATCGAACGCGCAGACGCTGGTTCGCGCCGTCTGTTCCCGCTGGTCTGGCGCAACCTCAGCCGCCTGAGTCCCGACGCGCCACAGCTCGACGCGCTCAAGCCGGTCTATCTATCGACGTGGGTCGAGAACGGTCAATTGTTTCGGCAGGGTTTCGGCATGACGCGGACGCTGGGCGAGGCGGGCATCGCCACCTGTGTCCTCAAGGGCGTCGCCAACGCGCTGCTCTACTACAAGGATATCGCAGCGCGACCGATGGGCGATTTCGATCTGCTGGTCAGGCTGAGCGACGTCGAGCGCGCTTTCGCCCTTCTTGAGGCGCGCGGCTGGGTGCAGAAAGCCGTGCCATCCTCGCGGCTGCGCTACATCCACGGCGTCAGTTTCTTCAATCATCAGCGCGGCCTCGACCTGCACTGGTCAGTGCTGGCTGAGGGCAGCTATCCCGGCGGCAGCGACGTTTTCTGGTCAGAGGCGCAGCCGGTCACGCTCGAAGGCGTGGCAACCCACGCGCTCGACCCTGCCGATCACCTGCTCCACGCGCTGACCCACGGCGCGCGCTGGGGCAGCGTCCATCCGCTGCGCTGGGTGGCCGATACGGTCGTCATCCTGCGTACCACGCCCGACCTCAACTGGGATCGGCTGGTCAAAATGGCGGCCTATTACCGCGTCAGCATCATCGTCGACCGGCTGCTGCGTTATACCGTCGAGCAGTTCGGCGCGCCGGTTCCGCCTGAGGCGCTCAACGCGCTTCACCACGCGCCGACCGCCTGGTACGAACGCGCTGATTTTTACGGTCGGCAGCAGGCGTGGCACACATTCGCCTCTCACGCCTTCAACTTCGTCCGCATCCGCGAGCGCGCCCGACCCAGACCGGGCGTGTTCGGCTTTCTGCGCGACTGGTGGGGCCTGAAGTCGGCATGGCAGGTTCCGGGCGAGGCCGCCGCGTTCACGGTTGCCTACTTTCGCCGGAGCAGACCGCCTGAGGCTTGAACGAACGCCGGTTATAAATCCCTGTTTTGAGCGGAGGTTTCCCGCCGCTATGGAGGCTCAGGCGTCCGCGCTGGTTCGCGCGTCAAATTGACCCGCGAACGGGCGCGATGATGTGGCGCGGATCGCCGATGGGCAGGCGCACGCTGAAGCGGCTGCCCTGACCGGGCTGGCTTTCGACGGTGATCTCGCCGCCGTGCAGCTCGACGATCTGACGGCTGATGCTCAGGCCGAGGCCGGTGCCGCCGGGGCGGGTATCAGCGCGGTAGAACGCCTGAAACAGATAGGGCATGTGTTCTTCGCTGATCCCGATGCCGTCATCGCTGACGACGACGAACACCGAGTTATCGCGCAGAGCGACCTCGACCTCGACATGGCCGCGGGCAGGCGTGTAGTTGATGGCGTTGACGAGCAGATTGGTTACGACCTGCACGAAGCGATCATGGTCGGCCTGAATGTAGACCGGCTCTGGCGGCAGGCGCGATCTCACGAGGATGTCTTTCTGCGCCGCTTCGGCCTGCTGCATCTGCACGACGTCCAGAACCAGCGCCTGCAGCTCGATTTCTTCCCGGCGGAGTGAGATGACGCCGCTCTCGAAGCGCGAGACGTCGAGCAGGTCTTCGACCAGATTACGCATCCGCTCCGTCACTTCGTTGAGAATCTTCAGGTGGTCGGGCAGGCGCTCCGGCTGGCGCTGAAGCAGATAGAGGCGCGTCTTGAGGTTGGTGATTGGCGTCCGCAGCTCATGTGAAGCGTGCGCGACGAAGCGAGCCTTCTGGTCGGCCAGCGCCTTTTCCTGGCTGACGTCGCGGATGACCGTGACCGAGCCGATGACCTGTCCGCGACTATCGCTGACGTGGGTGCTGGTCAGGTTGGCGTCGAACTCGATGCCGTCCTTGCGCCGAATCCGCATTTCCTGCGTCCAGGGGTGGCCTGCCGCGATGGTGTCGAACAACTGGCGCGTCATGTCGTCGAGGCTGTCCTGCGTCATCGCATCGCTTTTGAGCGTATCGAGATAGCCGTGCCATTCGTCGATTGTGTAGCCGGTCATCTCGGTCAGCGCCTCGTTAATGTAGAGGACGCGCAGCTTTTCGTCGTAGATCACGCCCTCGTTCATTGAGTCGAGAATGGCGCGCAACTGGGCGCGCTCGCGGACGACTTCGGCGGTGCGCTCGGCCACCCGCGTCTCCAGTTCGTCGGCCTGCCGCCGGAGCGCGTTGTAGAGGTTGGCGTTGCGAATGGCGACGGCGGCCTGACTGGCAAATGACTGAAGGTGCTCGACGTCAGCGGGCGTGAAACTATCGACGATGGCGCTGTCCAGATTGATGAAGCCGATCACGCGCTCGTCGATGCTGATCGGGACGCCGACATGCGAGCGTACCCAGTCGGTCGATGGCGTCTTGACCCAGCCTGTGTAGCCGCGCACGTCGGACAAAAACAGCGCTTCGCCCGTCTGCGCCATCCAGCGCATATTCGGCGTGTCTTCGATCAGAAAGCGAATCGCACGCACTTCCGGCTCGATGCCGCGCGCCTGATAGCCTTGCGAGCGGACGACGCGGGCGATGCCGTCCTCGATCAGCATAATATTCGACGAGTCGTTCGGAACGACACGCGCGACCTGCGTCAGCAGGATCGAAAATAACTTGTCGAGATCGAGCGTGCGGTTGAGCGCCGTCGCCGTATCGCGGAGCGAATCAGCCAGTTCCCGCTGTTCGTGTTCCGCCACTTCAGCCAGCTTGCGCTCGGTGATGTCACGGATCGTCCCCCAGATGCCGAGCAGTGTCCGGCGCTGATATTCTGGCTGGGCGGTAAACTCGCCATAGTGAATTTCGCCGCTGGCGGTATAAAAGCGCAGTTCGACCGGGGGTTGTGGCTCGCCCTGCTGCAAGCGTTCGAACATCTCCACAGCGGTCGGCTGGTCGTCGGCGTAGACGAGCGACAGCAGCGGCTGGTCAATCCATTCATGGCGCGACCAGCCGGTGACTTTCTCGAACGTCGGGTTGAAGTAGGTGGTGTGCAGGTCAGGGGTGATGTTGAAGAAAATATCGCCAAACGTCTCGACCAGCACGCGGTAACGCTCTTCTGAGTCGAGCAGGGCATTTTCGAGCGCCTGCGAGCGCGCTGACTCGCGCTGGACGCGGCGCAGGCGGGCAATCTCGATCTGGCGACGGACGGCCTGCTTAATCAACGGGCTGCGCAGCGGACGCAGCAGCAGTTCATCCGCCCCGGCGGCCTGCGCGTCGGCGATCAGTTCGCCGTCATCCGGCGTCATGATAATGACCGCTGGCGAGTCGGCATCGGCCAGCTCGTTCAGCTCGGAACACAGCTTGAACGGGTCGCCCTGGCGCAGTGTGGCGCTCAGCAGGACAGCGTCCGGTTGAAGGCGCGCGCACGCCTCAAGACAGTGCTCGTAAGTCGTCCCCTCGACCGCCAGATCTTCCTTCAGGAGAGTCTGGTGGAGATAACGCGCGGACTCGGCATCGTCATCTAAGACGAGGATGAGCGGCTTCTCTGACGCTGCGGAAGGCATTCAGGCAGCCCCTTTGAGCAGAGTAACAACAAAGTGCCGAAGGATAGCGGCTCGATGAAGCGACGGCTATCGAACCATTCGTCGTCCTTATAGCCCACCCCATTTATTCTATGCCCGATAGTTCCCCGAATAAACGAAACGTAGTCGTGCTAAACCATAAAAAGATGGGCTGCATTTGCAGCCCATCTTTATTCTATCTCAATTAGGAGGTCGAAAATGTTAGCCGTGGTTCCTCATAAAGCGCGTCAGCCGTTCCAGCGCCTTGTCGATGTTCTCATCGCTGTTGGTGTAGCTGGCGCGGACGAAGCCTGTGCCGCTCTGCCCAAAGGCGCTGCCGGGGACAACCGCAACCCGTTCCTCGTAGAGCAGTCGGTCGCAAAATTCCACGTCGCTCAGGCCCGTCGCGGCAATCAACGGAAAGGCGTAGAACGCGCCGCGCGGCTCAAAGCAGGTTAGCCCTAGCGCGTTGAAGCCGCCGACCAGTTTCTGGCGGCGGCGGTCATAGGCCTGGCGCATCGACTCGACATCCTCTTCGCCGTGGGCCAGCGCTTCGAGGGCTGCTGCCTGCCCCATCGTCGGCGCGGACATGATGAGGTATTGATGCAGTTTATGCATGGCTTCCATCAACGGCGCAGGCGCGCAGGCGTAGCCGATCCGCCAGCCGGTCATGGCGAATGTCTTGCTCATGCCGCTGAGGAGAATCGTCCGGTCGAACATGCCGGGCAGCGAGGAGAAGCAGGTATGTTCGACGCCATAGACCAGCCGCTCGTAAATCTCGTCGGAGACGACGACCAGATCATGCTTCTCGGCGACAGCGGCGATTTCGAGCAGCCGCTCGCGCGAAAGCACCGCGCCAGTTGGATTGTTCGGATAGCTGATGAGGATGGCTTTCGTCCGCGCCGTCACTTTCGCTTCGAGCGCTGCGCCCGTGACCTGAAACTCGTCCTCGACCCAGGTATCGACCGTCACCGGGACGCCCCCCGCTATTTCGACGGCGGCGGTGTTGGCGACGAAACACGGCTGGACGACCAGCACCTCGTCGCCGGGATCGAGAATCGCCCTGAGCGCCAGAAAGAACGCCTCGCTGACGCCGACGGTGACGAGAATCTGATCCTTCGCCTCGTAACGCACGCCGTAGAGCCGCATAATATAATCGGAGATCGCACGGCGCAGCTCGATAGTGCCGGAATTCGCGGTATAGCCCGTCTCGCCACGACGCAGGCTGGCGATGCCCGCGTCCATGATGTGTTCGGGCGTGACGAAGTTCGGCTCGCCGATGCCGAGCGTCACGACGTCGTCCATTGTGGCGACGATGTCGAAGTAGCGGCGGATGCCGGAAGGCGGCATATTGCTGATGGTCTGAGAGACGTAATTCGGCATTTCTGACGACCCTTGTGAATGATTGGTGACAGGGTGACAACCTTACTCATTATCGCCGCTTCCTGCCACAATGGCTAGACCCACCGTCGCTAATCTGGCGCCGACCTGTTCGCCAGATTGTCCGAAGGTCGTCAGCCGTCGCTCATGCGCTCAGATGTGCTAAAATAGCGCAGCGGGTCCTTGCGGAGTGGAAACATGCCGGAAAACAGTCTGGTAACGGTGGCAGTTTGTGGGCTGGCAGTGGTCTGTCTGGGCGTGATTCTGGTCGGCGCGCTGCTGTTTCTGCGCTCGACCGGGCGCGTTGTGCTGCCGTCGCTGTTCGGGTCGAGCGAGGGCAGCGACGGACGACTGCGGATGCTCAGTCCGCGCCGCCGTCGCCGCGCCGACTTACAGGCGCAGGCCGACGCGCTCGATTTCGACGCCGCGCTGGCGCAGGCCGCCGGTCAGCCGAATCAACCGCCGTCCGCTGTGCCGCTGCCAGATGCGCTGCCGCCGTTGGAGCCGCGCACGCGCGTCATTCAGCTGCCGTGGGAAGACGAGCGACACGGCATTTTCCCCGACATTGACGACGCGGACGACGTCTAGGGCGTCGAGCGCGTCGTGGAGCGCCTCGCCGAACTCAATCCTGCCGCCGGGGAACTCGCGGCAGCCGCGCTCGCTGCTGACTCTGAAGGCCGCGCCGTCGGCGTTGAAGATCAGCGCCGCGACGCTAAGTCGGATGGCCTGCATTACGGATGTTATCCAGAATTTGGTTGTCGCGTTCTTCGCGGATTTTGTTCAATAGTTCAGCAAAAGAGAATGGCATTGGGTCATACTTCGCTGCCATCTCCTCACGCAAAACCGCTGCCTGTTCGAGCCATTCGGCCAGCGAAATTTCTGGCTCAAGCACGCTGGAGAAATTTCCCTCGTCTGGCGTTTCCTGACCAAAGGTCTTCATTCTGTACTATTCCTAAGCTCATTAAGCATCTCGGTAGAGCTTGGAATTTCACGGTCGCCATATTTGGCACGTAAGTGCGCACGAAACTCACGCGCCCATTCCAAAAACTCCTCAGGCGACGTTGGATTGTTAGAACCAGGCAATATCGCAGCTTCAGCAGGAAATTCCCACCTCATTTGCTGAAACGCACGACGTCGAGCGTTTTCATCCAGCAGGCGGAACTTTTCGAGGATTTCCTGTTCAAGCGCGCTCATGATGACTCCAGACCGTCTCGTATCTCTACTTCTATGATACGAGCAAAATGCCGACTTACAGCAGTGAGCGCAGCGGACCGATGAGCGTCTCGCGGATTTCGAGCCGGTGTGCCGGGTCGTAGGCCAGCGTGAAGCGGCGGCCTGTCGGCGGCGGCGGGCTGCCGTCGTCGCGGTAGTAGATGTTGAAGTGCCTGCGGATCAGCTTATGGTAGGCTTCGGCCTCGTAGCCGCGCGCCGTGTAGGCCAGCATCTTCGAGCCGACCGTCAGAATCGGCGTCCCGTTCTCGCCGCTGAACGCCCAGATGCCGATCAGTTGAATCTGCTTGTAGTCGTGGTAGCCGCTGCCGCGCCGCCAGATGACGACGCCTGCCCACGGCGACGGCGTGATCGCGCCGACAACCGCTGGCCCCCAGCAGAGCCTGCGCGCGGCCTTCGAGCGCTGAATCATTTCGAGCTTGCCGAAAGCATCGACGTCGTCGAGGATGTGCGCCAGTCCCTCACGCGCCTGTTTCTTCGGCGCGGCGGCCTGCTGTGCCTTGCGCTCGGCGATCCGGCGCATGATCTCGACATAGCGACCTTCCGAGTCGGTCATGTCGGCTCTCCCTGTTTTCGGCGCAGACGCTTGAGTGGGCCGCTCAGATGACGTGAACGCTGCTCACGGCGCGCGGGGCTGAAGCGCCGCTCAATTTTCTGCCAGACGCCGTGCGAGAGAATCTGATCGCGCTCGGCCATAATTCGCCCGTGGACGTTGTCGATGATGGCCTCGGCCTGCCCATCTCCGGGCCAATTATCACGCAGCGCCTCGCGGTCGATCCTGTTCATGCTTTGCAGCCAGTAGAGTACCAGCGCCAGCACCGTCAGGTCATCGCTCAGGCCGAGGATGCCGAGCGCCGCTTCAGGCAGAAAATCAATCGGGCTGATGACGTAAGCCGCCGCCAGCGCCAACTGTGCTTTGGCAAACAGGGGAACGCGCGGGTCTTTTGCCAGCCGCACCGTCAGCACCAGCAGATCAGGCAGCAGCGTCAGCAGGCTGGCGACAGTGGCGTCGGAATGCTGCGTCACCCAGGCATGAATCTGCCCGCGCCAGCGGCCATACCAGCCGGGGAGCTTATGCTCGATGTTAGCTCTGGTCAGCGACTCGAACGGCAGCGGCTCAACGACATTCTGTTCAGGCATGGAACGGCTCACCATCACTGAGTCATCCGAAGGCGCGGAGCCGGTCGGCAAGCGTGGAAGACGGCTCGACAGTCTCTAGTTTACCATGCTGCGCCAATCGGGATTCACCCTGGCGGAGTGTGTCTTAACAGCGGTCAAGTTTTAAGGTATCATTCGCCCGGTTTGCACCTGCCTAGCGGAGTCCGAGTTCATGCAAAAAACCCAGAGTAAAATCACGGTTGCCTTCTTTATTTTTATGGCCTTCGTCATGGCAATGGGCGTGGTCGCTCCATTTCTTAGCCAGGAGGCAACGCAGGCAACCACGCAGCTCGAACCGACCACGGTTCCTACGGCGACTGTCCCTGCTCCGATGACCGATTTCAGCGGTGTCAGCTTCAAGCAGGTCTACCTGCATCCCAGCGGCCTGTTCACCGTCGGTCAGCCGACCGGGTGGCTGCCACTGACCCCGATTTCCGACGCTGGACGTGCGGGCGTGACGATGTTCAATCAGCAGACATTGAGCATCATCGAAGTCTCGGTCGAGCAGCCGACGCCGCCGGTCACGACCATCGACCAGTTGGATGCCCGCAACGACCGAAATTACCTGAACGCCAGTTGGGCGCGCTACGGCACCTGGACGGAAACCTCGCGCAAGCACGACGGCGATCAGCTCGTTATCGACTTCAACCTGTCGCTCAACAACCAGCAGTACGTCGCCCGTCAGCTATCGTGGACTGACGGCCAGTGGATTTACAACGTCCGCGTGGTCACGCCCTACAACGCCACCGACATGCTGGTGTATCTGGTCGGCCAGCTCTCGAAGGCCATTACGCCGTTCAAGCAGTTCTACGGCACGCCGTTTGAGTGGACGTCGTACTACGACACGGTTTCGCACGGCATCATCCGCTATCCCGCCTCGTGGGTTGTCGCCGACTCCGCTCCCGGCAGCCCGGCCAGTATCACCTCGGTGGACGGCACGGAGATGCGCGTCGAGACGCAGGCCAGCGTCACCCTCGCCGACGAGGCCGCCGCCAGCCAGTGGGTCGATAACCTTCAGCCCGGCGCGACCATCCTGAGCGTTGAGCCAGTCACGCACGGCGATGCCAGCGGCTTCTCGGTCGCCTACAGCTACGCCACCGTCGATGGTGACTCGCGCAGCGCCGTCGCCATGCTGCTCAACGGGCCGAACAGCACGCTCTATGCCGCCAACCTGCGCTTCGCGGGCAATAACGTTGATCTAAACGCGCTGCGTAAGACCGCGCAGGCGTCCGCCGCGACGCCGGAAGCGACGGCTGCCGCTACTGCCGAAGCCACACCGGTCGCGGTCAGCGCCGACGCGCAGTTGGCCGAAGTTGTCGACACCTTCTGGATTCTCCCGGCGCTCGACATCGCCCCCGACCCGTCCGCGACCACGCCGACGCCGGTTCCGGTCATTCCATCGACGCCGTCCATCGTCATCCCGACCTTCGAGGCGACTGCTGAAGCGACCAGCGCCGCCACCGCTGAGGCTGTGCCTGCCGCGACGGTCGAAACGACGGCTGCCGCCACTGCCGAGGCGACGCCGTAAGCTTGTTTCCTCTCTGAATCGAACGGGGCGCGCTGAGAATCAGCGCGCCCCGTTTTTATTTCTCCAGCATCCGCATGGATTGAACCCTCTATTGCAGTCCAGCGCGCTATAATCAGCAGCGATAATGTATCCCGGAGGAAGAATTCACATGTCGTCCAGCAAAATTCTTCAGGATCAGATCGCCTATTACCGCGCCCGTGCCGGAGAGTATGATGAGTGGTTCTACCGCGTTGGCCGTTACGACCACGGCGAAGCCACTAACCGCCTGTGGTTCGCGGATGTTCAATCGCTGGTCGAGCGCGTCCATCAGCTTGGGCCGGTCGACAGTACCCTGGAACTGGCGGCAGGAACCGGCAACTGGACGAAAGAGCTGGCGCAGATCAGCGCGACGGTCGTTGCGCTTGACGCCGCGCCGGAAGTCATCGCCATCAACCGCGACAAGGTCAAAAGCGACTGCGTCGACTATCGGCAGGCTGACCTGTTCCAGTGGCAGCCCGACCGCGAATACGATCTGGTATTCATGGCCTTCTGGATGTCGCATGTCCCGCCGGAAACGCTCGACAGCTTCCTCGACACGGTGCGCCGCGCCACCCGAATAGGCGGTCGCGTCTTCATGATCGATTCGCTGCCGGACGCAGGCGCGTCGGCCAGCAATCACGAAGCGTTCCATAAGGATATGCTCTACGACAATCGCAAGCTCAACGATGGCCGCGAGTTCAAAATCTACAAGCGGTTCTACGATCTGGATCAACTGCGCGCCACGCTGGAGCGGCATGGATTCAGCGCCGAAACAGGTACGACCGACCGCTTCTTCTGGTGGGCCAACGGACAGCGCGCCCGCTAACAGGATCAAGCTGCCCGGTGAAGCCGATATTGCCCCCTCTGTAATACGGGTGTACAGATCGGGGAGAGGGGTTGGGGTGAGGGCTTACAGCCTGCGGCTGCGGACAATCGTGCTCATATCCGGCGACGGCAGCCAGAGGGTGAAGGTCGTGCCTTTGCCCGGCCCGGCGCTGGCGACGTTGATCCGACCGCCGTGGGCCTGCACAATCTCGCGGACGATAGCGAGGCCGAGGCCCGTCCCACGCTCCGGCCCGCGCGCCTTATCGACCTGATAGAAGCGCTCGAACACGCGCGGCAGTTCCTCCGCCGGGATGCCGATGCCGGTATCCTGAATGATGGCATCGACGCCGCCGTTGCTGACGCGCGTCGAGACAAAAACATCGCCGCCGGGCGGCGTGTACTTGATGGCGTTGCTGATGAGGTTGGTCAACACCTGCGCCAGTCGGTCGCCGTCGCCTGCGATCTCCGGCATCGGCTGAGCGTCGACGTGCAGCGTGATGCCCTTCTCGCGGGCGACGATCTGTAAGCGCTGCGCGACCGCCGACAGTATCTGCCCGATGTCGATAGCGGTCATACGCATCGACATCCGCCCGGCCTGAAGGCGCGCCAGATCGGTCAACTGCGTCACCATTCGGTTGAGGCGTCCCGCTTCCTCGTAGATGATCTTTGCCGCCTGCACCGGGTTGGGCGCTGCGCCATCCATGATGGCCTGCGAGAAGCCCTGAATCGAAGTCAGCGGCGTCTTAAGGTCATGTGAAACGTTGGCGAGGAAGTCCTGCTGCGCGTGCTGAGTTGCCTGCACCTGTTCGGTCATATAATTGAATGCCTCGGCGACTGAACGGACTTCCGCCGGGCCGCTGACCGGGGCGCGCTCGTCATAGTTCCCTTCAGCCACTTTCTGGCTGGCCGAGGCCACCCTTTGCAGCGGTCTGGCAATCGTGCGCGTGCCGACAACCGCCAGAATACTGGCGACGACCAGCCCGATCAGCGCCGATTGACAGAGCGGCAGAGCCAGCGCGCTGCCGTAGGACGAAAGCGCCTGCTGAAGCGACTGGTTGACCTGCGGATCGGCGAACAGCAGCGCGCTCGACGGATTGCCGCCGCGCACGGTGGCAAGTCCGGCAAACAGCCATTCGCCGCTCGCGTCCTCAAAATGGCCGAAGATCGTCGCTGCGCGTGAGGAAAACCCGCGCTGAATCGCCGCCGGAACCGCGTAATTATCGAGGCCGATGTTGACCAGGTCGCCTGCCGCGAAGGTACTCATCGAGTCGAAGATGACGCTGTTATCGCTCGAATTGACGATCAGCACGCGCACATTCAAGTCCTGCGCCAGCAGCGTCAGGTCAGTTTCGAGCGTGTTGATGCGGTCGCTGCTGCTGCCGAAGCCGCTCAGGGCGTTGAGCAGCACGTCACGGAGTGGCGCGCCCTGCGCGATGGCGGCGAGGCGCTGATAGGTCTGCTGCGGCGGCGCGGGGCGCGTGTCGAGGATGATCGCCAGCGCAATCACCATCGCGCCGAGCGTGATCGCCAGCAGCAGCAGGTAGGAGAGGAAAAGTCGCGCGCGGACGGACATAGCTAAAAACAGGACTGAGGACTGAGGACTGAGGACTGAGCGAAAAGCATAAGTTTGCGATCCGCATCGAATCGAGCCTCGAAAGAATGCCCATAGGGTTGCACTGGCGTCAGCATATCCTTTACTCAGTCCTCGGCCCTCAGTCCTCAGCCCTTCTCTTACGTATCCAGCTTGTAGCCGACGCCCCAGACCGTCTCAATGGTTGGGCGCATCCCTTCGAGTTTATGGCGCAGATGGGCGACGTGGACATCGACCGTGCGCGTCTCACCGGCGAAATCGTAGCCCCAGACGACGTTGAGCAGCTTTTCGCGACTGAAGACCATGCCGCGATTTTCCGCCAGCGTCAGCAGCAGATCAAATTCCTTCATCCGCAGGTCAACCGACCGGCCATCGACCGTGACCAGCCGCCTGTCAGGCGCAATCATCAGGTTCTCGATCACAATAGTTCCACCGCTGTTCGTCGTGAGACGCCGGTCCGCGCGGCGCAGGATTGCCTTGACGCGCGCGACCAGCTCGCGCGGATTGAATGGCTTGGTCAGGTAATCGTCCGCGCCCAGTTCCAGCCCAACGATCTTGTCGATGTCGTCGCTGCGCGCGGTCAGCATGACAATCGGCACGTCCGACTCGGCGCGAACGCGGCGGCAGACTTCCCAACCGTCCATCTGCGGCAGCATCAGGTCGAGCACGACCAGCGCCGGATGGGTGTTCAGGATCAGCTTCAGCGCCGTCTGGCCGTCGGTCGCGCTGGAGACCTGAAAGCCTTCCTGCTCCAGATACATTTTGGCGAGGTCGATAATGTGCTGCTCGTCATCGACGATGAGGATGGTATCGGGCATCGTGAGTCCTTCTGACAGCGTGCGTGGGACGCTCCCCCTGATTTTACTCTGCTTCAGTCGTCGCGTTTGTAAAATCTTTGCTTTCATCCGGCGTAGCGATACTGACCAGCACCTTATCGACCCGATTGCCGTCCATGTCCATCACCTCGAAGCGGAATTTGTCCCACTCGAACCACTCCGCTGCCGCAGGGATGCGCCCAAGCTGCGCCATGACGAAGCCTCCGAGCGTCTCGAAATTAGTTTCACCCGGCAGATCATCGTCGATTTCGAGCGTTTCCTTGAACTCGTCGGCGGGAGTCCGCCCGTCGAACAGCCACGAGCCGTCGGCGCGCTCGACGGGCGCTTCTTCCTCGCTGTCGCCGACAATCTCTTCGAGAATGTCCTGAAGCGTGACCAGCCCCTGTAAACCGCCGTACTCGCCGATGACCAGCGCCATCTCGCGGCTGTGCTCGCGGAACTGTTCCAGCACCTTCGAGGCGAGCATACTGTCCGGCACGAACAGCGGTTCGGCCATCACGGCGCGCAGGTCGAACGGCTGATGCTCGAACATCTGCACCAGCAGGTCCTTGGCGTGAACGACGCCGAGGACGTGGTCGAGGTCGTCGTCACAGATCGGGTAGCGCGACTGCTCGCAGGTGATGATCCGCTGCATGGCCTCGTCGGCATTCCAGTGGACGTCGAGCCAGACGATCTCGTGGCGCGGCGTCATCAGCGTGCTCACGCGCCGGTCGCCGAGACGAAAGACGCCCTCGACCATGCTCCCCTCGGACTCGACGAACACGCCAGCCTCGACGCCCTGCTGAATCATGGTCTGAATTTCTTCCTGCGTCACCGGCGGCCCTTCCAGCGGGCGGATGCGGAAAATCCAGAGGACGAAATCGGTCGATGCGCCGAGGAAGCTGACGACCGGCCCGGCGATTATCGAGAGCAGGCGCATCGGTCGGGCAACCAGCAGGGCAATCGCTTCAGGGCTGCGGAGCGCGAGGCGTTTCGGCACTAGCTCGCCGAGGATGAGCGAGAAATAGGTCGTCAGCGCGACGATCAGGCTGAAGGCGATGGCATCAGCATAGCGCGCCAGCAGCGGGAGATGCAGGCGAATCTGCCCGGCGATGACCTGCGCCACCGTCGCGCCGCCAAAAACGCCGGTCAGGATACCGATCAGCGTGATACCAATCTGCACGGTGGACAGGAAGCGGTTGGGCGACTCGGCCAGTTCGAGCGCGACCTGCGCGCCGCGCCGACCTTTTTCGGCCTGCTGCTGCAAGCGGGCCTTGCGTGAGGCGATGACTGCTGCTTCAGACATCGAGAAGATGCCATTGAGCAGGATCAGCACCAGAATGATGATAATTTCCGTCATGCCGTTTGTAACCCTTAAAAGGACTGAGGGCCAGGGACTGCGTTAAAGATAAGGACAGAGAGTCAACGTCGTCGGGTGAGCAGATGGACGTTTACTCAGTCCTCAGTCCTCGGCCCTCAGTCCTGATTTCTGGCTCCCAGCGCATGTGCGTGAGCGTGCGCTGCGGGCGAAAGTTGTACGATTGCAGGACGTTGCTGGTCGCAGCCTCGTCGGCAGGATGCTCGATGGAGAGCGGCTGGCGCAGGCCGTGACGCCGGACGGCCATGTTAATTAGCGCATCGTCGTAGCGGCCCTGGTAGTCCGGCTCGACCATCAGCGTCAGCCGAACGCTCGACAGCGCGAAGCCGGTTTCGACCCACAGCGCGGCGGCGAGCTGGCGCTCGTCCGGTGAACGGACGATCAGATGCTCGTCGGAATTGAGGCTGATCCAGTCGGTCAGGGTTTTGGTCAGGCCTTTCTGAAACAGGCCGCGATGCAGAGGGCGCAGCCAGCCGAGGCCGCCGAGACGCTGCGGACGCAGGTGTTGAGCCAGCGCCATTTCGGCCCGCCATTCGCCGCGCCGCCTGCGCGTGACGTCGAAATCGCGGGCGCTGAAGTCGAACGGCTGCGGCACGCGCAGCCCGCTCGAACGCCGCCAGGTTGTCCATGTTTGCTCGACGACGAAGCCGAGCCGACGATAGAGGCGGCAGGCGACGTCATTATCGCGCTCAACCTGAAGGATGACCGCTTGCGCGCCCCGGTTGCGGAGCATGTTCATGCTGGCCTGCATCAGCCGCGTGGCGATGCCGCGACCGCGAAAGTCCGGGTGAACGGCGACATTGGCGATGATCCAGGTCGGGCCGAGGCTCTGCGGCAGGTTCGACGGATAGACCGAGACGTTGCCGACCAGATGCCCCCCCAGCACATAGACGTAGCCGAGGTTCATGCCCTGCGCCAGCTCATTGACACCGGCCAGCACGTTCAGGCCGAGGCCAATGCGGCTGAGCGTCCGCATTTCGCGGATCGCCGCGCGACCACTGCTGTCCATCGTGTCGCTGAAAGCCAGCTCGATCAGGTCAGCCAGTGGGGCGAGATCCGTGCGCAGGTTGACAGGACGCAGGCCATCGGTCGATGAGGATGTCGTTTCGGGGACGCTCAGACTCAGCACGGTATTTGTCCGAACAGGCGCACTATAAACCTAAGCGTAACGATAGCCGAAACGCTTGTCAAGCGTCGTAGGGCAGACAACGGTTGCCGCCTGTGACGGTTTCGATTACCATAGTGCCGTTTTCCAGCAATCGTCCGGGCCGACGGTGAACCAGATCGGGGGACGGCACGTCCGATCATCAGGCGGAGCGCCATTGGCTGCGTCTCGTCGCCCGGCTTCAGGAGATAGATCGTTATGTCACGAAGCAGCAATTATGGTCAACTGGGGCGGCGCTCCGGCGGCTCGGCCTGGCAGTGGGTCGTCATCGGGGCGATCCTCGGCTTTGCCTGCGCCGCGACGCTGGTTCTGGCCGGTCTGGCGCTCAGTTTCTTCAGCATCAACACCAGCGGCACAGTCGCCTTTGGCGCAACCCAAACGCCGGTCATTATCACCGCGACGCCGCTGCCGATCACGCCGACGCTGACGCCGACCGAAGTCCTGGTCACGGCTACATCGACCATCGACCTCGCGGCGATTCAGGCCCCGACCGCCACAGCCACCACCGACCTGTCGAAGATCACGCCGACGATCACCCACACGCCCAACATCCCGCCGACGGCGACCCGACTGGCGCTCGGCCCCGGCAGCATCAACAGCAGCGGCCAGCAGCAGATTCCGGCAGCGCTCGCCAGCGTCGCCAGCCCGTTACAGCAGGTCGCAGGCGGCACGTTTAACATGGGGACGACCATCGCTGAAGCGGCGCAGGCCGTTAATGACTGTACGCAGCGTGACAAAGGTCAGTGTACCGCCGCGATGGCCCAGGACTCGTCACCACAGCACCCGGTCACAGTTTCGGCCTTCCAGATGGAAACCTATGAAGTCTCTTATGAGCAGTATCTGACGTTCCTCAACCTGCTCGGCCCCGGCAGCCACACCAACGGCTGCGACGGCCAGCCCTGTCTGGCGACCCGTCAGGAATCGGAAACCAGCAATGTCACCTTCGACAGCGCCAACTACGCCGTGCCGAGCGTCATCAGCAACCGTCCGGTAGTTGAAGTGACGTGGTTCGGCGCGAAA
>CAZZAO010000013.1:0-30349 GCA_964652205.1 uncultured Anaerolineaceae bacterium | reverse complement strand
CGCTCGGTCGGCGTCTGCCAACCGAGGCCGAGTGGGAGCGCGCCGCGCGCGGCGATGATGGACGGATTTATCCGTGGGGCAACGACTGGGACGCCTCGCGCGCCTGGACGAGCCGTTCTGCGCCGGATGACGGTGACGAAGGCGGCCCGATGCCGGTCGATAGCTTCCCGACGGGAGCCAGCCCCTACCAGATTCTGAACATGGCGGGCAACGTCGCCGAATGGGTCAACGACTGGTACGATGCTCAATACTATGCCTCGCCTGAAGCAACTGGCCCCAATCCGCAAGGCCCGCCGCTCGGCGATGAGAAGGTCGTGCGCGGCGGCTCGTGGGCAATCCTGCCGTTCTTCGCCCGCACGATGCATCGCCAGAGCCAGCGCCCCGGCCTGCCGACGGCAGAAATCGGCTTCCGCTGCGCCGCCAACGCTGCCGGTTCAGCGTCCAGTAATGCCGCCAACTCGACCCCTATCGGCGCGGATGGCACGCTCGGCACGCCCAACCCGGCGACGCTCGGCCAGACCATCCCTGGCGACGAGGGCGATACGGGCAGCCAGCCGACTCTGCGCCCCGCGCCGACCCAGCCGCCCGCGCTCACACAGCCGACGGTTCTCCCCGGTGCCAGCGACGCCACGCTCGCTCCCGGCTAACTAACGCTCGCCTGAAAAAACAGCGCCTCAAACTGAGGCGCTGTTTTTTTCAGGGATCAGGTTAAAGCCGGGCGTGAGGCATCATGCCCCGACGAAATTCCCCGCCTTATTTTTCTCCCCTCTCTGCTTGCGGAGAGGGCGAAAGCGGGTCGGCATCTTTTGGCCGACCGTAGTCGAAGCGAAGCGAGACCGCGAAGAGGGGGTGCGGTCGGCGGGCGCGAACAATCGCGCCGCTGCGAGAGACGCCTCTCCGGTCGTCAGGAGAGGTCGCGCTGCTGTTCGCGCCGTTCCTCGGCTTCAGCAGCAGCCTCTTCTTTCTGCTGCCACGGCGTGCCGACCAGCGGCAGCATCAGCCGGTCGAGGCCATACCAGCCCGCCGTCTTCCAGGCCAGAACCAGCAGCACCGCGCCGAGCATCATCAGGCCGTTGGTGCTGGCCGACCCGGCCATGATGTAGTTCCAGCTCATGAACGCGCCGAAGAAGGCCGCGATGCCGACGAACAGACCGAGGATCAGACAGAGGCCAATGACCAGTTCCCCGATGGTAATCAGCCGGGCGAACCAGACGTAAGCGCCGCTGTCAAGCATCCCCTGAAGGAACGAACGATACCAGTCGTAGGTAATCATCGGCTTGGCTGGCGCATCGGGAACAGCCACCGCCTTCTGCCAGAAGCCCTTGAGCGCGTCCCCTGTGACCATCCAGGCAGGGTTGTTCAGCTTGTCCAGCGCGGCGCTCACCCACGACCAGCCGACCAGCACGCGCACGATCAGCCAGACGACCGAGAAGCGCGTATCGTCGAACAGGAAACGGGCCAGCGGCGGATTCTGAATGATGACGCCGTGTCGGGTTTTGACAACTTCTTCAGCCATTGTGTTTCGCCTTTCTACTTCCGAGTCCGGCGCAGTTGGAGAGCGCGTAATGAACTCTGTCAGGAATACTAACACGGAACGCAGTGCATTTGGGGATAATGTTTGATGAGATATGCACCGAAGGCGAATCGTAGGGGGACGGACCGACCTTCAGGCAGGTTTCGGCCAGCCGAGCGGCGCGCTGATTCAGCTCCCGGCTCACAGGCTGGATAACTCGTCGGCGTCTGTCGTGTTCTCCGCCGGTCGGGGCAGGTCACGGGGAAACATGCTGATCTGGACGATATATTCGCGCACGTCCGGGTTTTGATCGTCAGCGGCGTCGTCGCCCAGACCCTCGATCAGCGCCTTGAGCTGTTCCTGAAAGGTCAGCGCCTGGACTTCGGTCAGGGTCACTTCCATCCGCGACATGAACAGCTTGCGCTGTTTGGGCGCGTCAGCCTCGAACTCGATCACGCCGGAGCGAGCCGCAGCGCGGATGTCGGCGGCGGTCTGCTCCAGCATCTCAGCCAGCATCATATTCAGGCCGTCGTCGCCGACTGAGGGTGAAAGCAGGCCGCTCTTGACATTGATGGTGCGCGCGGCGACCTGATAGTGTTTCTCGACGATGCCGGATACCAGCCGCATATCGGTGACGCGCAGCAGGCCGTGTTCTTCGAGCAGGTTGACGTGATAGTAAAGCTTCGATGGCGGCATTCCGAGCTGTTGTGCCACGCGCTTGACAGTCCCCGGCGCTTCGAGCAGCTCCATGATCCGCTTACGCAGCGGGTCGGCGATCACCTTCAGGGTTTCCAGATCATCAATCACGAACGCATCGTCGAGCGAAGTTCCGGCCCGCGACTCATCCAGCAGGGACATAACGACTCCAGCTATTCGGCAGCAGCCTCAAAGGCCAACGGCTCCCATTCGTTGACCTCATTGTACACCGCGTTGCCTCGCTGCTCCCAGGTCTTTGACAGGAGGAACAGCCGGACGCCTGCGCGGATAAGGACGCGCCCCGTCCAGATCAGCGCCGGACGCAGGAATCGAAACCGGGGGCGGGGCGGGGCGGCGTGCCGCAACAGGCGGTAATGCGCGGCGCGGCGGAGCTGATCGCGGCGGCGCTGCTCGGTAAACTGGGCTTCACGGAGATCCATCTTGTCCCCCTTCTGTTCGCACCATATTCAGGATCATTTAACCATTCTAATATTTTTAAATCATCAAGGACAGTGTATGTCACTTTGGGCGGCGCGTCAATAGCGCAGGCCGGATACATTCGGTTTATGACGGAATACAGCCGGCTCTCTGCGAAAGTCCTGCTGACCGCGCCTGTCATCTTTCCCCTTCGCCTGCCGTGAAGGGGCCGGGGGTGAGGGCAAGCGAGCGCGAACCAGCGCGCTTCTACGAAAAGCATCGCCTTGATCTTTCTCCCCTCTCTGCTTGCGGCGTAGCGTGCCGAACCTCTCTTTGTTCGGCAGGAGCCGAAGGCCGCGAAGGGGCCGGGGGTGAGGTCGGCAGGGGTGAGGGCTGTAACAGGTAGAAAAAAGCAGGGCGGATCATGACTGATCCGCCCTGCTTCGAGGGTTGAAACGGCGGGCGCAGCTTATTGCATCGTCGAGTGCTGCTGCTCAGGATGCTCACAGCCGGTAAAGATGAAGGTGTAGGATTTCCCTTCCCAGTTGGGCGGCGAGTTAAGTTGCAGCTCGCCGGACGTCAGCCGATAGAACGAGTAGCCGCTTTCCGACACGAGCAGCGTGTTCTCGCTCGGCTGCGCCGGGAAACTGTCGATGTAATCGAAAGTGACGAGAAAAGCTTTTGTTCCCTTCGAGATCGAGTTGATGTCCCAGAAAGCGACGCCGTCAGTCTGGCAGTAGATGGCAACCGGCGCGGCCAGATCGCTGGCATTGATGCGGTTATCGTGAACGGTCAGGCACTCCGAGTCGAACTTCTGATGGCCGGTGTAGACGTCGGGCATCACGACGCCGGGCGCAATGTCACGATCTTCATAAATTTTCGACCAGCAGGACGTGGCCTGTGCCTGCGCGGACCGCGCTGTCAGCGCAGCGCCAGCGAGCGCGAGCAGCAGCGCGACCAGCACGGTGAAGACACTCGAACGGCGAAAGGATGTCATCAATCGGCACTCCCTGTCACAGCGGTTCAGTCAATTATATCGGGGGCCTTAACTATTTAGAAGGCCAATTCAGTTTCCGGCCCGTCCAGCCAGTTCCACCCTCAGCGTACAACGGCGACGGCGGACGATAAAGCGAACGGTTATAGAAACACCATTAAGCTTTGGTAAATCGGCATGTGAGAAAATAAACGCGCGGGCTATCTGGCCCGCGCGTTAAAGTCGCTTCGATCAGGAACGTGATTGATTCTGGCTGGAGAGATCGACGATCTGCTGCCTGCCCTAACCAGGCGCCTGGGGGGTTGAAACATATTTCGGGGCCGCAGCACTGGGAATCGGGCCAATCGGCACGCAGTCGTTAAAGACGAAGGTGAACGGCTTGTCCCACTCGTCGAAGCCGTTGAGCGAGAAGCCGCCGTCCGGTTGACGATAGAGTGACAGGCCGCCTTCGGTCTCGATAAGCGTATTGACGTCCGGCACGCCGAGCGCGTCGATCTCTGCCGCCGGGGCGAAAAAGACGATCTGGCCGTTGCTATCGAGCACGCGGATACCGCCGTCAGACCAGCCATTGCTGGTCGAGAGGCCATTATTGTCAATGCAGTAAATAGCGTTGCCGCCAAGCACCTCAGCCTGATTGATGCGGCCATCGTACTTGGTCGGGTCGAGGTTGTCGCTCGCAGAGACGATGGCGACAGCCAGGCAGGCAGGTACAGCCAGGGTGAATATCACACTGAGGCCGCGAAAGAAACGGTTATTCATGTCCACTATCCTTCTGACACTGGGCAATGCCGCTAGTGTATCAAGATATAGTGTCATTCGCTATAAGATTCACGATTATTTACAGGTTTCGTAAGTTGCTAATATGCCGTTAAGGAAGAATCAACGCGCGAGCCGTGTGACTCGCGCGTTTCAGACTTACTGAACTTAGTTTAGCAGATCGACGGTTCAGGCCCGTTGCACGGGGGAACGACATATTCCGTCGGCTCAGGAATCGAGGCGTGCGTGTAGGGAACCGGGCCAATCGGCACGCAGTTGTTAAAGACGAAGGTGTACGGCTTGCCCCACTCGTCGAAGCCGTTGAGCGAGAAGCCGCCGTCCGGCTGACGGTAGAGTGACAGGCCGCCTTCCGACTGGATAAGTGTATTAACGTCCGGCACGCCGAGCGCGTCAATTTCCGCCGCTGAAGCGAAGAACACGACCTGTCCGTTGCTGTCGAGCACGCGGATACCGCCATCGCTCCAGCCATCACTCGTTGGCATCCCATTGTGGTCAATGCAGTAGACGGCATTGCCGCCAAGCACCTCAGCCTGATTGATTCGGCCATCGTACTTGGTCGGGTCGAGGTTGTCATCGGCCAGCGCCGACACAGCGCTGATCGCCACGAGCGCCAGCAGCAGGGCGCAGGCCAACCAGAACCGCAAGGAACTTGAACGCATGCTTGTCTCCTTTGAGGGACACTATATTTGAAGCAACAGGCCAGATCAAAGGATACAGCAGCCGCGCGGGCTTGCAGGCGCCGACGGAGATTTTTTACAGTTTTCATGCGCGCAAGACAGGCGGGTGTTGAGCGAGGAAGTTACGCAGTCGCAACGTCGGCGCGGCGGGCTGCGTATAGAGGAGTACAGCCAGCGCAAAGGGGACGCCGGGGCGCGCTCAGAGCGCAGGACGCCGTGGTACAATCTTCCATGTAACGTCCGTGCGCAAGGAGTGGAAATCAGCTATGACACCCTGGTGGGGAACGCGGAGTAATGTCTCTCCGCGCCTGCGACTGGAAGTCGAGGCGATGCGCGCGACCTTCGGCCATACTTTCAGGCTGACTGTACCGGCTCACGACCTGCTCTACTGGGAAGGGACAGTCGAGTTAAATCTGGCATCACTGCCGACCGCGAACCACCTGCTCAGGATCACCTACCCGGCGGATTACCCGAATCGACCGGCAGAGGCTTACGTGGTTCGCCCGACGATCTACAGCCAGAAGCACCAGTACGAGGACGGCCAGCTCTGCCTGTTCAACCCGAAGGACGGCGAACAGTACGGCTGGAATCCGAGCCGCTCGACGGCAGTCACGGTGGCCGCGTGGGCCGTGCAATGGCTGTATGCCTACTATACGTGGCGCGCGACCGGCGCCTGGCCGGGGATCGAGGAACGGGTTGATCCGAGGACGCCGCTGCCGCCGCGCAGGAGAGAATGAGCGTGATGTTCAGCCGTTTGACACCGCGAGAGCGCCTTGTCCCTAACCTCGTCGTCGCCCGCCGGGTGATCGAGAAGATGGTGAGCGCTGCGCAGCGGTTCGTCGAGGACGAAACCGGCGAGGCGATGGTTGGCCTGCTCGTGCCGGGGACGTATACCAATGGCATCCCGACGCTCTACGTCCTCGATACGATCTCGCCCGACGAGAGCGCCATCCGCCAGCTTCACACCTTCCAGCAGGGCGATGAGCGACAGGATGAGCAGATCTGGTGGCTGCAAGAGAACTGGCGAGCATGGCGCGAGCGCCAGCGCCAGCCGGACGCGACCGCGCCGAATAAGTGGGATGTGCCGCTGCGCTATCTCGGCGACTGGCACAGGCAGCCCGGAACCATGATTCAACCGAGCGGCGGCGACCTGATGACCGCGCTCGGCTGGATCGACGATCCCGATAATCGCATGAGCTTTCTGCTCGCGCCGATTGTCACGCTCGACCACCCATCGGGCGCAGCGAGTGGCTCGACCGCCAATTTCGTCACTGTCCCGCAGGCCAACGGCACGAACGCGCGGATCGACTTCTGGTACATCGATCAGACGCAGCGCCTGTTCCTGCCAATTGCGCCGACGATCTACCCGGACAGCCAGCTCCCGACGCTGCCGGGGATGCCGTGGCATCTCGCCAGCGAAGACCGCGCTGCGACCGAGTTCGCCCGGATCAGCGGCGATGGCCTGAATGCCTCGGTCGTGCTGTGGGACGCCGACGATCAAGCGCCGCTCGAAGTCTGCCTGCTGACCGCCCGCGCCGGAGCCGATTATGTGCTGCTGCTGGCGACTCCGTGGGATTACCCGACTCACGCGCCGACTGCTCGCCTTGCGCCCTGCGCGCCGCCAGGCGAAAACGACGACCTTTATGACGTCTTTGCGAAGCTCTGGGCCGGCTCAAAACCGCTGGCTGACCCGCCAGGATGGCAGTGGACGCCGCAGCAGTATCTCATCGACTATCTTCATGCCCTCGAAGCTGCCCTCAACCTCAAGCCTGACGTGACGCCGATGCCCGCCGCGCCTACGGACGCCGTTACATCGCAGGAGAGACACGATGAGCTGGGACAGAGTTGAACGACTGCTCGGCAAAGACAACCTCTCGCGTCTGGCCGGGCAGCGCGTGGCCGTCATCGGCCTCGGTTCGGGGGGGGGCTTCGTCGCGCTCAGTCTGGCGATGAGCGGTGTCGGCCACTTTATTCTGGTCGATGACGACACGCTGGAGCCGACTAATCTCGTCCGCCATGTTGCCGATGCCCGCGATCTGGGCCGTCCGAAGGCTGAAGCCGTCGCCGACATGATCCGCCGACGCAATGCCAGCGCTGAGGTCGAGGTGCGCGTTGGTCGGCTGGAGCAGAATCTCGATGTTCTCGACCGGGTCGATCTGGTCGTATCGGGCATGGATGGCGAAGGCTCGAAATATGTGCTCAACGAAGCCTGCCTGTCGCGCCGTCTGACCGCCGTCTATGCCGGAGTCTACGAGCGCGGCGAAGGCGGCGACGTCGTCATCATTCACCCTTACCAGGGGCCGTGCTATGCCTGCTGGGCCGCCGAGCTGCGCGAGGGTCTGAGCATCAGCCGTGACGAGTCCGGCGAGCTGGACTACGGCATGATCGGGCCGGACGGCACGCTCGAAGCCGAGCCGGGGCTGTGGCTGCACGTCGTCCGCGTGGCGGGCGTGCAGGCCGACATGGCGCTCAACGAGTTGCTGGACGGGACCGCGGTTCACCGGGTCATGCCGGGGAACACAGTCATCCTCGCCAATGCCGAGTTAGAGATTATCGACGGCCAGATCAGCCCGCCGTACTCTGCCGTCTGGGCGACCGTCGAACGTGACCCGCACTGTCTGGTCTGTGGCGATCTGGTGCGCCAGCAGGCTTCCTTAGAGGACGACCACCCACAGGCCGACTCGCTGTCGTTGATGGAACTGTACGACCGAACCGGGCTTATACTGGAAGAAGACGAAGATGGAGACGAGTGATTTGACGGATGAAGCCATGAATGCCCCGGCGGGAAATGGCGTCGGGTCTGCCGCGTCGAACGAAACGCCGAATGCTGCGCCGGACGACAGCGGATTTGAGGAACGGCTGGAACGGCTCGGCGGCGAGCCTGCGCCGGTCATCACGCCGGAAGAATTTGCCCGACTCCAGCGTGCCGGTCAGGTTCATATCGACGCGCAGGGGCGCGTCCGCGCGGCCCGCCGGAGCGATGCCGAAGCGGGTGTTTCGCTGAAGAAACGTCGCGCCTGGTATGACGCTTAACGCCACGCCGCAGGCGTTGAATCAGGCGCTGGTTGACCGTCTGCGCCAGCGCGTGCAGCTTCAGGACGCGGCGATTGAGGCGGCCTTCCTGGCCGTCCCGCGCCATCTGTTTCTCCCCGGTATTCCCCTCGACCGCGCCTACGCCGATGAGCCGATTGCCGTCAAGCGCGACAGTGATGGCAGCATCCTTAGCTCGGTCAGTCAGCCGAGCATGATCGCGTCAATGCTGCGCCAGCTTCGGCTGCAAAGCGGCGATAATGTGCTGGAGATCGGCACAGGAACCGGCTACAGCGCCGCGCTGATGCAGCAGATCGTCGGCGACAGCAGTAAGCTCACCACGATTGAATATGACCTCGGCATGGTCGATCAGGCGCGCGAGAACCTTCAGCGCATCGGCATGGGCAGTAAGATCACCGTCGTGCCGGGCGACGGGGCCGCTGGCTACGCGCCGCGCGCCTCGTATGACCGGATCATCGCCACGGTCGGCATCTGGGATGTGCCGGAAGCCTGGAAGCAGCAGCTTAAGCCGGGCGGCGTGCTGGTCGCGCCGATCTGGCTCGACGCGCTTCAGGCCAGCGCCGCTTTCTATTTACAACCTGACGGCAGCCTGTACAGCAGCGATAACCAGCCGTGCAGCTTCATCCATCTGCGTGGGCAGGCGGCAGGCCCGCGCGCCAGCTACCGCGTCGGCAGTTCGTCGATGGTGCTGAATTACAGCGCCGATCAATACCTCGACCTGACGGCGCTCCAGTGGTTGCTGTCCGACGACGCCGACATCGGCCACCTCGATACCAGCCTGAGCGCCGAGGCGATCTGGAATGGCTTTCTGCCCTACCTGATGCTCAATCGACCGACAGGGACGCTGCTGGCGCTTTACCACCTGATCGACGACAGCGCCGCTTTCGGCATCAGCGAGCCGGGATTCGCGCTGATCGCGCCGGGGAGCGCCTGTTTCGTCCCCTATGGCGGTGGCGGTCGTATCCACTGTTTCGCCGGGGCAGACGCCTTCCTCGCTATTGAGGGGCGGATGCGGCGCTGGAAAGCCGCCGGACAAGTCAATGCCAGCCACCTGCGCTTGCAGTTGACGCCCACTGGCGCGAGCGGGCCAGCGACGGATTCTGGCCTTGCCTATCCGCGCCGCGATCACACACTGCACGTCTGGTTCGACTAAGATCCCTCACCCCGCTCCCGGCGGGAGCGGAGAGACGATGCGACAGGAAGCGTATGGGACGCGATTGTTCACGCCGCTACCGAAGCCAGCGAGGGGGACTAACGGACGCTCATTTCTGGACGAAGAAACGTTCGTTATAATCGAGCCAGAGATGCTACGACGCTTCGAGAGGAACGACCCTATGCGTAAGCTCGCCGCGCTGCTGCTCGCCGTGACCCTGCTGGCTCCGGCGCTGGCACTCGCGCAGGATCAGCCCGGCACGCCCGCCCCCGGCTCCAACTCTGGACAGGGAAACCCGACTCAGTTATCGCTCGTTGCCCGGAACGTCCTCGACCGCGCGATTGACGATTACAGCGCCAGCCAGTTCGAGCAGGCTGTCGTCGAAAGCAGCCTGTTCATCCTGATGAACCCGACGTTCGCGCATGGCTACCTCGTGCGCGGCCTGTCCTACGCGGCGCTCAACCGGCTGCCAGAAGCGCTCGACGACCTGAACCGGGCGCTGCCGCTGGCCGATGGAATGCCGGACGAGCAGCTCAAAATCCGTACCAGCCGCGCCCGCCTGTACATTGGAACCAACCAGCTCCCTGAAGCGATCAGCGACCTGACCAGCGCTATCAAGGCCAGCCCCAGCGGCGACCTCTACACCCTGCGCGCGCAGGCTTTTATGCAGCAGAGCGATTACGCCTCGGCGATTAAAGACCTGGACGAAGCGATCCAGCTTGCGCCGGACAACGGCGCGCTGTTCCTGTTCCGCGCCAGTGCCTATGACGCGCTTGGCAGCCCGTCCGCCGCCGCTGCTGACTACTTCAACTGGATCAGCGCGCAGAAGCCGCAGGAATCCACCGGACAGCCGATCAACGGCAGCGCGTCTTTCCGCGTGACAATGGCGGCCAATAAAGCCTTCGTCGTGCCGATCAACCTGAAGAAAGGCCAGTCGGTCAGCATCGCGGCGGCGCGCGTCAACGGCACGGTTGATCCACTGCTCGTCCTGCTCGGTCTGGATAATCAGCCGCTCGTCGCCAGTGACGACGCCAGCGCAACCAACCAGAACGCGCTCATCAGCAACTTTCCGATTCCGGCGGACGGCGCTTACATCCTCGTGATCGCCTACGCGGGGGGCGGCAGCGATGGGCAGGTCAGCGTGCAAATTCGCGCTCAGTAGCGCTCGAAAGCCCAGCGCGTCAGGGTGTAATAGGCCGCCAGCGCGTCGAACTGGCCGTGGCGCGCGAACAGCGCGTCGGTCAGGTCGGCGTCACAGCGACCGACCGCGCCGAAATAGTAGTGATTGACGGCGGCGCGTAAGGCGACGTCGGCGCTGCCAAAGTAGCGATAGCAGTCGAGTCCCCGCGTCATCGTCCAGGCGGCTGTCCAGCGACCGACACCCTTGAGATCGAGCAACTGCTGATAGGCGGCGTCAGCAGGCAGGGCGCGCAGCCGCTCCAGCGAGGCTTCGACTTCGCGCTGCGCCAGGTCGATCATCAACTGCATTCGCCGGAAGGTGATCTTCAGCGGCGTCAGGTCATCGACCGTCGCGCGGGCCAGCCGCTCCGCGCGCGGAAAGACGTAATAGGTTTCGCCCGCGCAGGTCACGCCCTCGCCGCCCCATTCAAGCAGCCAGCGCTGCGCCCGGTGCGCTCCAGCCAGCGAAATCTGCTGCTCGATGATCGTCAGCATCAGCGCCTCAAAGACTGTTTCGGTCTGAAGCTCGTGCAGGCCGTAGAGCGGCTCGACGACCGACCAGAGCGCGGCATCGCTGCGAGCATAGGCGTAGAAGTCACGCAGATCGCCGCGTGTATTCAGCACCCGCGCTGCCTGTTCGAGCGCGGCGCTCGGATCGACCGGCCCACTGGCGGCCAGCAGGCGGACGGCGATCAGCGGCGCGTCGATGCTCCCCTGACTTTCGGCCTCGATCAAGGCGACCTGAGCGCCGACGCGCAGCGCCCGCCGAAAGCGACCATCACGCATGACGCCAGACACGCTGGAATAGCGCGTGGCGCTGGCCGTCGAGTCGAAATTGTAGGGGGGACGCGGGCGCAGCAGGCCGAGTTCGATGCTCATGGCGGATAGCATAACAAGATGGCTACCCATAAAAAAGATGCAAAAATGGCGCGACTCGCTTCCCGTGAGGGCTGCGCGCGTGCTTGCAAGGTCGGAAATTGCTCATTAAAGTAAGGCTATATCAGATCGTTAGTAAAAGGAGTGATGATGACTTCCCACCGTCGATTGCACTTCATCACCGTCGCCGCCGTTCTGACGGTCGCGGTCGTCGCGCTGCATGTCGCCACCGTCGCGCTGGCGCAGACCTCGCAGCAGCCGATTGCCCTCGGCGATAATAAACCCGGACAGATCACAGCGACCGATCCGGCTCCCGCCTACATCTTCAGCGCAACCGCCGGACAGAGCGTCAACGTGCTGGTGCTGTCGCTGACGCCCGGTTTTGCGCCGGGGCTGCGGATTGTTGACCCGACCGGCGCGGCGGTCCAGAATCAGCTAAATCCGTCAGCCGCGAACTCGGTACAGGGGGCGCTGACGGCAACACAGGCCGGAAACTATCAGCTTATCGTCCAGACGGCCAACGGTGTCGGCGGGCAGTTCGTCATCGCGGTGCAGCCCGCGTCGGCTGCCGCTGAAGCGCCCGCGACGCTGCTTCCACTCAATACGCCCATGACGAGCAGTGTCGATGGCGCGACCACCTCGCGCCGCTTCAGCTTCAACGCCGATCCCTCGCAGCCGCTGACGCTGCGCGTAACCAGCGTCTCGGTCGCGGGCGGGCCATCGGTCACGCTGGCTGACGGCGCGACCGGCGAAGTCCTCGGCTCCAGCGGCCCGCGCCTGCTGGAAACCAGCTTCAAAATTCCGCCGGGGAACAGCCCCTATCTGGTGCAGATCGACTTCGGCAACAGCAGCCCGGTCGAGCAGTTCATCATGGCGCTCGAAAGCGCGAACGGCACTGTCGGGCCGACTGCCGCGCCAACTCTCCCGCCATTCGGCCCGACGGTTACGCTCGTGCCGATTGTGACCGCGACTGACGCGCTGATTGCGCTGCCGGTCAGCGGGCCGTGCGTGGTCGCCTCGGCGGGGGCGGAGCGCATCAACGTTCGCAGCGGGCCGGGAACTGACCATTCGATCATCACCCAGATCACGTTAACGCAGATCATCCCCGTGACCGGACGGCTCGGCGACAATAGCTGGTTCCAGGTCAGCGTCAGCGGTCTGGTCGGCTGGGTATCGACTTCGGTCGTTCGAATTGGCGGCGACTGCGGCGGCGTGCCGATCATCAACCTGCCGACCTCGACGCCAGCGCCTCTGGCGACTGTGATCCCAACGGATATCCCGACCGGTGTCCCAACGGATGTCCCGACGTTACCGCCACCGCCGCCGCCGATCACGCCGACTTTCCATCTGAATGTGACGCTGATCAAACCGCCGATCTTCGTCGGTACGCTGCCGATACTGCTGATTAACACGCCGACGCCGACCAAGAAGTTTATCATTGTCGATCCCGGACAATTCCAGCTCATCCTGACGCCGGGGCCGTAGTCAGGCTTCACCGCTCGCCCCTCAGGGTGAGGGTTTGAGAGGCGACCGCGCCGGTCGCCTCTTGACGTTCAGATCAGCGGCCTGCGTGTGGGGATACCGGGCTTGCGCGGATAGGCGGCGGGCGTTGCGGCGACTTTGTCAACGACCACCAGATAATGAGGCTCATCAACGCCGGGCAGCGTCACCGCCTCGATGCCGGTCAACCTGCCGCCGAGCAGCCGGAGCGCCGGTGCTGCGTCGCGGGCTTCGGCCTGCGCGCTCACACCCTTCATGGCGATACAGCGTCCGCCGACCTTCGCCAGCGGCAGCAGATATTCGAGCAGGCCGGGCAGCCGGGCGACAGCGCGCGCCAGCACCAGATCATAGGCCGCGCGATGCGCCGGAAGCTGTCCGGCGTCCTCAGCGCGGGCATTGACGGTGACAGCGTTAGTCAGGCCGAGCGTCTGGATGACGTGATTGAGAAAGGCGATCTTCTTGCCGGTTGATTCGAGCAGCGAAACTCGGATATTCGGGTAGACAATCGCCAGCGGCAGGCCGGGAAAACCAGCGCCAGAGCCGACGTCGATCACGCGCGCGCCGTCATGCAGGTCGGCGGCGCGCGCAATCGTCAGCGAGTCGAGAAAGTGGCGCACTTCCACCTCAGCGGGCGCAGTGATGGCCGTGAGGTTGGTATGCTCATTCCAGGCGATCAGCTCCTCGGCGTAGCGCGCGAACTGCGCCTGAACATCCGCCGTCAGGTCGAAGCCGAGCAGGGCAGCCGCCTGCGTCCACGACGGCAGCATCGGCGCGCTACCCGCCCTGACTGCCAGGATCGAGCGCGGCGTTCAGGTCATGAACAGCGTAGTTGGTCGGGTTATACTGCTCGGCGTACACGACCGGGTCTTTGCTCTTGAGGTCGGTCACGTCGAAATTACAGTTGCTGGCGGTCAGATCGTTCGACGTGTTCGGGCCGAACTTCGAGTAGCCATCGCTAATCACCGTGTCCCATGTCTGGCGGAACTCAACCTCGTAATGGCCGGGGCGCAGGTTGCCGAGCGGGACGGTGTAGAAAATCCAGTAGTTGCCGTCGATCTGCGCCGGTTCGCTGACGTCGGCATTTCGCAGCGGCGCGGTGTTGACCTTGACCGAGAACCGGGCGTGGACGCGCTGATCCTGAATCTGTTCCAGCGTTTTGGCATACCACGACCAGAAGATCGTCACCTTGTCGGTGTTGTAGATGATGCCGGGAATGGCCTGCGAGTATTTGTCGCACTCGGCGAAAACCAGCCCCGCCGTCGAGGAGCGAAAGGTTTCCGAGGGCCGCGAGCCGATGACGACCTGCGCTTCGGGCTGGAGATTGGCGTTCAGCACGCTGCCGCCGGGCGCGAGAATCTGCCCCGAAGACGGAGCTGAGGCCGCGCCGCTGCCCGCGCCCCCTGCGCCGCCGAGATCGACGCTCGACGTTTCAGGATTCTGCGGGTTGTTGCAGCCGTCCTGTCCATCGTCAACGGTCGTCTTAAATTCAATCGAGTTGGGGTTCGAGGCGGAAGCAATGCGGACAGCGACGCTGGCGACCGCGCCGCCCGCGACCGTCTGGTCGCTGGTATAGGGAATGACTTCGCTGACGGCGTAATTGCCGCTGCCGTTGACCTGACGCAGGCCGGTTAGCGCTGTGCCGCCGCCCCCTGCCGCCGAAAAGACCTGATAGTAAATCGCGCGTCCGCCGGTCAGCAGACCGGTCAGGTTGACGACCGCCTGATTGGCGCAGGCGACGAAGTTGATCTGCACCGTCGAGGCTGGCCCCGCCGTCCAGGTTGGCTGAGCCTGCGCCGACACTGTTGCGCGCGCCGTCGGGGCGGGCTGGGTGGCATCCTGCGCGGCGCTGTACTGACCGGCGTAGGCGAAAGCCACGAGCATCAGCGCGGCCAGAGCAATCCATTTTTTCATGGCGTAAGACTCCTCATCAAAACCTGCCGGTAGACGGGTGACAGGCCGCAGCGCCAGATCGGCAACCCGCTGTTCATCCGCGCGTCTGTTCGACGCGCTCGATTGCGCCGGTAGTTTACCGCAGAACCGATTTTGCGAAAGCCAGCGATTCTCTTTTACAATCAGCGGCAGTGATTGTAAGCACAAACGAAAGAGGCACACTGTGACCACACCGACTGTCGTCGTACTCCAGGGCGATCAGACCGGACAGGAGCTGCTCGACGAGGCGCTGCGCGTCCTCGACCCGAAAGTGATCCGTGTCCCGCTGAATTTCGAGACGTTCGACCTGTCGCTTGCCACCCGTCGCGCGACGAAAAATCAAGTGGTCTACGAAGCGGCGGAGCGCATCAAGGCGACTGGCTTCGGCATCAAAGCCGCGACGATCACGCCGGAAGGGGCGGACGACGTCGGCAGCCCGAATGCGCTGCTGCGCGACCTGATCGGCGGTCAGGTGATTCTGCGTACTGGCAGGCGCATCCCGTCGGTGCGACCGATTGCCGGTGTTTATGCGCCGATCTCGGTCGTGCGAATGGCCGTCGAGGACGCCTATAACGCTAAGGAGTGGCGCGAAGGTGAAGGGCTGGACGAGGTCGCCTACAGCACGCGCAGGCTGTCACGGCGCAACTGTCGCGCCGTCGCCGAGTTCACCTTCCGGTTCGCCCGCAAGAACGGCGCGAAAGTCTTTGGCGGGCCGAAATACACCGTCAACCCGATCTACGACGGCATGTTCAAGGAAGAACTCGACGCCGCCCATCAGCGCTATCCCGACGTCGCCTATGACCCGCAGTTGATCGACGCTACCTACGCGCTGCTGCTGGAAACGACCGGCGAGGCGCTGGCGATCCCGGCGCTCAACCGTGACGGCGACAGCCTGAGCGATCTGGTGCTCAAGCTGTTCGGCAGCATCGCCGGGGCTGAATCCGTCATTCTGAGTCTCGACGAGAACTTCGAGCCAAAAATCGTCCTGACCGAAGCGCCGCACGGAACCGCGCCGAGCCTTCAGGGCAAGAACCTCGCCAACCCGCTGGCGATGATTCTGGCCGGGGCGGCGCTGCTCGGCTACATGCACGACAAGCACGCCGACAGCGCCAGCCGCGCGATCTATGAGGCGTCGATGGAGACGATCTACGATGGCGTCCGCACCCACGACCTCGGCGGCGGCGCATCGACGACCGAGTACACCAATGAGGTCATTCGCCGTGTCCGCGCCAAGCTCGAAGTCTGGGACGCGCTGCGCTAGGCGTCGGCAGGTCGCTGGAATTGAAAACACGCCGGACACCGTCCGGCGTGCTGGTTTATTCGGGGCGCTGAAGCTTCGCGTCGGCGGGGACTTCTTGCAGCATCCATGAATTGCCGTCAGGATCGCTGAACCCGGCGTACTTGATGCCGCCGGGGTACTCGACCACGTCGCCCATCGCCACGCCGCGACCGGCCAGCACCTGACGGACGGCAGAGACATCCCTGACGACCAGATGCAGCCCCTTGATCGAACCGGGGGTCATGGCCGCTAAATCGCTCATTCCGCTGCCGATCACAACTGAACAGCCCGACCCCGGCGGCGTCAACTGGACGACGCGCACGCCACCCCCCGGCTGCACGTCGTGGTCGAGGTGAAAACCGACCTGATCGACGTAGAAGGCTTTGGCGCGGTCGATGTCCGAGACAGGCAGCATGACCACTTCAAGTTTCATGTCCATTGAATTTTCCCTCACCCTGACCCTCTCCCACCGGGAGAGGGGAATCCGCGCGACGATCAGTGAATATCGAGTAAGCCTCTGCGCAGGACTGATAAGCGTCACTTAATGACGTCGAAGCCCAGGTGAATGACGCCGGTTCCCTGCGTGATGCCGGTCAGTTTCAGCTCGACCGGCTCGATGCCGAGCGCCTTATAGAGCCGGACGCCGTCGCCGAGCAGCACCGGCACAAGGTCGATGCCGATCTCGTCGAGCAGGCCAGCCTTGAGCGCCTGCTGCGTCACGTTCGCGCCGCCGACGCCGATGCGCTGGTCGCCCGCAATTTCCTGCGCTTTCGCAATCGCCGCCTCGATGCCGCCTTCGGTGACGAAGGTGAACGACTCGTGATTGGCCCACTCCGGCGGGATGTGATGCGTCAGCACGACGACCGGGCAGCCAATCGGATGCCTGCCGCCCCACGCGCCAGCAAGGTCGAACATCCGCCGACCAGAGACAATCGCGCCAATTGTGTTGCCGCGGTCTTCAAATATCCGGGCGCTTTCTTCGGATACCTTGAGGTCGAAATCGCGGTCGCCCGCTTCGAGCTTGACGTCGGTATCGCCTGCGAACATCCAGGCGAAAAGGCGGCCCTCATCATCGTTCGGGCCGGAGATAAAGCCATCGACTGACATCGAGAAGCCTGCGCCAACCTTACCCATATTGCTGTTCCTTCCGTGTGCGTGATTGAAGAACAGCTTCAGGATAAACCGGACGACAACCTGAGTCTTGTATAAAACGGCAGGTCAGCCCGCCTGCGCGGCTCGAAGCAGTTGGGCGGGTGTGTGGCCGACCCACTGCCTGAGCGAGCGGGTGAGGTGCGGCTGATCGAAGTACCCTGCCGCGTCAACAGTGTCGAGGATCGGGACGCCCTGACGCAGCAGATCGGCGGCGCGCTGGGCGCGAATGATCTGATGAATCTGGCCCTGTGTCATCCCGGTGACGCGCAGAAACCGGCCACGCACGGTACGCGGCGACAGGTCAGGCAGTTGGCCTTGCAGCACCGAGCCGATCAGCGGGTCACGCGCGAGGATGTCCTGACGCGCCAGCCGGTCGATGAAGGTATCGACGTTCTCGTGATTGGGGAACTGCCACGCCGAGCCGTTGAGCCAGAATGACTGACGGCTGGCGTCCGGCATCGGCGTTTCGGCGTCGATCAGCATCCGGGCGGGCAGGTGGGGCATGAACGTGCCGAGCTTGAGCTGCACCCAGATGACTTCGGCGGACGCGGGCCACGACACCACGCCCGACGCAGTCAGCGGCCCGGCGATGACGCACTGCGTCCCGCCCTCATGCCGCGTAATCACCATGTGCCAGTGACATTCGGCGGGGCGCACGGACGAGCCTGCGCCGAGCAGATAGCCATGCGTGATCTTCTCGACGAAAGGCGAGTCTGAGGGACGTTCGGTGAACACAATCGACATAGGCCGCACTCTGCGCTTCAGGCCGGACGAAGTTGATTTTTCGGCAGCGCCCGATCAAGGGGTCAGTTCTTATTTAAGCACAATTGTTCTATCGAAGCAAGCCATTCGACCTCACTCCCCAGGGCAAACGCATCAAATCTGATCGGAGTTTCAAGAAAGCTCATATCGGTTTATCCAGGGTCAACGGTAACGTAGGGGCGACCCGCCGGGTCGCCCCTACAAACCCTCATGACCTTTTATAGTCTGAGTTGTGATTTTGATGCGTTTGCCCTGCCTCACCCCCGCTGCTTGTAGAGCGGGGTGAGGCCGGAGTTAGAAAATCGACTAGCTGCTGGCGGGGGGACAGGGCGTTGGCTGCGGTGTAGCCGAACAGGCAGCGAACTCGTCAGCAGCCAGCGCCGGGTCATGGACAAGCGACATCAGTTGGCTGTCGAGCGCTGCCGCCGCCTGCTCGTCGAGCTTCTCTGTGCCGGTTCCGTTAAAGATCATGCTGCTGACGAACTGATCGGGCGCGGGCAGCACAATCGTCATCGGCCACTTGAACGGCGCATAGGTCGCCAGCGCGTCAGCCAGCACGGATTGGTACTCGTCGGGCAGCGCGCCAACCGAGATCACGGTCGCAGCGCCACGACAGGACGACAGCGCATAGCGGCTGTCCGGCCCGATGACCAGCCGGTTACACACTCCGACAATGCCGCCTGACAGTTTGTACAGGATTGCGGGCAGCGTGTTCGTGGGCAGCGGCAGCGGCGCGGCGAAGCGGAAGTTGTCGCCGGTCAGGGGAGTACGAAGCTCGAAAGTGCCGTAGGGCGTGTCGAAAAGAGTCCGATAGCCTTCGATAATCGCTTCGGTACACATCTCGTCGGGCAAATGGACGCCGAGGCAGCCGTCAGGGAATTCGACCTGAGCGACCGAAACTGGCGTAACCACATCCGCGCTCAACCCCGGCAGCGCGATCAGTTGATCGTAAACAGCGCGCGCTGTGTCAGGGAGAGCGACGGCGGCGGGCGCTTCAGGTGTCACCACCGACGGCATGGACAGCGCATTGATGAGCGTGGTCAGCGCTGCGCCGATGGACGCGGCAGCCCGGTCGTCGGCAGCGCCCTCGCCCGCGCCGTGAAAGCTGTAGCGCGCCGAAAACTGATCGCTGACGTTCGGCTTTAGCGCGCTGGCCCAATCGAAATCGCCATACTGCGCCACCGCCGCCAGAAATTCCGACTTGAACGGTTCGCTGAGCGTGCCGGTCGCCATCACGCCGACCCGACGGCAGTTGAGCGCCGCGTAGGAACCGTCCGGCCCGATGATGAGGCGGTAGCAGACGCCCGCGATGCCGCCGGAATACTGGAAGCGCACGGCAGGCAGGGTATTGGCCGGAAGCGCCAGCGGCGCGGCGAAGCGGAAATTGTCGCCCGTCAGGCTGGTACGAATCTCAAACGGGCCGTAGGGCGAGTCGAAAGTCGCGCGATAGCCCTCGGTAATCATCATCGCGCACATCTCATTCGCCGACGGCGCGCCGAGACAGCCATCGGGGAACTCGATCTGTTCGACCGTCACAGGCGTGACGCGCAGGCCAGCCTGGGCGGTCAGCGCGGCATAGATGCTGCGGACAGGATCGGGCAGAGCGGCGGCGTTGATGGTCGCTTCGGGGGTGGCATCCTGCGCGAGCGCCGGGACGGCAGCGGCGCAGAGCAGCAGCGCTAGCGCCAGCATCAATAGCCATTTCTTCATCAAACTTCTCCTTCAAAAACTGTCAACGTTCTGTAGGTGGGACGCCTGGGAGTAAAGCTTTGTTCCCGGTTAAACCCTCACCCCCGGCCCCTCTCCCTCAGGGCGAGGGGTGCGAGAGATGTCGTGAGTTTATGTTTGCGGTTCAAGTGGAAATTTTGAAAGCCCATACAGTGTGATTATTTAAGGGGATTGTACGCGATTCGGCAAGCATCCGCCGGATTAGCGTAAAGCGCAGGGCGGATATACACTGGCGAAATATTTCTGTACATGGCCCTGTGAGCGCGTGTGTGACAGACTCTGAAGCCAACCTCAACCGCGACAGTATCGAATTTTTCATGCTGCTGTTCGAGATCGTCCTCGACGGCGAGAAGCGGCTGGCAGCGGCGCTGGCGGCCCATCAGTTGACGCCGCCGCAGTTCTACGTCCTCAAGACGCTGACCGAGCAGGGCGGCGACTGCCCCATCGGCCAGATCGCGCGGATTCATCACCTGACCAGCGCGACCATGACCGGGCTGGTATCGCGGCTGGAAGCCTTCGATCCGCCGCTGGTGCTGCGCGAGCGCAACGCCGCCGACCGCCGCTCGATCCACGTCCGGCTGACGCCTGCCGGGGAAGAACGCTACACTGCCGTCCAGACCGATTTTCTCCAGCAGCTTCGACAAATCCTCAGCATCATCAACCCCGACGAGCGACAGGACTTGCTGCACTATCTGGCGCGCTACGTCCACGTCCTCGCCGGCCAGTTCCCCGTCAGCCCGGTCGAGCCGTAACGCAGCGCGTCCTCTGAGCGACGGCGGGTGACGCCGTTAGGTTGGCCGCCTCGACCTGCCCGATCCAGTTCCCACTCATCGACTTCTCATCGCTGGCAACGACGAATCTCTTGACCGGTTTCAACGCCTGTGGTTCAATTAATTACAGTTGACATATAGGTGCAAACGAGGAAGTATCATGAATGATCGCATCTACTACAGCCGTGACGCTGAACTCCGTGCCGCCCGTGACCGCACGATGGTCGTCGGCATTTTTCTGGTCTTTGGCCTGGGCATTGGCGCGGTGCTGGCGCTGCTGCTGGCCCCTCGGAGCGGCGATCAGACTCGCCGTGAGATTTCGCAGACGCTCTCAAGCGAACTGGCCGACGGGCGCGAGGAAAGCGCCAAAGCCGTGCGCCGTCTGGAGAAGGACCTGACTGAGCTGCGCAAGAATGTCGAAGACAAGCTTAAGGATCTGCGCTAGCTTGAGCTGCTCGTTTGACGCGGCGGATTATCCGGGCTACCGGCCAGGACCGTGCCGCAGCGTCTCTTGAATTTTCGCCCGCCGGTCGCCCGATAGTCTCATCGGGGTCATCGGGCCGTTTATAGCCAGTGACTACCGAAGCTAGCCCTCGATCACGACCTTGTGAACCTGATCGCCGTAATGAGCGTTGAGCGCGTAGGCCTGGTCGGCGCGCGCGAGCGGAAAGCGATGTGATACCAGCGCGTCGAGGTTAAGTGCGTCGGGCTGCTCGGTGACGAGGTGGATGGCGCGCGGATAGACATGCTTCATCCGGCGGCTCATCATGATCGTCAGCCCCTTGCGCCGCGCGGTCGAATGCTTGATCGTGAACGAGTCGCTCGACGGAATCCCGACCAGCACCAGCCGACCGCCGAGCCGCGCCATCTCCGCCGACTGAGCGACACTGGTATCGGCCCACGCCGCCTCGAAGGCGACATCGACGCCGCGACCGTCGGTCAGCCCGGCGATTCTGGCGACCGGATCGCCCTCGTCGAGCGCCCACGCGCCAGTTGCCTGCCCCCATTCCAGCGCCATTTTCACGCGCCACGGGAACTTGTCGAAAGCATAGATCGGGTCAGCGCCGCTCAGTCGCGCCAGCCGCATAATCAGCAGGCCAATCGGCCCGCAGCCGAGGACGACGACACTGCGCGCCAGCTTGAGCTTCCCCAGATCGACGGCGTGCAGCGCCACGCCGAGCGGCTCAAGCAGCGCGGTTGCCGCGTCGCTGATCGAGTCCGGCACGGGGAAGCAGGAATGGGCGCTGACGTTCATCTTCTCTTGCAGACTGCCGTCGTCGGGGAACAGGCCGCAGAAGTGCAGCCGACGGCAAAGGTTCGGGTGGCCCAGCTCGCACATCTCGCAGCGTCCGCACGGTGTCGCCGGATCGACGGCCACGCGCTGCCCGACCCTGAGCGGCTGATCGTTGCCATCGTGCGCGTCGGGGCCGACGGCGAGGATCAGGCCGCCGAACTCATGGCCGAGGATGAGCGGAGCGATTACCTGCGTGTCGCCGATTCGCCCATCTTCGTAGGTGTGCAGGTCGCTGCCGCAGATGCCAACCGCCGTGACTTTTATCTGTACCTGACCGGGGCCGGGCGCTGAAGGCGCGTCAATCTGATCGATACGCATATCGCGCGGGCCATAGAGCCGTGCTGCCAGCATAGTCGTTCTCTTTTCCAGCAAACCTCAAGTAGGCTGACTCTAGCGCAAAGCGCGCCGCCATTCCACTGCTCAAGCGGATGGCAGCAGGTAAGATCAAATGTCCTTTTAGATCAAAAGAAGGATGAGGCCAATTTAGGGGATGCCACAGCGTTACTTCGGTGTCCAGTCTGACCAGAGCGATGACTGCGCGTTCACGGGGAGTGGTCAGCGGGTCAGTGATGCCGCGATTTCCAGATTCTCACCGATTTGAGGTTTCCTGAGCCAGTCCGATGAGGAGTCCTTCAGGGCTGCGGAGATAGCAGAGTCGATACGAGTCCTCGTACTGAACCACTTCACCGACGAGCTGCGCGCCATGTTTGCGGAGTCTGGCGAGCGTCTCGTCGATGTCGTCCACCGTGAACATGATGCGCAGGTATCCGAGCGCGTTCACCGGGGCGTTTCGATGATCGGCGACTACCGGCGGCGCGAGAAACTGCGAAAGCTCGAGGCGGCTGTGGCCGTCGGGAGTGACCATCATGGCGATCTCGACGCGCTGTTGGCCCAGCCCGGTGACGCGGCCAGCCCATTCTCCTTCGATCATGGCTCGCCCTTCGAGCGTCAGGCCAAGTTCGGCAAAAAAAGCGATGGCCTCATCGAGCGACTCTACCACGATGCTGATGTTATCCATCCGCTTAAGGTTCGGTTTTTCTGGTTTCATCGGGCTGCTCCTGTTTTAAACAACCTTCTGCCGTCCATTCCGATTGTGCGATCCTGTTATCTGTCCGTAAACAGTCCCGGATTCTGTTTCCAACGCCCTCAATAGCGCCCGCTTGCCTGTCGGCATAATCGGCATGTTGCTGCTCAGGTAGGGATGTTGCAGCGGACTATTTTCCCGGAACTGGAGCGCTGTCAGGCGCTAGATGAATATTTCCTCGACAGCGCGGCCTTCCCATTCGTGGTGCGGCGCGATGCCGATCAGGCGCGCGGACGTCGGCGTGGTGTCGAGCAGGCTGACCGGCCCGGTGATCTCATAACCTGCTTTGATTCCCGGCCCGGCGGCGACCCACGGAATGGTCATATCTTCAGCCATCTCCGTGCCGTGACCACGTTCGTGGCCGCCGTGATCGGCGTGCAGAATGACGGCGGTATCGTCATTGAGCGCGGACAGCACCGTGCCAACGGCGGCATCCGCCAGCTCGGCCTGACGTAACTGCTCGTCCGACATCCAGCCGAAGCGATGACCTTCGACATCGACGCCGCCGAGATAGACGAAGGCGAAATCGGGCCGGTCAGCGCTGATCTCGCGGGCGGCGGTGTCGGCGACCCACTGATCGGCCTGCGGATTGTAGGGCGGATAAACCTCGCGGTAGAACGATGAGAACAGCTTTTCCGGCAGGCAAAGGTTGCGCAGCGGGTCCCAGTTGTAGAAGAACGATGCGCGCCTGTCGGCGGCGCGCAGCCGCTCGACGAGGCCGGGAATCGGGCGCACCTGCGGCGTGAAATCATTGGTGGTGATGCCGTGGCGCGTTGGCGGGACACTGTGGAAAATCGACATGTGGCAGGGCAGGGTTACGCTCGGCATGACCGAGCGGGCGCGCAGCGTGGATGAGCCACGGGTACGCAGTGAGGCGAGAGTCGGCATCCGCGCCGGGCCGATAGCATCGGGACGCAGGCCGTCGATCATGATGAAGACAACAGCGGTCATAACCAGTATCCTTCGTGTGAGGAAAGCTTTTTATCGCTCGCCCCGTTCGGAGCCATAGGCTGCACGTAGAGGATCAGCGCGGGCGTTTTACGTCGCCTGAATAACTTCGTAAGTTTCGAGCGTCGGACGTCCGAGGTAGGCTTCGCGCGGCAGCGCGCTGGAACGCGCGTGGCCCTGCTGGAACTCTGCCGACTCTGTCCAGGCGGTGAAGTGTTCGCGCGACTGCCAGGTGGTCATGACGACGTAAGGCTCGCCATCCTGCGCCGGCCTGAGAAGCTGAAAGGCGACGAAACCGGGCATCGAATCGACCTGCCCGGCGCGGTCGCTGAAACTGGCCTCGAACGCCTCGGCAAACTGCGGGTTGACCGGGATACGGTTACAGGTGATGAACATGGCTGACCTTTCGATAACAGGGTGATTGTATCCTGTTTTCCAGCCCTGGGGTGAGGAACTGTTTGCTGTGACAGGGCAATCGCGTCTAAATCACAACTCAGGCTATAAAGGGCCATGAGGGTTTGTAGGGGCGCAGCGCGCTGCGCCCCTACGTTACCGTTGACCCTGGATAAACCGATATGAGCTTTCTTGAAACTCTGATCAAATTTGATGCGTTTGCCCTGCTTGCTGTGAGACGGTCTGGCTCAAGATCAACAAAAACTCGTCCGCTGGTCACGCCATCGGACGAGTTCAGGGCAGGGCGGAAGCCCGCTTATGCCGACATGAACGGCAGCATCGGCTGGAGCTTGCCGCGATTATCCTGCTCGACGCGCACTATCGGTTCCGGTCGGGTGGTGATCCACAGGCCGGTATCGTCGGGGGCCGTGTCGCCGAGCAGGTGCAGGATGCGCTGCTTCTGCCGCGCAGCGTCGTCACGGCTCGGCCAGAAGCTGATCGCCCGCCGCTTGCGCGCCGCCAGATACGACAGCGCCGCCATGACGTGCGAACAGCCATAACCGCCGTTCTGCGCCCAGGGACAGGTGCAGCGACCACGCACGCTGTCCGCGCCGTCTTTCTCAATGGTGACGATGTAATGAGCATGTGAATGGCTGCGGCTCTCGACCAACAGCGTGTCAGGGCCGATAACGCGGACGCGCATCCGACGCGCCTGCCGCTGGAGTCGTTTGATTTCTTTGGGCTTCATGGGTGACTCCCGAACTAGAGACGACTGACACCCTAATGATAGCACACATGTTCTTAAATTAACAGGGGTTAAGTGTCAGATTCAGGTAAGAAACCGATGAAAATGTGACAACTTTCGCCACAGGGTCGGATTGAAAATCGCGGTGAATTTGCAGGTTATTTGAGCGTTCAGGATGCCAGAAGCCGGGCATGACGCATCAGGCTCCGGCAGACGCACAGGTGAGCCGCTGATCCGGGTTTTCATCCCGACGGGCAGCAAAAAAGACGAGCGCTGGAACACGCCAGCACTCGTCTTTTTAACTCAGTCCTCAGTCCTTCAATCGCAGCCCGGTTTTACTGCTTGAGCGAGCGTCGGACTGCCGCGATCACGTCGGCTTCCTTCGGCAGGATCATTTCCTCAAGCGGGGCGCTGAACGGGACGATGCCGTTGCCCATCGTCACGCGGATGACCGGGCCTTCCATCCACCAGATGGCTTCGTCTGTCACACGTGAGGCGATTTCGCCGCCCCACCCGCCAGCGTGAACTGCTTCCTCGACGATAATCAGCCGTCCGGTTTTCTTGACCGAGGTCAGAATCGTGTCCATGTCGAGCGGAACCAGCGTGCGCGGGTCGATCAGCTCGACCGAGATGCCCTCTTTCGCCAGCGTCTCGGCGGCCTTCTTCGCCACCACGACCATTCGCTGAGTGGCGACGATGGTGATGTCGGTTCCGGGGCGGACGATGCTGGCGACGCCGAAGGGGACGAGATGCTCGCCGTCCGGCACTTCGCCTTTTTCGGCGTACTGGTACTTGTGCTCGAGGAACACTACCGGGTTGTCGTCGCGGATAGCCGACTTGAGCAGGCCGAGGACGTCCGCCGGGTTCGACGGAACAGCCAGCTTCAGGCCGGGCGCGTTCATGAAATAGGTTTCCCAGCACTGCGAGTGCTGACCGGCGAAGCCCGCGCCTGCGCCCTGCGCCGCGCGGATCGTCAGCGGGACACTGAGCTGCCCGCCGGACATATAGCGCAGCTTGGCGGCCTGATTGATGATCTGGTCGAGGCAGACGGCGGCGAAATCGACGAACATCAGCTCGACGACCGGACGCAGACCGGCAATCGCCGCGCCGACGCCTGCGCCGACGATAGCGGTCTCCGCAATCGGCGTATCGCGGACGCGCACCGGCCCATGCTTTTCGAGCAGGCCGGGCGTGACCTTGAACGCGCCGCCCGCGCGGGCGACGTCTTCGCCGAAGAAAATCACATTCTGATCGCGGGCCAGCTCTTCGTCGAGCGCCCGCTGGACTGCTTCACGGTAGGTAATAACGGCCATGACTTATGTTTGTCCTTACGCCCAGATGTCTTCGTAAAGCTCTTCAGGAGCGGTGTACGGTTCCTTGAGCGCCCATTCGGTCGTCGCTTGAACCTCGTCGTCGCCGCCCTTCCTGATCTGCTCGAACTGTGCCTGCGTCAGTTCGCCATCGTCGATCATGCGTTCGGCCAGAATGTTGATCGGGTCGCGTTTCTTCCACGCATCCAGCTCTCCGGCAGGGCGATAGGGGGCGGTGTCGGTGCGTGAATGGCCGCGATAGCGATAGGTCTTGGCCTCGATCAGCGTCGGGCCTTCGCCCGCGCGGGCGCGATCCATGGCCGCCTTGACTGCCGTGTAGACCGCTTCTGCGTCCTGCCCATCGACGATCACGCCGGGGATATTGTAGGCGGCAGCGCGGTCGGCGACGTTGGCGACCGGCGAGGTATCGCCGAAAGCCGTGTACTCGCCATAGAGATTGTTTTCGCACAGGAAAACGCTCGGCAGCTTCCAGACGGCGGCCAGATTGATCGCTTCGTGCCAGCCGCCGATGCTGGGCGTGCCATCGCCGAAGATGGTGATGTGCGCCGCGCCATCCCTGCGAATCTGCGAGGCCAGCGCCAGCCCGTTGGTGACAGGCGCGCCCGCGCCGACGACAGCGAATGTGCCGATCAACCCGACGCTGACGTCGGTCAGATGCATCGAGCCGCCTTTGCCTTTCGAGCAGCCCGATGCCTTGCCCATCACTTCGGCCAGCATCGACTTGAGCGGCATACCGAGGGCCAGCGCGTGGCCGTGACCGCGATAGGTGCAGGTGACGGTGTCGCCACGCGCGGCGTCAATCGCGTGGGCCATGCCGACCGAGACGCCTTCCTGTCCGTCGCACAGGTGGGTTGTGCCGCGGACGACGTTTTCGAGAAACAGTTCCTGAATGCGCCCTTCCGTCGCGCGGATGAGCACCATCCGCTCCAACATCTTGCGGCGCGTTTCCGCGCTGAGTCGTTCAGCCATTCCGTTCCATCCTCGTGACTATTCCTGATGATTGAGAGCGCACTTCCGTCGTGATATTTCTTCCCTCTCCATAGAGGGAGATGCGTCAGGATGAGGGCGTTAGCTTTTGAACGCCTGCAAGTTCCTATCGTAGGCTTCGATGAAGCGCGCTGCGCCCAGACCGTCGATGATCCGATGGTCAACCGAGAGCGAGAAGTAAGCTGTCGTGCGGACGTGGATGCCGCCGTTGATGACCAGCGGGCGTTCCTTCGCTGCGCCGACCGCCAGAATGCCGACCTGCGGCGGGTTGAGAATCGCCGTGAAGCGCTCGACCTGCCCGACGATGCCGAGGTTGCTGACCGTGAACGTGCCGCCGCTCATCTCGTCCGGTTTCAGGCGATTGCTGCGCGCGCGGCTGATGAGGTCTTTCGAGCGGTCGGCCAGCCCGGTCAGCGAGAAATCGTCGGCGCGCTGGAGCGTCGGCGTAATCAGGCCATCGGGCAGGGCGACGGCAACTGCCAGATTGACGTGCGGGTAATGATACAGATGCCCGTCCTCGTAAGTCGCGTTGAGGTCGGGGATGTCCTTGAGCGTCTGCACCGTCAGGTAGAGCAGCAGCGCGTTGACGCCGACGCCCGCTGGCAGAGCGCGGAGCGCGTCGGTCAGGTCGAGCTGCGCCTGCACGTAGACATGCGGCGCTTCCTGCGCGCTCCTGACGAGCTGGCGCGCAATCGTCTGCCGCATCCGGCTCAACGGGATTTCCTGCCGCTCGCCGCTGAACGGCGCAGGGGCCGCTGGCGCGACCGGCGCGGGCTGGGGAGTCGAGGTGGGCTGCGGCGCGGGAGCCGCTGGCGCGACCGGCGCAGCAGTCGGCGTGGTCTGCGCGGCGGGCGCGTTCAGGATCGCTTCGACGTCGGCACGAGTGATGTGACCATCGAAGCCGGTTCCGCCAATCGTCGCCAGATCAATCCCATTCTCGCGGGCGAGTCGGCGGACGGCGGGCGCGGCCAGCACCTTGCTGCCGTTGTGGCCGGGCGGCGCTGCGCCCCGGTCGATGATGGCCTGCACGTCCTCGCGGCTGATGCGGCCACCGGGGCCGCTGCCGCTGACACGTGAGAGATCGAGGCCGTGTTCCTGAGCCAGACGCTGCGCGACGGGTGTGACGCGCGGCGACTCGGCCTCGGCTGTGGGTGGGGCGGCGGGCGCTGGAGCGGACGGAGCCAGGGGCGCGGCAACTGCGGCGTCGGCTGCGCCGGTACGGATGTGCGCCAGCACAGTCCCCACGGCAACGGTCTCGTCCGCCTGAACGAGAATTTCTGCCAGCACGCCGTCGACGACCGCTTCCAGTTCGACGGCGGCTTTATCGCCCTCGACCTCGGCAATCGGCTCGCCCTTATGGATTAGATCACCGGGCGCTTTCAGCCACGAGATCAGCCGTCCTTCTTCCATGCCGAAGCCCAGATTGGGCAATATCACATCGGCATTCACGTTAATTGCTGTCCTTTCCCACGAATGAGCCACTGTCTTCAAAAAGATTTTCGTGACGGTACAGATTGAGGCCACGGAGTGTCCTGATTGTAACGTGCTTTTCGCCCAGTCCGCCAAAAACCATTCGAAATTCGAACGTATCCAGACGCCGCGCCTTCTGAGTGCCTTCTCATGCACGGCGCTTGTCGCTGCGCATGAATTTCCGTACAATCTTAATAACGAAAGGAATAAATGATGCCCGCCATCGACGCTCATGTGCAAATCTGGAACCTCGACGAGGTTGAATATCCCTGGCTGACTCAGGAGTACGGCATCCTCAACCGGACGTATGAGACGACTGAGCTGGAGCCGCAGCTTCGCGGGGCAGGCGTTCGCAAGGCGGTGCTGGTACAGTCGGCCAATTCCTACGAGGAGACCGCCTTCCTGCTGCGGACATCTGACCAGACCGACTGGGTCGGCGCGGTTATCGGCTGGGTTGACCTGCTCAACCCGAAAGAAACTGACGAGCGGCTGACGATCTACAGCCGCCACCCTAAGTTTCGCGGCGTCCGCCATCTGCTGCATTACGAGACGGACCCCAACTGGGTCATGCGCAGGCCGATTATCGACTCGCTGCGCGTGGTTTCCGACCATCAGTTGATCTTTGAGCTGGCGGCCCAGTTTCCCGACCATCTCAAGCACGCGCCTGACCTGGCTGAAGCCTGTCCCGATCTCAAGCTGGTCATTGACCATCTGGCGCGGCCACCGATCAGGGAGCATTCCCTGTCGCCGTGGAGCGGCCAGCTTCGCGCGGCAGCCCAGCCGCCGAACGTCTACGCCAAAATTTCTGGCCTCAACACCTCGGCGGACTGGCAAACGTGGACGTCGGCGGACTTCAAGCCGTATATTGACGTGGCGATTGAGGCGTTCGGCGCAGACCGGCTGATGTACGGCAGCGACTGGCCGACCTGTCTGCTGGCGGGAACCTATGCTCAGGTCTGGGTGGCGACCAGCAAGGCGCTCGAAGGCCGACCGGGCCGCGAAATTTCGGCGATCCTCGGCGACACCGCGCATAAACTCTACGACATTCATTAAATGGATCGTTTAATTCCCGCGCGGCTGCGTTAAGATCGGCGCTTTCGCCGCGTTTTCCCTCAAGCGGGTTTAAAGCCATGACATCGAATGCTGTCGATTTTCCGATTCTCCAGTTGATTGAGTCTGATCGTTCGGGGCTGCTGGCCGCGCTGCCACGTCTGGAAACGATTTTCCGCGCGGTTATCGATCAGCGCCGAGCGCCGGGGCTGGCCTACGGCATCGTCGCCGATGGCCGCCTGATCGCGTCCGGTGGTTTTGGCGTCCGGCGGCTGGACGATCCCTCGCCCGTGACGTCCATGACCGTCTTTCGGATCGCCTCGATGAGCAAGAGCTTCGCGGCGATGGCGATTGTCAAACTGCGCGATGAGGGACGCCTTCAGCTTGACGCTCCGGCGGCGGATTATGTGCCGGAGATGGCGGCGTGGCGCTACCCGACCCGCGATACTGCGCCGATTACGGTGCGTCAACTGCTGACGATGAGCGCGGGCTTTCCCGAAGATAACCCGTGGGGCGACCGTCAGCTTGCGGTGACGGAAGGCCAGTTCACGGACTGGCTGAGCGGGGGGCTGTCGTTTTCCAACGCGCCCGGCG
>CAZZAO010000012.1:51568-58981 GCA_964652205.1 uncultured Anaerolineaceae bacterium | reverse complement strand
CCTGGCCCGGAAGCTGTACGGATTGCGCGTGAAATTGGCTTTAGTCATGACGATCTTGCCCAGATGCAGCAAGCTATTGAGGAAGCATTTGAGCAGATAGATGAGTTTCCCGATGTCGATCTCGACCGGTAGCGCGATTCTGCTTGATACCGTAGCGGCGATTGCGCTTCTGAATGAGAACGCTGAAATACAGTGGATGGTTGATCAGGCAAGCGACGTCTACTTACCCATCATCGCCATCAGCGAGCTTTTCTATGGCGCAGAAAACCCACAGCGTGTCAATGACAATATTGAACGGGTAAACACGATCCTTGAGAGATATGAAATCCTATTCTGTGATCTGAATACAGCACACGAATACGGCAAAATGGTGACTCTACTACGCCATAAAGGTCGCAAAATCCCACAGAACGATATGTGGATTACCGCAATCGCCCGCCAGAACAACCTGACGCTCGTGACACGAGATGCGCATTTCAACGAAGTCGATGGACTGATGACACTAACGTGGTAGCGCAATGGCTGCCGCGATGGAGACGGAACGAATGACACAGACTCCCGGCACGAAAATCTTCAGCAACCGGCGTTACCTCGATGCCATCGACGATCACGTCGTCATCCTCGACGGCGCGATGGGAACCAGCATTCAGCGCTTCAACCTCAAGGCCGAGGACTTCGGCGGCGAGCAGACCAACGGCTGTAATGACTTCCTCGTCATCACCCGCCCCGACGTGATCGAGCAGATTCATGAGTCGTTCCTCGCCGTCGGCAGCGAAGCCGTCGAAACCAACACCTTCCGCAGCAACCGGCTGACGCTCGGCGAGTACGGGCTGGCCGACCGGACGCTCGAAATCAACCGCGCGGCGGCCCAGTTAGCGCGCCGTGTCTGTGACCGTTTCGCCGCCGAAACCGGCATCCCGCGCTTCGTCGCCGGGAGCATCGGCCCGTCCGGCAAGCTGCCGAGCGGCAACGACCCCGACCTGAGCAACATCACCTTCGATCAACTGGCCGATCTTTTCTACGAGCAGGCGCAGGGATTGGTCGAGGGCGGCGCGGACGTGCTGCTGGTCGAAACCAGCCAGGACATCCTCGAAGTCAAGGCGGCAGTCTTCGGCATCAACCGCTACTTCGAGGACAGCGGCAACCGCGTCCCGCTTCAGGTGCAGGTGACGCTTGACACCAGCGGACGGATGCTGTTCGGCACGGACATGGCGAGCGCGGTCGCCACGCTCGAGTCGCTGCCGATTGACATCATCGGCATCAACTGCTCGACCGGGCCGGACTATATGCGTGAGCCGGTCAAATATCTGGTCGAGCATACGCGCCTGCCGATCAGCATCCTGCCCAACGCCGGTCTGCCGATCAACGTCGATGGCGAGGCCGTCTACCCGATGGAGCCGCACCCCTTCAGCGAGATGGTCGCCGAGTTCACGCGCTGGGGTGTCAACGTCGTCGGCGGATGCTGCGGCACACAGCCCGAACACCTCGACCAGCTTTACCGCAAGGTTCACGGCCATTCCTACGAGGAAACGCTGCACACGCATCACCGCCACGAACCGGTTAAACGCGAAGTCAGGCATGAGGCGGTCGCATCGAGCGCCATGCGCGCCGCGCCGATGGTCAACGTCCCCGGCCCGACGATGATTGGCGAGCGCGTCAACAGTCAGGGCAGCCGCAAGGTCAAGCAGCTTCTGCTGACCGACGACTACGACAACATCGTTCAGATCGCCGTCGATCAGGTCGAGAGCGGCGCGCACATGCTCGATGTCTGCGTAGCGCTGACCGAGCGCGCCGACGAACTGGAACAGATGCGGACGCTGGTCAAGAAGCTGGCGATGTCGGTCGAAGTGCCGTTGATTATCGACACGACCGAGGCTGAAGTCGCGGAAGCCGCGCTGTCGGTCTATCCCGGTCGCGGCATCATCAACGGCAACAATCTGGAAAACGGGCGCACGCGCATCGACCGCATCATGCCGATAGCGCGCAAGTATGGCGCGGCGGTGCTGTCGATGACGATTGATGAAGAGGGCATGGCGCACACCCGCGAGCGCAAGTTCGAGGTTGCGCGGCGCATCACCGAGATTGCGAAAACCGATTTCGGCATGTCGCCGGAAGACCTGGTCTTCGACGCGCTGACTTTCCCGCTGACTACCGGGCAGGAAGAACTGCGCAACGACGCCATCGAGACGCTCGAAGGCATCCGTCTGATTAAGCGCGACCTGCCCGGCGTGATGACCGCGCTCGGCGTCAGCAACGTTTCCTTCGGCGTGACTCCGGCGGCGCGCGGCGTGCTCAACAGCGTGTTTCTGTATCACGCGGTCGAAGCGGGCCTCGACATGGCGATTGTCAACCCGGCGCACATCACGCCCTACGCCGAAATCCCCGCTGAACAGCGCAAGCTGGCCGACGACCTGATCTTCAACAGCGACGAGAACGCGCTGGCTCGCTTCATCCAGTTTTTCGAGCAGAACAAGGTTGAAGCCGCTGGCAAAGAAGCCGACGACCCGACCGCCGACATGACCGCCGAGGAAGCGCTCCACTGGCAGATCGTCCACCGCAAGAAAGACGGCGTCGAGCGGCTGATCGACGAGTGCCTGACGCGGCAGGACGCCGTTGGCGTGCTGAATAACGTCCTGCTTCCGGCGATGAAGGAAGTCGGCGACAAATTCGGCGCAGGCGAGTTGATTCTGCCGTTCGTGCTTCAGAGCGCCGAAGTCATGAAAAAGACAGTCGCCTATCTGGAACAGTTTATGGACAAGGTCGAAGGCTCGACCAAAGGCACGGTCGTGCTGGCGACGGTCTACGGCGACGTCCACGACATCGGCAAAAATCTGGTCAAGACCATCCTGAGCAACAACGGCTACACCGTCCACGATCTCGGCAAGCAGGTTCCGGCCAATGTCATCATCGAGAAGGCGCAGGAGTTCGAGGCCGACGCCATCGGCCTGAGCGCCCTGCTCGTCAGCACGTCGAAGCAGATGCCGCTGATCGTCAACGAACTGGCGCGGCGTGGACTCAAGCTGCCGGTGCTGGTCGGCGGCGCGGCCATCAACCGCAAGTTCGGGCGGCGGATTCTGTTCCTCGACGATGGCGGCGCGCCCTACGAATCGGGCGTGTTCTACTGCAAGGACGCCTTCGAGGGCCTGTCGGTCATGGATAAGCTGGTTGTGCCGGAAGTGCGCGAGCAGTTCCTGCACCAGACGGTTGACGACGCCTACGCCGAGATGAACAAACCCGCCCCGGTGCGGCGCGAGCGTAAGCAGGGGGCGCGCACCGTCCAGCCCGCTCCGTCCATCCCGACGCCGCCCTTCTGGGGCAGCAAGACGATCTCGTACATGCCGCTGGAAATCGTGCTGCAATATCTGAACAAGCAGGAGTTGTACCGGCTGTCGTGGGGCGCGGGCAACACCCACGGTGACGCCTGGACGAAGCTGCAAGCCGAGTTCGACGCGCAGCTCGACGCGATGGGCAAGGCCGCAGTCCATGAGAAAATCCTGCGACCTCAGGCCGTGTATGGCTTCTATCCGGCCAACAGTGACGGCGACGACCTCATCATCTGGGACCCGGAACCGTTCAATAACGCCAGCAGCAGCGCGCCCGTCCTCAACGAGATCGGACGTTTCCCCTTCCCGCGTCAGCCTTATGGCGAGTTCCTGTGCCTGAGCGACTACTTCGCGCCCATCGACAGCGGCCAGGTCGATACCGCCGCGTTTCAGGTGGTCACAGTCGGGCCAGCGTCCAGCGAGCGATTCGAGGCGCTGCAAAACGCCGACCAGTATACCGACGCTTATTTCTTTCACGGGCTGGCTGTGCAGACTGCCGAAGCAACTGCCAACTATGTTAACCGGCAGGTGGTCAATAAGGGCCTCGACATCCCCGGCGGGCAGGGCAAACGCTACAGTTGGGGCTACGGCGCTTGCCCCGACGTGAGCCAGCACGAACTGGTGCTGAAGCTGCTGCCGCAGGCCGTGCTGGAACTGGGCATGGTGCTGACGGAGTCGTACCAGTGGGTGCCGGAAGAAAGCACCGCCGCCATCGTCATCCATCATCCCGACGCGAAATACTTCAACGTCGGCGCTGACCGCGTCGAGCAGATTATCGGCGTGGCGCGGGGTTAGCCGTGGATCGCGGCAGCGGTTACGGCAAACGGTCGCTGTTGAGCTGCGGCGTCATCATCCTGCTGATCGTCCTGTGCGGCGGCGTGATGACCTTCACGTTCGACCGACTGTGCCTCAGCACGATGACGCAGCGGCTGCCGATCTATCCCGGCGCGCAGATGGTGGTTGAGCGGCACAACATGCTCAGCGCCTTCGGCATGGGCGAAACCTACGCCGAACTGTACTCGCCCGACGCGCCGGATGTGGTCAGCAAGTGGTACGGCAACACGGCAGGCACGTACCAGATCAACGCCGTCCGCAATGGCGACCCGACTTACAATCTGGGCCGGTCGAACTGGACGGTCAATCAAGCTGCCGACGGCAAAGGCAGCCAGATTCAGTTGTACGGTATCTGCGTGAATTAAAGAGGGGCGCTGAGTGATGACGGCTGAGTGACGAGTAAAAGCCAGGAATATAACAACGGCTTATCAGCGCTGTATCAGCCCGTCACCTTCAGACACCGATAGCAGCGACCGCTAATTTATCGAAATCATAGAGCGCAAGATAGACAACTATGGCGAAAACGCCGTTTCTCGAACGACTGGCCGACCATCGACCGCTGCTGGCTGACGGCGCAATGGGGACGCTGCTCCATGCCCGCGGCGCGACCGCCGACAGCAGCTTCGAGCAGCTCAACCTGACGAAGCCGGAGCTGGTCGCGGGAATTCATCGCGCCTACATCGCGGCAGGCGCGGAGTTGATCGAAACTAACACCTTCGGAGCCAACCGCTACAAGCTGGCCGAGTCGGGCCTCGAAGATCAAGTCGCGGCGATTAACCATGCCGGAGCGTCACTGGCGCGGCGGATGGTCGAGGAAAGCGGGCGCGACGACGTCTATGTGGCCGGTTCAGTCGGGCCGCTCGGCGTGGGCTTGCAGCCCTACGGGCGCACTCGACCGGAAGATGCCCGCGCAACTTTCGCCGAACAGATCGCCGCGCTGGCCGATGGCGGCACAGACGCGCTGCTGTTCGAGACGTTCACCGACCTCAACGAGCTTTTGCTGGCGGTCAGCGCCGCCCGCGACCTCACACCTACCCTGCCGATCATCAGTCAAATGACCTTCGCGCCCGATGATCGGACGCTGCTCGGCAATCTTCCGGCAGCCGCCGCCCGCCAGCTTTCAGAAGCGGGCGCAGATGTGGTTGGCGTCAATTGCAGCGGCGGCCCGGAGCAAATTTCGCGCGTGCTTCAGGCGATGCGTCAGGCCGCGCCGAACGCGCATGTCTCGGCCATGCCCAATGCCGGATTCCCGCATATCGTTGGCGGACGGACCATGTACGGCGCAACCGATGCCTACTTCGCCGATTCGGCGCTGACGCTCAAGGCTATCGGCGCGAGCATTATCGGCGGCTGCTGTGGCACGACGCCGGAGCATATCGCCGCCATGCGCGCCGCGCTCGACGACCCATCGCGCCCGCTGCCACACGTCCACTTTATCGAGAGTCACCGCGAAGAAGAACTGGCTGCGCCGGAACGCCCGACCGAAATGGCGCAGCGGCTGGCGCGCGGTCAGTTCACCATCAGCGTCGAAATCGCCCCGCCGCGCGGCTACTCGCTCAATAAGCTGCTGGCGTCAGCGCAGCTTCTGCACGACGCAGGCGCAAACATCATCAACGTCTCCGACAGCCCGACCGCGCGGATGCGGATGAGTCCGTGGGCGATCTGCCATCTGCTGCAAGCAAACCTCGGCATGGAGCCGATTCTGCATTTCCCGACGCGCGGGCGCAATCTGCTCCGCGTTCAGGGCGACCTGCTCGGCGCGCACGCGCTCGGCCTGCGTAACCTGTTCGTCTGCATGGGCGACCCGACGCGCATCGGCGACTATCCTGACGCAATGGACAACTACGATATCGCCCCGACCGGGCTGATTAAGCTCATCAAGAGTCGGCTCAATGAGGGAATGGATCAGGCGGGGAACAGTATCGGCCAACCGACGACTTTTAACATCGGCTGCGCGCTCAACATGGGCGCAGAAAATATCGATAAGGAAATCGCGCTGCTGCAGAAAAAGATTGAGGCCGGGGCTGATTTTGCGCTCGGACAGGCTACGTTCGATCCGTCCGTCATCGAGCGCTTCCTCAAACGTTACGAGGCGGTCGAGGGCCATCGGCTGGCGCTGCCGGTCATCCTCGGCGTGATCCCGTTGTTCAGCCTCAAGCACGCCACGTTTCTGCACAACGAAGTCCCCGGCATCATCATCTCCGAGCAGATTTTCGAGCGCGTCCGCGCGGCGGGCGATCAGGCCGCGCACGAAGGCGTCCGCCTCGCTCAGGAACTGCTGACCGACATCCGGGGGATGGTTCAGGGCGCGTATATCGTCCCGGCGTTTGGCCGCTACGACCTCGCCGCCGAAGTCATCGACGCGCTGACGGTCAAGAGTTAAATAGACGAGCAGATGCCTGACCCATCAACGATTCAACTCGAAAAGCAGTCACCTCTCCGTATCGTCAGAGGCTGCGGGAGCCGGGTTATGAAAATTCATCGCCGCCGCTTCCTGATGGCGTCATGACAATGGCGCTTGAGCTTCACCTGACGATCAGGCAAAATCTAAGCCCGACGAATTTCAACGCTGGCCGAGAGCCTGAATAACAGTTTTGGGGGAACTTACGTGGCACAACCCATTCTGATGGTCGTCGGCGACCGGGATCAAGACAGGGAGCCGGTTCAGCGGGAGCTGCTCAAGCGCTATGCGGCTGATTATCAAGTAGTCGCCGAGCCATCATCAGAAGTGGCGCTGGCGCGGCTGGCGGCCTTACAACAGGCGAACGCCTCGGTCATCATGATTTTCGCGGCTCAGTCACTCGACACGATGAGCGGTATCGAGTTTCTGGAACAGGCTCATGAGTTCTACCCGCACGCTGCGCGCGTGCTCGTCATGCCCTGGGCTAATCGTCCCGCCACGAAACCGGCGCTGCGCGCGATTTCACTGGGCCGGATCGACCGCTATACGCCGGTGCCGACACAATCGCCTGACGAGCAGTTTCATCGGCTCGTCACAGAGATTCTACAAAACTGGCAGCGGCGGCAAAACACGCATCGCGCGATTGTGACCATCATTGCCGAGCGGTGGGAAGCGCGATCTTACGAGCTGCGCGACCTGTTTGAACGGAGCGGCCTGTCATTCTGGTTTTACGATGCCGAATCAGACGAGGGCGCCGCGCTGCTGAAGCAGGCAGGCTTTCCTACCGGCCCGTTTCCGGTACTGGTTCGCTTCGACAATGTCGCCCTGGCGAACCCGACCAACGAAGAGATCATC
>CAZZAO010000012.1:13249-51558 GCA_964652205.1 uncultured Anaerolineaceae bacterium | reverse complement strand
GGCGCTGGATGTGCGCCACAGCTCAGAGGAAGGCATTTTTGACCTCGCCATCGTCGGCGCAGGGCCAGCCGGACTCTCCGCCGCCGTCTACGGTGCGTCGGAAGGTCTACGGACCATCGTCGTTGACCGTGAGACGATTGGCGGTCAGGCCGCCGCCACCTCACTCATTCGCAACTATCTCGGCTTTCCATTCGGAATCAGCGGCGCAGACCTGACCAACCGCGCGCTCGATCAGGCGTGGTCATTCGGGACTGAGACATCCGTGATGCGGCAGGCAACCGGCCTGCGCCTGGACGGCCCTCTCAAACGACTCTCATTCGCCGACGGCAGTGAGATTACCAGTCGGGCAGTTGTGCTGGCAATGGGCGCAAGCTACCAGCGGTTGAGCGTTCCAGCGCTTGAGGCGTTCATCGGGGCAGGCGTGTTCTACGGTGGTGGAGTGACCGAGGCGCTGGCTCTGGCAGGACAGCATGTCTGCGTTGCCGGAGCGGGCAATTCTGCCGGCCAGGCAGCGGTTCATCTGTCCAGGTACGCCAGTCAGGTCACGATGGTCGTGCGCGGCAGCCATCTCGCCAGCCGGATGTCTGATTATCTGGTCAGGGAAATCGAAGCCAGCGAGAACATCGAGGTTCGCCTGCATACCGAGATTATCGGTGGCAGCGGTATACACCATCTCGAACGGCTGGTACTGCGCAACCTTGTGACAGATGAGGAAGATACCGTCCCGACAACAGCGCTGTTCATCCTGATCGGTACGCAGCCTCATACCGATTGGCTGCCCTCTGAAATTGCCCGCGACCCATTGGGCTTTGTGCTGACCGGGTCAGAGCTTCCTGCTGACCTTTGGGATGACGCCCGACATAAGCGACCTCCCCTGCTGCTGGAAACCAGTATGCCGGGGGTCTTCGCTGCCGGTGACGTGCGTTACGGGTCGATCAAGCGCGTAGCGTCTGCGGTCGGTGAAGGTGGCATTGCAATCCAGCTCGTCCACACTTATCTGGCGCTGGCGAAGCGGGCAGTACGCTAGACGGCGCTGCTGCCCGCCAGTACCTCATCCAGATACAGCACGAACGGCTTCATTGCCGCGCAGACCGCCAGCAGGTGGTCGGCGAGGTCGGGCTGCTGCACGCGCTCATCGGTCATTCGATGGATAGCGAGGAACTGTTTACGCCGGATCAGGTCGATGTCAGGATGCGTCCGGCTGTAGCCGCTCGGCGCAGTCTTGAGGCTGTCTCCGGCCAGCTCGCCGAAATAGAAGCCAAACTCCGGCGCGGCCAGAATCTCGCGCAGCGGCGTAGAGTCTTCGTCAATCGCCCGACGCAGCGCGTCCAACTGCTGATTGGTCGGCATATAAACGCCGCCCGCCACCATCGATTCGCCGCCCGGCTGAATCTGGACGAACCACGAGCGCACCGGCTCCTTGCGCCCGCGCCGCCCGATGTTTGCGCCGAGGTTGGTCTTGTAGGGCGTCTTATCCTTCGAGAAACGAATGTCACGGTTGACGCGGTAAAGGCACTCCGACGGCCCGACGCTGCCGAGGTCGTCAATCGGCTCGAAGCGGGCGATCATCTCGCCGATCAGCGCCTCGAACTCGCCGCGCGCCTGTCGATAGGCTGCTTTGTGCGCGTCAAACCAGACCTTTTCGTTATGCTGCTTCAACTGCGTCAGAAATTCGAGCGTCGATTGGAAAGCCATAGCGCCTCTATCTCATCCTGAATACAGGAATTATAGCGTCAGCAGCAGCCGTTGAAACGATGATGCTCGCCAGCGAGCCGATGCCGGCACGCTGAGCGCGCGGCGCTTGCCTCGCGCCCTCGCCCAGGTCGCCCCAATCCGCGCTATAATCGGCGCGATGATTCTTCCCCTCGAAGCAGGCAAGCCCGGCATGTCCGAACTCAAATGGTGGCAGCAGACCGTCTTCTATCAGATTTACCCGCGCAGCTTCGCCGACGGCAACAACGACGGCATCGGCGATTTCCCCGGCATCACCTCGAAGCTCGACTACCTGCGCGACCTGGGAATCGGCGGCCTCTGGCTCTCGCCCCATTTCCCCTCGCCGCTGCTCGACTGCGGCTACGACGTTTCCGACTACCGCAGCATCGCGCCGGAATATGGCACGCTCGATGACTTCCGCGCCTTTCTGAACGAAGCTCACGCCCGCAAGCTCCGCGTGATTCTCGACCTCGTGCTGAATCATAGCTCCGACCAGCATCCGTGGTTCAGCGAGTCGCGCTCCAGTCGTGACAACCCGAAACGCGACTGGTACATCTGGCGCGATGGCCGAAACGGTGGCCCGCCCAACAACTGGGCGTCGATTTTCGGCGGCTCGGCCTGGGAAAAAGACGCCGCCAGCGGGCAATATTATTATCATGCCTTCCTCAAAGAGCAGCCTGACCTCAACTGGCGCAGCCCGGAAGTCAGGCAGGCGATGTGGGACGCGGTGCGCTTCTGGCTCGATATGGGCGTCGATGGCTTCCGGCTCGACGCCGTCGCCACCCTGTTTGAAGACCCCGATTTGACCGATCACCCCTTCCCGACGCCGACGGAGCAGATTCCTGATCCCAACGCTCTGAACGCCATCGACTACGAAATCCTGATGCAGTATCAGATCAAGCAGCCGGGAATGCATGAGCTGATGCAGGAACTGCGCTCCATACTGGACGAATATCCCGGCGACCGGCTGCTGGTCGGCGAGGATGACGACGTTGCCTTTCACGGTATCGACAACAATGAGCTGCATCTCGTCTTTAATTTTCCGCTGATGCACCTCAAGCGGCTGACGCCAGCAGGGATTCGCGCCAATCAGGCGATTCGTCTCGAGGAGCTGCCAATCGGCGCGTGGCCGTGCAACACTCTCGGCAATCACGACACGTCGCGCAACTGGACGCGCTACGGCGACGGTCTCCATGATGCCGCGCTGGCGCGGATGCATCTGGCGCTGATACTGACGCTCAAAGGCACGCCATTCCTCTACTATGGCGAAGAGATCGGCATGACCAACGCCCGGCTCGCCAGCCTGAGCGAAATCCGCGATACGACTGCGCTCAACCTTTACCGACGAATGACGAAAACGCTCGGCGTAGCCGAAACCGACGCGCTCGAAAGCGCGCTCCTGTTCACCCGCGACCGCTGCCGGACGCCGATGCAGTGGAGCGGCGCAGCCAACAGCGGCTTCAGCCCGCCGGGGATTCAGCCGTGGCTGCCTGTCAACCCGAATTACGCCGACGGCATCAACGTCGTCGCGCAGGATAACGATCCAACCTCGCTGCTCAACTTCTACCGGCGGCTGATCCACCTGCGCCAGTCGACACCAGCTCTGATCGCGGGCAGTTACGAAGCGCTGGACTCGAACAACGAAACCTGCCTGACCTTCCTGCGCCGTGCGGAAACCCCCGCCCAGACCTGCCTCGTCGCGCTCAACTTTTCCGAGAAATCGCAAATGCCCGGTCTTGAACTCAGGGAACGAGAGGCTGCGCTGCTGTTTTCCAGCGCAGCACGGGCTGGCGAACGCCTTGCGCTCAGACCGCTCGAACTCGCGCCGTTTGAAGTTCTGATCGCGCAGCTCAATCAGGGATAGGCCATGATCCGCGCTATCGAAGAACGGTCGATCAACGCGCTGCCCGCCCTGCAAACGGCGTTTTATGACGGCTGGGTTTTGCGCTTCGCTGACGGCTACACCCGCCGCGCTAACTCGATCAACCCGCTCTACCCGTCGTCGCTGCCGCTCGACCAGAAAATCGACACCTGTGAGCGGCTGTACAGCGCGCGCGGGCTGGCCGTCGTCTACAAGCTCACTGCCGAAGCGCTGCCCGCCGACCTCGACGCACGGCTCGAAGCGCGCGGCTACACCCTGACAGAATCCGTCATCGTCCAGACCTGCGATCTCGACACGGTTGACCTGCCGCAGAGCGACGCGCTGGACATCCGCTCGGCGGTCAGCGATGACTGGCTGGCCGATTACTGCCGCCTGAACGAAACCAACCCGGCCCGCATCCCGACGATTAAAGCGATGCTCGCCGCGCTGCTGCCGACCGCAGCTTTCGCCAGCATCCGCCGAGACGGCGCGCTTGTCGCCGTTGGCCTCGGCGTGCTCGAAGACGATACGCTCGGCCTGTTCGATATTGTCGTCGATGCCAGCGCGCGCCGTCAGGGATTGGGCTATACGCTCGTCGGCAGCCTGATGAGCTGGGGCAGGCGCGGCGGCGCGCGCCGCGCCTATCTTCAGGTCGTGGCCGAAAATGAGCGAGCGCAGCGGCTCTATGCCCGGCTTGGCTTCCGCGACCATCACCGCTACTGGTATCGGACGCTGGTAAGAAACACGGTCGTGATGCCGTCTGCCTAAGGTGAAAGCCACGACCTTTCACGCGCTCCTTTTGCCCCCGTCCATTTGTCCACAAATACCGCTGCGCTGTTGCATTTCCAGAACGCATGTTCTAAAATAGGCGGCATCACAAAGACGTTACATCGTGAAGATTGGGCGAGAGATGATGATCCTCGCGCGACTCTCGGTGTAGAATTTCGTACAGAGGGTCAGAGAGACATGACCGTTCAAAGCGACTCGCTCGGCAGTATTCGATCCGCCCGAAAAGTCAGGCCGATGACCGCAAGCGCACCAACGCGCAGCCGTAAAGCTGTTTCCGCCCCCCTTCCATCGCCCGTCCACAGCACGCGACAGGAGATGCTCTGGCGCTTTCTCCCGGCGTGGATCATCCTCGCGCTGGTGATGACCATCTTGCTGCCGAACGTCTTCGTCATGACGTTCGGCGCGGTCGGCAAGACATTGAGCAGCACGACCGCTGCCGTCGAAGCCATCATCTCGCCGAACGCGCCGCAGCGGGTGATCGCGCCGCTGTTCACCGCCGAAGTCGAACACTGGGCGGACGACATCCGCCGCTGGTCAACCGAATACGCCGTCGATCCGAACCTGCTGGCGACCGTCATGCAGATCGAATCGTGCGGGCAGGCGGGAGTCAGCAGCAGCGCCGGAGCGCAGGGTTTGTTCCAGGTGATGCCGATGCACTTTTCCGCCGGAGAAATCTACACCGACCCCGACACCAATGCCCGGCGCAGCGCAGGTGTGCTCAATGAGTGCCTCGGCTACGCTAACGGTGATGTCGGGCTGGCGCTGGCCTGCTACAACGGCGGGCCGTCGGTTATCAATACGCCGTTTGCCTACTGGCCGAACGAAACGCAGCGTTACTACACCTGGGCGACAGGCATCTACGGCGACGCGCAGCGCAACCTGTCCGAAAGCCCGACGCTCGATAGCTGGCTGTCGGCAGGCGGCGTCAACCTGTGCAGCCGCGCGGCGGCGTCACAGTCCATCGGCTAATCGACCAGGGCAAACGCATCAAATTTGATCGGAGTTTCAAGAAAGTCAACGGTAATGTAGGGGCGACCCGGCGGGTCGCCCCTACAAACCCTCATGACCTTTTATAGCCTGAGCTGCGATTTTGATGCGATTGCCCTGGCTAATCGACCGACTGAATCGATCAGAGAGCCAGAGTGAGTTGCTCTGGCTTTTTGCTGTCCGGCGGCGGACTGATAGCGGATAGCGACAGGCGCAGGTTACAGTTGCGCTGCACCCTCGACGCTGTAAACCGGCAGGAGCAGGAATTTGGCTCAGACTTTCACACGTAACCGCGCCACCTGGCTGATGTACCTGATGCTGGCGTTCTTCGGCTATTTTCTCAACATCTTCGGGCCAATCACGCCGTTCCTCAAGTCCGAGCTGAACCTGTCTTACACCGTCAGCAGCCTGCACTTTTCGGCCTTCGCGCTCGGCATCATCGGCTCAGGGCTGATCGCTGACCGGCTGATCGAGCGCGTAGGCCGCTGGAACTGCCTGTGGTTCAGCGCGTTCGGCCTCGGCCTGGGATCGCTGCTGCTGATTGCCGGACGGACGCCTGCGGTGACGATTGGCGCGTCGTTCGTCATGGGGCTGATCGGGACGCTCATCATGCCGATTGTCAACTCCGTCCTGTCGGATCAGCACGGCGAACGGCGCGCAGTTGCCTACTCTGAAGCCAACGTCATCTCATCCGTCCTGAGCGCGATTTCCCCGGTGCTGGTCGGCTGGCTGGCCCCGACGGTGCTCGGCTGGCGCGCGGCGCTGGTCGTCGGCGCGCTGGCCGCGCTCGTGATCTATTTCGGTTTCGGCAGGGTGCAGTTCCCGCCGGTACACACGCCCCAGACTGACGGGACGCGCCAGCCGCTGCCGCTGCGTTACTGGGTCTACTGGGTCGCGCTGATGCTGTCGGTCTCGGTTGAGTTCTGCATGATCTTCTGGAGCGCCGATTACCTCGAAACCAGCCTCGGCATGGCGAAGGCCAGCGCGGCGCAGGCCGTCAGCCTGTTTCTGGTCGGCATGATTATTGGCCGGCTGGCAAGCAGTCGACTCGTCCAGCGCTTCACCCACGTCCAGATTATCACCGGGTCGCTGCTGACTGCTGGCGTCGGTTTTCTGCTCTACTGGACTGCCGCCGTGCCAGCGGCAGGCGTCGCCGGATTATTTCTGACCGGCCTCGGCGTCGCCAGCCTGTACCCGCTGATCCTCGCGCTGGCAGTCGGCTCGGCAGGGCCAGAGACAGTTCGCGCCAGCGGGCTGGCCTCGCTGGCGTCCGGCGCGGCCATCTTCGCGCTGCCGCTGCTGCTCGGTCGGCTGGCTGACGCGGTCGGCATTCGCCCGGCTTACGCCGTCATCATCGTCCTGATCGTCGCGGCGCTGCTCATCATTCAGGCCACGGCTCGTTATGATACGCGCCGACAGATCGGCGCTTCACCGTTCTAGCGCCGCCCCGGCGTCCGCTCGTAAATCGTCACCGGCAGCGCCGCCGTGCCGAGCGGCCCGACCGAGCGCATTGAAGTCGAAGGCCAGCGCCTGTGCCGAAGTCATCAGCGGGTTGCCCTGCGTGGACAGGATCGACATCGTATTTTTCGCACAACCTCAATAGAACATAAATTCTACATGTCAGCACAAACGTTCGGTTAAAGCTGTCCAAATGCACGAAAACCGAAAAACCGCTGGCGCTGTTCATCAGAATAGCACGAGCCAATGCTATAATCGAAGCTTAAAGACCGATACTCCAGGCCATCCGAATCCCATGACCGACGACCAGCCGTTTGTTCATCTGCACGTCCATACGGAATACTCGCTGCTGGACGGCCTGAGCCGGATTCCCAGACTGGTCGAGCGCGCCAGAGCGCTCGAAATGCCTGCGCTGGCGATCACCGACCACGGGACGATGTTCGGCGTGATCGATTTCTACCGCGCCTGCAAGAAAGCCGGGATCAAGCCAATCATCGGCATGGAGTCGTATCTGGCGAAGCGCACTCGTTTCGACCGCGACCCGAAAGAAGACCGCAAACCCTACCATATGCTGCTGCTGGCGCGGGATAACATCGGCTATAAGAACCTGCTCAAGCTCGCCAGCTACGCCCAGCTTGAGGGCTATTACTACAATCCGCGCATCGACCGCGAGCTTTTAGCCGCCCACAGCGAAGGGTTGATCGCCACCAGCGGCTGCCTCGCTGCCGAAATCCCCAACCTGATTACGGCGGGCAAGGACGACGAAGCGCGGCAAACAATTGGCTGGTATCAGGATGTGTTCGGGCCGGAAAACTTCTTCCTCGAGCTACAGCAGCACGATATTCCGATCCTCAAAGACCTGAACAGGTGGCTCTACGACTATCGCCAGAGCGGCCACAGCAGCGTCCAGCTTCTGGCGACCAACGACGTCCATTACGTGCGGAAGGAAGATGCCGACCCGCACGATACGCTGCTCTGCATCCAGACCAGCGCGCTCAAGAGCGATACGAATCGTCTGCACATGTCCGACGCCAGCTACTACCTGACCGATCAGGCGGAAATGTGGGACTATTTCGCTGACGCGCCGGAAGCGTTGTTCAATACTCTGCGCGTCGCCGAAATGTGCGACGTCGATCTCGACCGGAAGGGCTATCACCTGCCGATCTTCCCCGTGCCGGAAGGCTTCGACGCCGGGACGTATCTGCGCTATCTGGCCGAGAAGGGGTTGCGCTGGCGTTACGGCGATCATCCCGACGCGCCTCTGACGGAGCGGCTCGACTACGAACTGGGCATCATCAATAAGATGGGTTTCGACACCTATTTTCTGATCGTCTGGGATCTGTGCCAGTTCGCCCGCCACGCCGACATCTGGTGGAACGTCCGGGGTTCCGGCGCGGGCAGCATCGCCGCCTACAGCCTCGGCATCACTAGCATCGACCCGATTCAGAACAACCTGCTGTTCGAGCGCTTCCTCAATCCGGGCCGCGTCAGTATGCCCGATATTGATATGGACTTCCCCGACGACCGACGCGGCGAAATGATCGAGTACACGGCGCGCAAGTACGGCGAGGACAAAGTCGCCGCCATCATCACCTTCGGGACGCTCGGCGCGAAAGCGGCAGTGCGCGACGTGGGCCGCGCGCTCGACGTTGAGCTGGCGCTGGTCAATCAGGCGGCGCGGCTGATCCCGACCGAGCCGAAGCCTAAGCCGGTCATGCAGTACGTCGAGGATAACCCCGACCTGAAGAAGATGTATGACTCGATGCCGGAGATCAAGCAGATCGTCGATACGGCGTCGGAGCTTCAGGGCGTCAATCGGCACGCCTCGACCCACGCCGCCGGAATCATCGTCGGCGACCGTCCGCTGGTCGAGTACCTGCCGCTGCATCGCCAGACCAAAGGTGATATCGACGAGAACAGCGCCCTCAAGCAGGTCACTCAGTTCCCGATGGAAACCTGCGAGTCGATTGGGATGCTCAAGATCGACTTTCTCGGCCTATCGACGTTGACGATTGTCCGCCGCGCCTGCGACCTGATCGCGCGGACGCAGGGGATTCACTACTCGATGGACAACATCCCCTATCGCCCCGGCGACGACGAAGAACAGAACCGAAAGCTGGTCGAAGCCTTCGAGCTGATGGGGCGCGGCGAAACTATCGGCGTGTTTCAGGTCGAAAGCAGCGGGATGCAGCAGATGCTCCGGGGGATGCGTCCGACGACGTTCGAGAACATCGTCGCCGCGATTGCGCTTTACCGCCCCGGCCCGATGGAATACATCCCGCTCTACAACGACCGGATGCATGGCAAGCAGGAAATTCACTATCATCACCCCTTATTGAAAGACATCCTCGGAGAAACTTACGGAATCATCGTCTATCAGGAACAGTTGATGCAGGTAGCCGGGAAACTCTTTGGCTACTCGCTTGGCGAAGCGGACACAATGCGCCGCGCGGTGTCGAAGAAAAAGAAGGAAGACCTGCAAAAACACCGCGACATCTTCCTTAAGAATGGCCCCGAACACGGCATTGACGAAGAAACTGCCGGAAAGATATTTGATGATATAGAATTCTTTGCTAATTATGGATTTAACAAATGTCTTGTTGCCGAGACGCGCCTGATCGACGCCGAGACGGGCCGCGTCGTCACCATCGGCGACGTCGCGGCAGGCAAGGTTCAGCTTCGCTCGACCGTCAGCGCCGACACGAATACGCTTCAAATGCAGCCTGGCGCGGTCACGGCGGCGATCTCGAACGGCATCAAGCCGGTGTTCACGCTGACGACGCGCGCCGGACGCCAGATCAAGGCGACGGCGAACCACCCGTTTTACACCGTCGATGGCTGGCGCAAGCTGGGCGAACTCGCGGTCGGCGACCTGCTTGCCACGCCGCGTCGACTGCCAGTCGAAGGCAGCGGCGAATGGCCGGCCCATCAACTGATCGTCCTCGGCCATCTGCTGGCTGAAGGCAATCTATGTCACCCCACTGGCGTCTATTACTATACGGGCTGCGACGATCAGCTTGAAGATTACGTCGCGCACATGGAACAGTTCGATAATTCCGTGGCGACCGTGACGCGGCATAAGGCCGCCTATTCGGTCTACAGCAGGCGCATCCGGCGCAGCCAGCCACAAACGCTGGTCGAGTGGGTCAAGGCGCTTGGGCTATGGGGCAAAGACGCCAGTGAGAAGTTCATCCCTGACGAGGTCTTCAGCCTGACTAACGCCAGTATCGCGCTGCTGCTGGCGCGGATGTGGGAAGGCGATGGTCACATCAACAGCGACCACGCCTCGCTGCACTATACGACCGTCTCCGAGACGATGGCTCGCCAGATGCAGCATCTCCTGCTGCGCTTCGGCATCGTCAGCCGCTTGTACGAGAAGGACTATCAATATCAGGGGGCGTACCTCGGCTACGAGCTGCACATTCTCGGCAGCGAGATGATCGCCGCCTTCGCCGAGCAAATCGGCGTCTACTTCGTCCACCTGCAAAAAAAGGCGGCGCTGGCGCACCTGCTGGCTGAAATCCCCTCGAAAGCCGGTGTCCGCGACGTCGTGCCGCTGGCGATTCATCGCATGATTGACGAGCGGCGAACAGCGAACAGCCTGACCTGGAGCGCGCTGGCCGAAAAAGCTGGCGTCGCCGAGCGGCTATTTTTCCGCACGCAGTCCGGAGTCAATAAGAATGGCTATGCCCGCGAAACCGTCCGCCGACTGGCGCAGGCGCTCGATTGTGACGAACTGCGAGTTTACGCTGACAGCGACATTTACTGGGATCAGATCGCGTCGATTGAGTACGCGGGCGAAGAAGAGACCTTCGACCTGACGATTGACGATACGCACAACTTCATCGCTAACGATATCCTCGTGCATAACTCGCACGCCGCTGATTACGGGGTCATTACGGTTCAATCGGCCTTCCTGAAAGCGCACTACCCCGCCGAATATATGACGGCGCTGCTCTCAGTCTATTACGACGACGCCACTCGCGTCACCAACTTCCTCGGCGAATGTAAGCGCCTCAACATCCCGATCCTGCCGCCGGATGTCAACTACAGCGAGATGGACTTCGACATCCAGAAGCAGCCCGACGGCAAAGCGGGTATCCGTTTCGGGCTGGCGGCGATCAAGAACGCCGGGATCGGCGCGCTTCAGCACCTGCTCAATGCGCGCGGAGACGGCGGGCCGTTCCACGACATCGAGGACTTCTGCACCCGCATCGACCTGCGGCTAGTCGGCAAGCGCGCTATCGAAAGTCTGATTAAAGTCGGCGCGCTCGCCAGTCTGGGGACGCGCCCGCAGTTGCTCAACGCGCTCGACCGGATGATGACCTACAGCGGCGAGCATCACCGCGCCCGCGATGTCGGTCAGGCCAGCCTGTTCGGCGAGGCCGCAGGCATGACCGGCAACAGCCTGCTCAAGAACCTGCCGAAGATTGAGGAAGCCACCCAGCGCGAAATGCTCAACTGGGAACGTGAGCTGCTTGGCCTGTACATCAGCAGTCACCCCATCGACCCGGCGATGGAGCTGGTCGATACGCGCACGCTCAGCTACTCGCACCTGCTCAAAGACCCTGAAACCGCCACCCCCGGCGCAATGGTCAAGGTGCTGGCTCTGGTCGCCGGAATGCGTAAGCTGCCGACCAAGAATCAGGAGATGATGTGCATCGCCCAGCTCGAAGACCGCTTCGGCATCATCGACGCGGTGCTGTTCCCGCGCACCTGGGCGAAATTCGAGGAGCTGATGAAAGAAGGCGCGGTGGTTCAGGTCACAGGCAAGCTCGATCTATCGCGCGGAGACGCGCAAATCCTCGTCGAGAGCGTGACCCAGAACTTCGAGCGTTACGTCTCGGCGTCCGATCCCGTACCGCCGCCAGAATTCAACCGAGCCTGGGCCGACGCGCTGCCCGATGATGAGCCAGAGCCAGTTGGAATGCTGGCGTCAGAGCCAGCCCTGGCCGCGACCAGTGGCTATACCAGCGGACACAGCGGCGATAACGGGAACGGCAATGGCCGCCATCACGGCAGCAGCGCGCCGCCCATCGACCCGCCGTTCGAGCCGACGCGCATCCTTCAGCCGATGGAAGAGCCGCCGAGCTTCGACGAAGTGCCGCCCGCCTGGATGCAGGACGAGCCGGTGTCTGACTCACCCCCGCCAGCGCCGCCGCTCGACGACCCCTTCGACGACGATGAAGCCAGGCCGCAGCGCCCGCCGAAACATATCACCATCCAGTTTCAGCGTTCTGATGAGCCTGATCGTGACCAACGGCGACTTCGTCGCGTCCATCAGATCATGACTTCCTATCCCGGCATCGACCGCTTCAGCGTCGAACTACGCAGCAAGGACGGCGCATACATCCTCGACTTCCCGAATGACACGACTGACTGCTGCGACCGACTTTACGAGGCGCTGCGGAAAATCAATGGGATTAAGTTTGAGGAAGCCGAGTAGCCTCAGCCAGAAGCTTTAAACGCGGGCAGCCGAGCGACGCTCCGAAGCCGACCATGCTGCTGGATTGTCGATTCCTGAAAACCCTATCGACTGCAAATAGCCACCGGACAGTCCTGCCGATTCTCATCGTCTCATTGAGCCACTTCATCAACCTCGGCTTACGCTGGAACAGGCTCGGCCTTATCTCTGGCTGGCTCGGTGATCTTGAGCGACGCGGATGCACGGTTTACCGAGAGTGTCAGCCATCAGGGCAATTGCATCAAAATCACAACTCAGGCCATAAAAGGTCATGATGGTTTGTAGGGGCGACCCGGCGGGTCGCCCCTACGTTACCGTTGACCCTGAATAAGCCGATATGAGCTTTCTTGAAACTCCGATCAAATTTGATGTGTTTGCCCTGTGTCAGCCATAATCCCGGCCTGTTTTTTAACATTGCCGTCGATACAATAGACGCGACAAAAACAAGGACACAGGAGCATGGAACCTGTATGAAACGCATCGCGGTCATGACCAGCGGCGGCGACTCTCCCGGCATGAATGCGGCGATCCGGGCCGTGGTGAGAACCGGAATGGAATACGGAATCGAAGTTTACGGCGTGCGCCAGGGCTACAGCGGTCTGCTGGCAGGGGACTTCAACCTGCTGACCAGCCTCGAAGTCAGCGGTATCTTACAGCGCGGCGGCACGATTTTGCAGACGGCGCGCAACGACGAGTTCAAGACCGAAACCGGCCAGAAGCGCGGCCTGCGCCGCCTGCGCGAGCATAATATCGACGGCATGGTCGTCATCGGCGGCAACGGCAGCCTGTCCGGCGCGCTGGCGCTGCATAAGCTCGGCTTCCCCGTCATCGGCATTCCCGGCAGCATCGACAACGACATTTATGGCACCGATATGTGCATCGGCGTCGACACCGCGCTCAACACGATTGTCGAGGCGCTCGACCGCCTGCGCGATACCGCGACCTCGCATCAGCGCGCCTTCCTGATCGAAGTCATGGGCCGCAACTGCGGCTATCTGGCGCTGATGGGCGGCATCATCGGCGGCGCGGAAATCGCCATCACGCCCGAACGGGAAACCACGCTCGAAGACGTGGCGAAGGCGCTTGAGGACGCTTATCTGCGCGGCAAGTCGCACGCTATCGCCGTCATCGCCGAGGGCGCGCCGTTCTCAGTCAACGATCTGGCGACCTATCTGGAACAGAATCAGGCTATCGGCTTCGAGATTCGGCTGACGATTCTCGGCCATGTTCAGCGCGGCGGCAGCCCGACGGCCTTCGACCGACTGCTGGCAACGCGGATGGGCGTCAAGGCGGTTGGCCTCATCAAAGATGGGCAGTCGGGCCGGATGGTCGCGCTGGTAGGCCGCAAGATCGATTCCGTACCGCTGGAAGACGCCATCAACAAGCTGCGCGAGATCGGCGAGCACTATTACGAGATGGCGCATTTCCTGTCCCGGTAAGGGAAGTGCTGAGGAATAAGTAACGAGTGATGAGTAAAAAGTGATGAGTCAGCCGTTGTGCGAGATCGACATTGCCTCAGCGACGCCGCAGAGGCTGAAAGCCCTCCGGCAGCGAGAACGCATCACTCAATGATCTGGCACAGCGCCTGAGTCAGAAATAAGGCTACAATACAGCGCAACACTTCCGTAGTTTTCACTCATCACTCTTTACTCATCACTCGTTACCCATCACTCATCACTCGTTACTCAGCACTTTTGAGGGTTCTATGAAACACGAAATCGTTGACTCGAAGGGCGTGCCGATTCTCAACATCAAGCTGACCGATGGCGAGTCGATCTTCACGACCGACTCGGCGGCGGCCTGGCTGACGCCGAACTTCGAGATCAAGACGGCGACGCGCGGCACGCTCGGCTCGCGCGTCTCTGGCGACGCCGTCCCGGCCACCAGCTATACCTGCAAATCCGGCATCGGCACGGTGACATTTACCGGCGGCCTGCCGGGAACGATAATCGAATTTGCGCTCAAACCGACCTCAACCGTCGTCGTCCAGCAGGGCGCGTTGATCGCCGCCGAAGAGTCGGTCAAACTGAGCGGCACGCGCGTCAAGGCGCTGGAAGGCACGCTCTACGGCAAATCGGGCTTCGGCGTACAGCGCTTCAGCGGCCCCGGCCTGATCTTCGTCCGCGCGCTCGGCGGCGTGGTCGAGCAAACGCTCGGCGCGAATGACGCGCTCTGGGCTGAACCGGCGCACCTGCTGATGTTCGATGCCTCGGTCAGCTTCGAGATCGCGCCGGTCAAGAACAGCGCCAACCTGATCGCTGGCCCTGACGAAAAGATGCAGCACGCGCTGCTCAAAGGCCCCGGCAAGGTCTGGTTGCAAACCGGCAGCCGTCTTGGCCTGCGCGGACGCTAATCGGTTTGCGCCCGTGCTGTGCCGCCAGAAGCTGAAAGCTGGCTGAAGCCAATCCGTCACGGTGACTCCACAATAGGGTGATGGATCAAAAGTAAGCGCCACGAGCCTGTATCAGCAGGCTTATGACGACTGGTTCGTCGGCCATAGCTTTGAGCCACGGGCGGAATGAACAGCAGCGCCTAACTTTCCTCAGTCGGCACGCTGACCTCGGCCAGCCGCGCTCTGACGACGCGGATCAGCGCATTAGTCGGCACGCGCAGATCGAGGCCGCGCTGCCCCGCGCTGACGAGAATATGTTCGTGCTCGTTGGCGCGCTGGTCGAGGAACACCGTCCAGTTCTTCTGCGTCAGCATCAGCGCGCTGATGCCGCCCACCTTCAACCCCGTCCAGGCTTCAGCGTCTTTATGCGCGGCCATCCGCACCTTTTTCTCGCCGCTAACCGCCGCCAGCTTCTTCAGGTCGAGCGAGCGATCCGCCGCGATCATGACCAGCATCGGCTTCGCGCCGGGGCGATCCGGCTCGACGACCAGCGTCTTATAAACCAGATAATCCGGCACGCCGAGGACTTCGGCGATCAGCTCGGCGTCGCGCAGATCGTCGGGATATTCGACCACTTCATAGGGGATTTTGTGCTGCTCCAGCAGCCGCATCGAGTTCAGTTTGTGCGTCATGACATTCCTTACAGGGCAGCCTTTCTCCCCTCGTCCACCGGGAGACAGGCTGGGGAGAGAGAGCATCATTTGTACTGTCTTACAGCAAGGCGGGTGACGATCCCCGGCGCGAGCGTGTTCGCCAGCATAATCAGCCGGTCGATCAGGCGCAGCGCGACCACGCCGCCGCGACCGTGACTGGCGCGGACGGCAGCCTCGGCGACGCGCTCGGCGCTCATGCTGCTCGGCCCGCCGCTGCTGGCGCGCCCCGGCTTGCCCAACCGCTTCGCGTTAAACTCGGTCTGCGTCCGACCGACGCGCAGATCGGTCACAATGATCTGATCGCCTGCCAGTTCCGTCCGCAGCGAGCGCGCCAGACTGCTGACGAACGCCTTGCTGGCAGCATAGAGCGCGGTATACGGCGCGGGCATCGTAGCCGCCACCGACGAAATAAAGATCAGGTGGCCGCCGCCGCTCTGACGCAGCGCCGGAATCGCCGCGCGGACGCTGTGCAGCACACCGTCGATGTTAGTGCGCAGCAGCGTCTCGGCGTCGGCCCAGTCGGCCTCGGCCAGCGCGCCGCGCATCCCAACGCCAGCGTTTGCCACCAGCACATCCAGCCGACCGAAGCGCGCCACCGCCGCCTCGACGGCAGCCTGCATCGCGGCAGCGTCGGTCACATCCGCTGTCAGTGTCAGGAGCTGTCCGTGTGGCTCCGGCAGCGCGGCGGTCGCTGCCTGTAATTCGGCCAGACGGTCAGCCCGCCGCGCGGTCGCCGCCACGTCGGCCCCCTCACGCACGAAGGCCAGCGCCGCCGCATAGCCGATGCCGCTCGACGCGCCGGTAATCAAGACCGTCCGCCCTGCCATACGCGCTCCCGCTGACTGCCAACTGAAAGGAAATTGTAACGCATCCCCGGCGCAGTGAGCGAAGATGGTTTTTCGGGGCTATCATACGGCAACAGGTTGTGACCAAGCGCGCGTCTCGTGGAGCGGAATGGATGCCGGAACCCAGGCGAATCACGCATCAGTTTCTTGAGGCCGTCCGCATCTCCGACAGCCGCTTCGACCGCGTCCTGATTCCAGCGCTGATGCTGATCGGCGTGTTCTACGCCGGGGAGCAGGTGCTTCAGCGGGACTGGCTGAGATTCGGTTTCTTCCTGCCCTGGCTGGCGCTGATGCTCGCCCTCGTGATCGTCAAGCCGCTTCAGCGCCGCGTGCTGCGCCAGCGCGTCAGCCGCCGCCACGCGCTCTACTTTGCGCTGTTATGGGTCTACAGCGCCGTCTGGATTCACTTGCTGCGCCTGCTGGTCAGCGCGCAGCCAACCGGCAAGGCCAGCGGCTATTTCTACGCGCTCGGCCTCGGCCTGATCGCCGTGACGGTCATGATGATCCGCGCGCTGCTGATCCTGCTCTCGCCGCGCGGCTATCGCTTCTTCGTCACCCAGATTCCGCTCTGGGAACAAATGATGGTCGCGGCCAACGAGGCGATTGCCGCCGGGCTACTGGCGGGCTACCTCGGCGCGAACGTGCTGACGCGGCTGCTTCAGCCGTCGGTCTTCACCACGCGCGTCGATCTCCCCTATACCCTCGGCCTGACGATCACCTTCGCGCTGTTCTACGTCGGAATGCAGTCGATGTGGATTCAGCGCGCCAATGACTGGCTGAGTCAGAACACCATCTGGGTGCGGCTGGCGCGAATCATCTGGCCGTTCGAGCTGGTGGTCGTCACGCTGGTCATCGCCCGGCGCTTCGTCGAGCGGGCCGAGCCGCGTACCGCCAACCTGCTCGGCGATGCCGCCGTCGATCTGGCGGTGCTGTCGCTCGGCGCGGTCATCTGGCTGGTGATTCTGATCATCACCGGCCTCGTCTACACCAGCGGACGCGGCCTGCGCCAGCGCTTCCTGCCCGACCTGCTGCTCGACCGACTGCCGAAAGGCATGGCGCGCCTGCTCCGTACCATCTCTGACATGGATATGCTGCTGATTCTAGTGCTGTTCTCGACGCTGATTCCGGCTTACCTGTTCCTGCTCGGCGACCGTGGTGGCCTGATCGGCGCGCTCCAGCAGCAGATTTTGCTCCGGGGCAGCGCCTTAATCGAAACGTCAGAACAGGCGCTGGCGCTGCTGTTCGCCATCCCGTTTTACCTGCTGGCAGTGATCCTGCTGGCGCTCTACGCCTTCGTTCTCAGCCGCCCGTGGCTCTCGGCGCAGGATCGTGACGAACTGGTGAGCAAAGTCCCGATTGGCTTCCTGATCGTCCTCATCATCACCCTGTACCTGTTCGCCATCCCCTTCAGTCAGGTTTTAACGGCAGGTCGTCTGCCACAGCTTCCGCAGGATATGGGCCGTATTCTGGCCTTCAATGTCCTCATCCCGCTCGGCATTTTGTACGGCCATTACTTCCTGCTCGTGCGCCTGCCCTACGGTCGCGGGCAAAGCCGCTGGCGCGACCGTCAGAGCGTCCGCCTGCTCCATCAGCAGCAGGATTTCGACCAGCGCATCGACAGCCTCAACCGCGAAGTCGTCGCCCTCGACCTGGCCTGGGCCAGCCTGCGCCAGCCTGACGCCGACGCAGATACGCGGATGGAAACCCTCTACCGCTACATGCAGTTGAACGGAATGCGCGATGACCTGAACATGCAGCGTCTTCAGCTTATCAACGCGCGCCAGCAGCTTGCCGAAGTCTCCGAAGCGCCGGTTTCGCTCGCCGTGGCGCGGCTGCCGTTGCGAATCGTCAGCCTCGGTATCCCGCTGCTGCTGGCGATTCAGGTCTATCAGTGGGCGGTGCTCAACAACGGCCTGCACGAAATCATCAACAACCCGAACATCACCATTGATGAGTTCTTCCGCATCCTGCTCCATCAGGTCAACTTCTGAATCGAGCCTCACCGCGCCCCTTCGGGCGATTCATCAGCGGCCTTAACCGGTCATTAAGCGATTTTAACCGCGCGATAAAAGCGGCTAAAATCAATTCATCAGCAGGCACGAAGGCGAGAGATACATGAATGACCGCAACGACACTATCGCCGCGCTCAAGGCGCAGACGGCGGCTGTCTCGGCCAGCGACAGCATGAGTGAGGCCGCGCGCAAATCCTTGCTCGATGACCTGATCGCCATGCTCGAACATGAGGAAGGCAGCCGCAGCGGCGAGGACATCATCGACGTCCACGATATGCGCGTGGCGACGCGGCGGATGCGCAGCGTGATGCAGCTTCTCGCGGACTACTTCAAGCCCAAAGCCCTCGACCACTTCCGCGACCAGCTCAAGCGCGTGGCAACGGCGCTCGGCGATGTCCGCGATCTCGACGTGATGATCGATAATCTGGAGCGCTTCAAGACCACGCTGATCGCCGAGGCGCAGCGCGATCTCGACGCCGCGATTGCCCTGCTCGATCACCAGCGCGAGGACGCCCGCAAGCGCCTGACCAGAGCGCTCGACAAGGGGGATTATCAGCGCTTCATCACCGACTTCAGCGCCTTCGTCACGACAGCCAGCGCCGATAAGGGCAGTCACGACAGCGGCAAGCAACCAGCGCCGACTCAGGCGCGCTACGTCCTGCCGGTCGAGGTCTACAGCCATCTGGCGCTGGTGCGGGCCTACGATCAAATTCTGGAAACCGCCGACGATACTCGGCTGCATCAGCTTCGGATCGAGATCAAACGACTGCGCTATCTGCTCTCGGTCTTTGATGACCTGCTCACCTCGTCCGGCAAGGAATTCGTCGGCGAGCTGAAGCAGCTCCAGGATCAGCTCGGCAAGCTCCATGACGCGGTCGTGGCGCAGCAGCAGCTCGGCGCGCTCAAGGCCAACCTGAGCGAGTCACAGGGCGCGGCGCTGCAAATTTACCTCAACACCGTCGCGGCGGAAGCCAGCAAAATGCGCGAACAGTTCCCCGAAAGCTGGAAGCATTTCAACAGCAAGGGCGTGCAGCGCCAGCTTGCCAGCGCGCTGGCGGGGCTGTAGCGAGCGGCAGCGGGGCGATCAAATCGGCTGACAACAGCGCGCGCCTGTCCGCCCGGCCAGACAGCAGATAAGGCATTAGTACCGGCTGTGCGCCGCCAATTCTCAAACACGGTCAACTGCTCTATACTGAAGAGACTCGATCACCGTGTCTAATGGACAGCCGCCTCAATCATGCCTGAATTACCCGAAGTCGAAACTGTCGTTCGCAGCCTGCGCGAACCGCTGCTTGGTCGCACCGTGCGCGGGATGGGGTACGATTACGCGCGCGGCATTCGCACGCCTGATCCGGCCAGTTTCGCCGCCCGCATCGAAGGGCAGACCTTCCGCAGCATCGACCGCCGCGCCAAGTACATTCTCTGCTCGCTCGACCATGACATCTTCGTTGTCCATCTGAAAATGACCGGACGGCTGTACGTCACGCCCGCCAGTTCCGTCAACCCTGCTGACCGCTGGGTGCATTTCTACCTCGACCTCGATAATGGCAACCAGCTTCGCTTCTCCGACGCGCGCAAGTTCGGCTTCGTCGCGCTGGTGAGCCAGTTCGCCGAGCTGACCGAGAAACTGGGGCCAGAGCCGCTCGAAGATTCCTTCACGCCGATGGTGCTGCGCGACCGGCTGACCGGCCACCGTAAAGCCATCAAGGCGCTGCTGCTCGATCAGTCGTTCGTAGCCGGGATCGGCAACATCTACGCCGACGAAGCGCTGCACCGCGCCCACATTCACCCGCTGCGTCAGGCGGACAGCCTGAGCGACGACGAGATCATGGCGCTGCACCGCGCCATTCAGGCGTCGCTGATGATGGGTATCCGCGCTGAAGGCGCGAGCATCAACTGGTATCGCAAGCCCGATGGCACTGAGGGTGAAGCGCAGAAACATTTTATGGTCTACGACCGCGAAGGCCAACCCTGCGAAACCTGTGGAGAACCCATCGTAAAAATTCGGGTCGCGCAGCGTGGCACGCACTACTGCCCGCATTGCCAGAAGCTCAACGAGGCATAGTCGAACTCAGGGGGAGTTATGGAGAGCGGTTTCGCCGAATTTTTCCAGCAATTGCCGCCAATCCTGCCAGTTGCGCTCTGTGGTTCCGGGCTGCTGCTGCTTGTGCTGCTGGTCGTCATCGTCAATGCGCGCGCGCGCCGCGCCCGCGTCGCTTTCGCCAGCGCCACACCGCTGGCGACGCCCGCCGCAATTGGCGATCTCCCCGATCTTGACCTGCTGCTCCGTCCCCATCCCGAAACGCCTGCCGCCGCGCCCGTGCCAGCGGCAGCGCCAGTGATGCCGCCCCCGGTCGCTGAAGAACCGGCGCCAATTCCAGCGGAGCCGCCTGAGCCTCTCCCGCAGGCCGCGCCGCGCCGTACAGGCAGCTACACGGTGGTCGATCTGGGCGGCGGTCGCAGTATCGAGGCCACCGAAGTCATGTCCATCGCCCGTGATATCGCAGGCGGCGGCCTGATTATCCAGATCGGCGACCGCGCTTACCGCAACGCTGCCGAAATCGAGAATGAAGCCGCGCGCCGCCGTTTTAACGCGACGATCCGCGAGCTGGCCCGGCAGGCGATGGCCGCCGACCGGCAGAACGGCAGCCCGACCGCAGCGCCAACGCGCTCGCCTTACGCGCCGCCGCCGATCTCAGCAGCCGGAGCGATGCCCGGCGATCTGCCGAAGTTCAGCACCGAAGACACGCCGCTGCTGGCTCCGCGCAAACGCAATCAGCCGCCGCCCCCGCCCGTGCCAGAACTCAATATCGCCGACGCGATTGAAACCTACCTGCAATATAAGCTCGCAAACTCGCCCGACTGGGCCGGACATCACATTCATGTCCACGCGGCCCCCGGCGGCGGCGTGGCAATTGAAGTTGACGGCCAGTTCTACGAGACGGTCGGCGAAGTCGATGACGCCGACGTTCGCGCCTTCCTCGCCTCGACAATTGAGGAATGGCAGTCGCGGCAGTAGGCGCGCCACTGCAAGTATCACCGTGACTATCCGCTATCTGACGATTTCCGAGCTGATCTATATCAACGGCGCGGTGCTGAACCGGCCCGATATTCTGTCCGGCGCGCAGCAAATCCGCGACATTCAACTGCTCGATGCCGCCGCTGCCCGCCCCGCCGCCAGCGCCTTCGGCCAGGACGCCTACCCGACGCTGCGCGAGAAGGCGGCGGCGCTGCTCCATTCGGTCGCGCGCAACCATCCATTCGCCGACGGCAATAAGCGGACGGCGACGGTTGCCGTGCTGTTCATGTTCTGCGTCAACGGCCAGCGCGTCGTCTGGGAGCGCGAAGCGGCGCTGACGATGATCGTGCGCGCAGCCGAAGGGAGCGCGCGCATCGAGGAACTGGCGGCATGGTTTCCGCTGGCTCCCCTCACCCCCGACCTCTCTCCTGGCGGGCGAGAGGAGAACGACGAGAACGAGAATGAATCAACATCCCTGGCGGTCAGGATACGCCTACCTGACGAGAAAACCGATATGGCGCTGATCGCCGGGATCATCGAGGCGCAGCGCTGGCTGCTGCAACAGCTTGAGCGACAGTAAAATCCGCACGCTGAGCGCTTCCGACCTGTATAATCTCAACTCGGAAATCACCGACGGGCTGACGTTCGTGCGCGACCTGCACCTGCTCGACTCGGCGGCCAGACGCCCGATGCTGACGCTGTTCGGCGAGGAACAGTTCCCGACGCTGATCGACAAAGCCGCCAGCCTGCTGCACTCGCTCGCCTATCATCACCTGTTCGCCGATGGTAACAAGCGCACTGCGCTCCGCGCGACCACCCTGTTTCTGCGCATCAACGGCTGCCAACTGACGTGGGATCAGGCCACCGAGTACGCCCTGATCCTCGAAGTCGCGCAGGGCAAATACGATGTCGCGCAGGTCGCTGAACAGCTTCGACCCTACGTCGCGCCCGTCTGAAAGCCCCCTCATACGAGGTTGGGGCATGAATGCCCATCGCGCGACCATCAAAGCATTTCATTTGATCTGACAGAAATTCTCATCTATGACTCATACATTGCCAGCGATTATCTCTGATAATTTAATTACATTCGACATTGAGATCGAATCAACATCGTACCGATCAAAGGAGATCGACATGGACGCAATGGGCATCATCGCCTGGATCGTCATCGGCGGCATCGCGGGCTGGCTGGCGAGCATCATCATGAAGACCAACCGTAATCAGGGTTGGCTGATTGATATTATTGTCGGCATCATCGGCGCATTCATCGGCGGACTCGTCTTCAACGCGCTCGGCGCAAACGGCGTCACGGGATTCAACGTCTACAGCCTGATCGTCGCCTTTGTCGGCGCGATCATTCTGCTCGCTATCCTGCGCGCCATCGGCGGGCGCGGCAGCACGATCTAGCCGATCTCCGTTTTCAGGGGGCGACCGCTCCGGCGGTCAGGACAGGCAGGTTGCGGTGACGCGGCCTGCCTGTCTCATTATCACAACACACTATTCACCCCATCGACAGGATCACAGGCAATAGAGGGAGCAGCAACAACGATGTTCGAGGGACTATTGAAGCGGTCAAAAGACGCGCCACAGCGGTCGGTGTTCGTCGTCAGCGACAATCTGAGCGAGGCGACCGCGCTGGCCGAACTGCTGCGCGGCGCGGGTTATGATGTCGGCGTCGCTGTCCAGAGTGAAGATTCGATTGTCGCGCTGGAAGCAGATGGGCTGCCTCATGCCTTCATCGTCGATTTTGCCACGCCGGACATCGACGGCAGGCGTTTCGTCGAGAAAGCGCGCATCCGCTTCGGTCGCAGCAAGCTGCCGCCGATCCTGCTGCTGATGCCCGCCGCCGAGGATGAAATTGCCGCCAATCAGATGCAGGTCGAAGACTGCCTGCCCAAACCCTACAATCAACAGGATTTGCTCACTCATCTGAGCGGGCTGATGACCTCGCGCCCGTTGTAGTTAGTATCGGCCTTACACCGCCTGAAACAAAAAGGACGTAAGCGCTCGTGTCCTTTGGCTGGCGCTAGGCATACTCGACTGTGACCGGTTGCAGCCTGCGCTTACCCTGCGCGTCCTCGGTCAGACGCGCGGCAGTCACATAGGCGTCGTGCGGGAAGATGATGATCGCATTCATCTCCAGCGCCCACTGCTGCCACTGACGCTTGGTTTCGAGCGTCACCAGCGGCTCAACATCGAACGCCGTCATCCAGCCGAGCTTCTCGAAATGGACGGCGTAGCTCGCCATGTCGCAGACGAAGGCCGCCGCCTGCCCCCCACTCTCGAAGCGCACGGCCATGTGTCCGGGCGTGTGTCCCGGCGCGACGATGCCAGTCACGCCCGGCGCAAGCGCTGTGTCGCCATCGAGCAGGCGCATCTGACCGGAATCGAGCAGCGGCTGGAAATTCTCGGCGATATAGGTCGCGCGAGTGCGCTCGTTCGGGCGTCGGGCGTCCTCGTACTCGCGCCGCTGCGTGACGTATTCAGCGTTCGGAAAAGCCGCGACGACTGCCCCACGCTCGTCGTAGCGCGTGTTGCCGCCGCTGTGGTCGCCGTGCAGGTGCGTATCGACCACCGTATCGACCTGCTCCGGCGCGATGCCGAGCCGCGCCAGCCCGCCGATCAACCCGCCATTCGGGCGGTCGAAGCGCAGGATCGCCTTCCACTTGTCGGTCATTTTCTCACCGCGCCCGGTATCAACGACGATAGTTCTGCCGCCCACCTGAACCAGCAGACACGTCCCGACTGACGGCACGAGATTATCTTTATCCGGCATCAGAATTGGCGCGTAGAGCGCGCGGGGAACGAGGCCAAAAAAGCCGCCGACATCCTCGTAAGCCGTGCCGTCGTGAATAAAGTGAATCCGAATGTCCCCGATTTGCAGCATCTGTCAGTCCCGTTCAGCCAGCAACCAGCTCCAGTAACGCCACGCCATCACCAGACCGAGCGTGACGCCGAGCGCCGGGAGTCCGGCGTACAACAGCGCCCAGAGCAGGTCATCAGACAGAACGGCGTCGCTGGCAAAGCCGAAGATCAAATTCGCCACGCGCGCGATCAGGCTGATGCCGATCAGCGCGGCGGCGATGAAGAAACCCGTGTAATACGGCGCAGCCCGCGTCGCCGCGCCCAGCCGCCGACTGAGGATGCCGAGCGCCATCAGCGTCAGCGCCATTGACAGCGGCCCGATCAGGCCGAGCCATTCGGAGCGCATCACGCCCCACCTGACCGGCCCACCGTCATTCGGGCCACCAGCATCATACTCAGGACGATCAGGGCCAGGCCGCCGACCGCCAGCGAGAGATCGCCGAGCCAGTCTCCCGCCACCTGATTGATACTCGAATAACGGACGACCGCCGCGCCGAACAGCATCACCGGCAGCACGAACCAGCGATAATGAGTCCGCTCGCCAGAAAACTTCTGATAAAAGCGGGCGATCAGCAGCAGGAAGATAACCAGTCCCGCGAATGGAAACCAGGTGTAAAGTGTGAGAATCTGATACAGCGACCGGGGAATCACCGCCCACCCACCGCTCTCCCGCGCCAACGCCGCACGACAGCAGGGGCGCGAGACAGGCACACGGGCAGGCTGAGGAGACTCATCGGCAGTTGGCTCGCTTGCTGGCTCAATCGCGCATCAGAGGGCGCGCCCCGAACGATGGATTAATGCAGCTCGCGGATCACCTGAATGGCCTTGACGCGGAACTGAGGATCGTCGCAGGCCAGCGAAAAGCGGTCAACCAGGTCATGCACGCCCGGATCGCTCGACAATTGATAGATGCGCTGGCTGGCAACCTGCCGGAGCCTGAGTACATCGCCATCGACCAGGCCGCGCAGCGCGTTCTCGACTGAGCGATGATCGCGCACGATAAAACGCGCGATATTCTCGGCGCTTTCCATGGCGTGCGGGTTGTCGTGGAAAAACCGGATCAGATCCCACTTGACGAAGGAATTGATCCGGGTACGCAGAAAATCGAGCAGTGTGGGTTCGATATCGTCGTAGGTGTGCTCGACAGAGCCTTGCTGAACCATCCGCCACGTCCTCTTCGACTCACGACATGCGTCTGTTTTATTCCGCGCTCTGGCTGATCTCCCGGTCAGCCGAACGTCGATTCTTCAGCGTATGTTGTCTTAGTTATAGCGCAGCCGCGCCCTGAAATTCAAGGGCGCGGCTGCGTGTGTATCCTAGCTGGCCTGCGAGCGGTCGAGCCGATAGTGACAGTGCTTGTATTTCTTGCCGCTTCCGCACCAGCAGGGGTCATTTCGACCGAGCACATCTTTGGTGTTGTTACGCACAGGCTCCGGCTTGGACGCGGGCGCGTTAGTCGCCATCGGCCCCGCCGCCGACGCGACCGGGCGCACCGCCTGAATCTGCTGAGGGCGGCGCTGCACCTGCGGCAGGTTCACCTGCACGCGGAAGATGTCACGCGCGGCCTGACGGCGAATCTGCGTCTGCATCTCTTCCCACATGCCGAAGGCTTCGCGCTTGTACTCAACCAGCGGGTCGCGCTGGGCAATCGACACCAGGCCGATACCTTCACGCAGCACGTCGAGGTCGGTCAGGTGACGACGCCAGTAGTGGTCAATCGTGTTAATCATGACGATTCGCTCGGCGCGCGGCATGATTTCGGGGCCGAGTTCCTCTTCCTTGCGGGCGAAGGCTTCGTGCATCGCGTCGCGCAGCAGATCGTCGATCTCATCCGCCGACAGCGCTTCAAAGCTGTCCGCCGAGATATCTTCGGGAACCGGGAAGATGGTGAATGCCTGCTGAAAGAGCGCGTCGAGGTCCCAGCTATCCGGGTCGCCCCCGGTGAATTCGTTGATGAGTTGGTCGAGCGCCTCGTCCATGATCTTGAGGTACTGATCGTGCAGCACAGGCGCTTCAAGCAGCTCATGGCGCTGCTTGTAGATCACCTCGCGCTGCTTGTTGACCACATCATCGTATTCAAGCACTTTCTTACGCATGTCGAAGTGGTAGCCTTCGACGCGCACCTGCGCCTGAGCAATCGACTTGCTAACCATGTTGTGCTCAATCGCTTCATCTTCGGGAATCTTGGCCCACGACATGAAGTTCTTGACGCGGTCGCCGCCGAAGCGCTTCATCAGGTCGTCTTCGAGGCTCAGGTAGAAGCGCGACTCGCCGGGGTCGCCCTGGCGGCCCGAACGACCACGAAGCTGGTTGTCGATCCGCCGGGCTTCGTGGCGCTCCGTGCCGAGGACGAACAGACCCCCGGCCTCGATGACGCGCTTATGATCTTCCTCGAAGTCGGCTTCCGCAGCAGCGAGGGCCTCCTGCCACTGTTCCGGCGACGCCTGAATGATATCCAGCCCCTGCTTGCGCAGCCGCTCGCGCGCCATGCCTTCGGGGTTGCCGCCGAGCAGGATGTCAACACCACGACCGGCCATGTTGGTCGCAATCGTCACCGTGCCGGAGCGCCCGGCCTGAGTGATGATCTCGGCTTCGCGCTCATGCTGCTTGGCATTGAGCACCTGATGCTCGATGCCCGCGCGCTTCAGTTCCCTGCTCAGGCGCTCGGACGTCTCGATGGCGACCGTACCGACCAGCACCGGCTGACCGTGGGCCTTACGCGCCTTGATCTCCTCGACGACCGCCTTGAACTTGGAGTCCTCATTCATGTAGATCAGGTCTTCGTAGTCCCCGCGAATCATCGGCAGGTTGGTCGGGATGGCGACGACTTCGAGGTTATAAATCTTCTCAAATTCTTCCGCCTCGGTCATGGCCGTGCCGGTCATGCCCGCCAGCTTCTTGTACATGCGGAAGTAGTTCTGGAAGGTGATGGTCGCCATCGTCAGGTTCTCGCGGCGAATCTTGACGCCTTCCTTGGCCTCAATCGCCTGATGCAGACCTTCGGAGAAGCGGCGACCGTACATCATACGCCCGGTAAATTCATCGACGATGATGATCTGACCGCTCTCGATGACGTATTCCTTGTCGAGATAATAGAGCGCGTGGGCGCGCAGTGAATTATCAAGATAGGGAATCATCTCCGAGTTGTCGGGATGATAAAGCTGGTCAACCCCCAGCGCCTTCTCGACCTTCTCAACGCCCTGCTCGGTCAGGTAGACGATGTGATCCTTGAGATCAACCACGTAGTCGCCGTCCGGCTTTTTGTCCTCAACGCTCTGATCGCTGCTGACGTGGAAGACGCGCACGATCTGGGCGAAGGTACGGTAGTAGTTCGACGGCTCGTCAGCCTGCCCGGAAATGATGAGCGGGGTACGCGCCTCGTCGATCAGAATGTTGTCAACTTCGTCGACGATGCCGTAGAACAACTCACGCTGGACGAGCTGGCTTTTATCGACCACCATGTTATCGCGCAGGTAGTCGAAGCCGAACTCATTGTTCGTGCCGTAAGTGATGTCGGCCATGTAGGCATCGTGGCGTTTGACCGGACGCAGGTTCTGAAAGCGCGCGTCGTTTGAAGGAAATGTCGGGTCGTAGATGAACGAGCCAGCATCGGGGTCGCTGGCGGAGTTCTGAATCACGCCCGCCGTCAGGCCGAGGAAAGCGTAGACCGCGCCCATCTGCTGCACGCCGACCTTGCTCAGATAGTCGTTCGGCGTAATCAGGTGCGCGCCGCGACCGAGCAGCGCGTTCAGGTACAATGGCAGGGTAGCGACCAGTGTTTTACCTTCGCCGGTTTTCATTTCAGCAATCCGGCCTTCATTCAGCACCATGCCGCCGATCAACTGAACGTCGTATTGGCGCAGGCCGATGGAGCGCTGTGACGCCTCGCGGACGACGGCAAACGCTTCAGGCAGGATGTCCTCAAGCGTTGCGCCGGAAGCCAGCCGCGCCTTGAAAGCATCGGTCTTAGCGCGCAGGTCGGCATCACTCAGCGCCTTGATTCCGGGTTCGAGCGCGTTGATCGCCTCGACACGCTCGCGGTATTTTCCGAGGGCGCGCTCGACCGGGTCGCCGACCACCTTCTTCAGTACGTTTTTGAACATGGTGCCTCGATTTTCCAGTAACGGTCAGGGACTTCCCTGTTTCAAGACTGCGATTATAACACATTGACATCAGCGGCTTGTTAGAATTTAGCGAGTGCGGTGAGAATTTCGCGCGATTTGTACAGTTTGAGCAGCTTGATCACAGGGCAGCAGCCTGCTGGTCTTAACCTGTCATCAAAATCCGCGTCACAGCAAAAGGATTCGGCATGATCTATCGCAACCTGGGGCGCACCGGCCTCAAAGTCAGCGCCCTGTGCCTCGGCACAATGACCTTCGGCTGGTCGGCAGATGAGGCGACGGCCTTTGCGATCATGGACGCGGCAGCCGATCACGGCATCAACTTCTTCGACACTGCCGACTACTATACACGCTGGATTCCCGGCAACGCTGGCGGCGAGTCGGAGACGATCATCGGCAAATGGCTCAGGCAGAGATCACGCCGTGCTTTCGTCATCGCTACCAAAGTCGCGGGGCGGATGTGGGACGGCCCCAGCGGCGAAGGTCTGAGCCGCGCTCACATCAGCCAGGCGGTCGAGGACAGCCTGCGCCGCCTGCAAACCGACGTCATCGACCTGCTTCAGCTTCACTGGCCGGATGACGACACGCCGCTCGACGAAACGCTGTCAGCGCTCGACAGGCTCGTCCGCGCGGGCAAAGTGCGCTATCTCGGCGTCAGTAATTATCCGGCGTGGCTGCTGATGAAAGGGCTATGGATCAGCGACGTGCAGAAGCTGGCGCGCTTTGACTGTCTCCAGCCCCATTACAGCCTGCTCCACCGCGCAGAATACGAGCACGAACTGCGCGCCGCCTGCCGCGATCAACGTCTCGGCGTCCTGCCTTACAGCCCGCTGGCGGGCGGTTTCCTGACCGGCAAGTACAGCCGCAGCCAGCGCCCCGCCGAGTCGGAGCGTAACAGCAAAATTGTCCGGCGGCTGCTGACCGACGCGGATGCTTTCACGGCCCTCGACGCGGTCGAGCGAATCGCCGCCATTCACGGCGTCCCGGTCGCGCAGATCGCGCTGGCGTGGCTGCTGGCCGACGAGACGATCAGCGCGCCGATCCTCGGCCCGCGCACCGTTGAACAACTGACCGAAGTTATCGGCGCTGTCCACGTTAAGCTGACGCGCGACGAGGTTGAGACGCTGAACAGGGCCAGCGAGAAATTCTAAGGTTCGCCCTCGCCCCCGGCCCATACTCCCGGCGGACACAGGGCGAAGCAGAAGTTTCAATGCGTATTTGCGGTTCAGCGAACGAGGGATCAAATTCCGTCTCCAGTTCCATTAATTGTCGGCAGCCGATAGCCCTTGACTATCGGTGAAGCTATCGCAAAGGTAAGGTCAATGAACATCGACGACCGCTATTTCTCGCCTGACCCCGCCGTTCGCGCCCTCGCCCGTGAGCTGTACGCGCCGATCAAAGCCCTGCCGCTGATCTGCCCGCATGGACACGTCAATCCGCGCCTGTTCGCCGATCCCGATTATCGTTTCGGCTCGCCAGTCGATCTGCTCATCATCCCTGACCACTACATTTTTCGGATGCTGTACTCGCAGGGAATCCCGCTCGAAAGCCTCGGTATTCCCCGGCGTGACGGGACGCCAGTCGAAGCCGATCATCGCAAAATCTGGCAGCTCGTCTGCGATCACTGGCCTCTGTTTCGGGGGACGCCAACGGGCCTCTGGCTGCGCGATGAACTGCGCGACGTCTTCGGCATCGGCGAGAAGCTCAACGGCGCGAACGCGAACGCGATCTACGAGGCCATCGAGGCGAAGCTGAACAGCACCGACTTTCGCCCACGGGCGCTGTTCGAGCGCTTCAACATCGAAGTGCTGGCAACGACTGACGCCGCCACAGATACGCTGGAATATCATCAGGCGATCCGCGATTCCGGCTGGAAAGGGCGTGTCATCCCGACCTTTCGCCCCGATGCGGTCGTCAATCTCGATACCGAAGGTTGGTGTGACCACGTCCGCCGACTGAGCCAGGTCTCCGGTATCGACATCACCGGCTATCGCAGCTTGATCGCCGCGCTGGAGCAGCGCCGCGCCTTCTTCCGGCAGATGGGCGCGACCGCCACCGATCACGCCGCGAGGACGCCCTACACCGAGCAGATGCCCCGCAGCGAAGCTGAGCAGATTCTCCAGCGCGCGCTTCAGGGCGAGGTCAGCGCAGAGGACGCCGCCCGCTTCACCGGCCACCTGCTGATCGAGATGGCGCGCATGAGTACGGAAGATGGTCTTGTGATGCAGCTTCACATCGGCAGCTACCGCAACCATAACCCGCTGATCTTCGAGCGCTTTGGCCGCGACATGGGCGCAGATATTCCGACTGCCGGTGGCTTCACGGCGAATTTCAAGCCGCTGCTCGATGCTTATGGCAATGATCCGCGCCTGACACTGGTGCTGTTCAACCTCGATGAGGCCAACTACAGCCGTGAATTAGCGCCGCTGGCCGGACATTACCCCGCCCTGCGGCTCGGCCCGCCGTGGTGGTTCTTCGACAGCTTCAACGGAATGCGGCGCTACTTCGATCAGGTGATCGAGACGGCGGGGCTGGACAACACCGCCGGATTCAACGACGACACCCGCGCCTATCCGTCCATTCCGGCACGGCACGATCTCTGGCGTCGCGCCAGCGCCGACTGGCTGGCGGAGCGGGTCGCGCGCAATCTAATTGACGAGGACGACGCGCACGAGATGGCCGCCGACATGGCCTATCGGCTGGCGAAGCGCACGTACCGATTAGGCGATTGATGGGGTAGCGGCCTGAAACAGCGGTCGTAATCCATCATGACCTTACGAAATTCCCCAGCCTGTTTTTCTCCCCTCGCTGCTTGCGGAGAGGGGCCGAGGGTGAGGTCAACGGGCGCGAACCATCGCAACCCTGATCTTTCTCCCCTCGCTGCTTGCAGAGAAGGTCAGGGGTCGCTATTCGTTGAACAGCTCGCCGACGCTCATGCCGAAGTGAGCGCGGCGGATGACCTCACCGAGCATCGGCGCAATCGAAAGTACCGTCATGTTCGGCAGCAGCTTTTCCTGCGGAACCGGCATGGTGTTGGTGAAAATAATTTCCTTCAGGTTGAGCGCTTCCAGCCGCTCGACGGCATTTCCCTTAAGCAGGGCATGGGTGAACGCCAGATAAACGTCACGGGCGCCGTTCTCGCGGATGACGTCAACGGCGTTGGTCACGCTGCTGCCCGTCAGCACTTCGTCGTCCACCAGCAGGACATTCTTGCCGCTGACGTCGCCGATAATCGACAGCGCTTCCGGGCGCTCGGCATTATCGACGCGGCGCTTCTCGATAATCGCCAACTGCGTGCCGAGCTTTTCGGCCCAGTTGCGCGCCTTCTTGGCGAAGCCGAGGTCAGCGGCGACCACGACCAGATCGGGAATGCGCTTGCGCGCCACATAATCGCTGACCAGCAGGAAGGCCGAGAGCGCGTCGCCGGGAATGTTGAAGAAGCCCTGAATCTGCCCGGCGTGCAAATCGACCGTAATGTAGCGATCCGCGCCCGCGACTTCAATCATGTTGGCGATCAGGCGGGCGGCAATGCCAACCCGCGGCTGATCCTTCTTATCCGAGCGCGCATACGACAGATACGGCACGACGACATTAATCCGCCCGGCGGAGTCGCGCTTGAGCGTGTCGATCATGATGAGCATTTCCATCAGGTTATCGTGAACCGGCGAGGCCATCGTCTGGACGAGGTAGACATCCTGCCCGCGCACGCTTTCCTTCAACTGGATGAAAATATTCTCGTTCGAGAAAACGGTGCGGGTGTACTCGCCTGCCTTGATCCCCAGATGCTTGCAAATCTTCGCGCCGAGTTCCTGCGACGCGCTGCCGCAGAACAGCATAATACGGCCATACTGCGCAGCCGCATTGCTCGGCGGCTGCTCGCCCGGAACGTACAAAGTACCCGGAATATTGTCCACCACGCTGACTTTTAACCTTTCCTGACGGCCCTGACAGCCGTGCGCTGTAACACGATCTCTGCGGTTATTCGGCGGCAGGCTGCGCCTGAACGGCCAGCAAATGCTCAACGGCCTGTCCCGGCGTCAGAGCGCGGCTTTGAATCTGCCCAATCATAGCCACGAACGCCGAGTCCGGCACGTCCCTTAACAGGCGATCCATCAGCGCGGCGCGCAGGCGGTCATACAACTCCAGCTCAATCTGCCGCCGCTCGACATCCGCCCCGACCTGGCTGTTCGACCAGTAGGTATGATGGCGCGTAATCGCATCAACCAGCGCGTCAATGCCCGTGTTCTGAGCCGCAGAAGTCTCGATGACCGGCGGCAGCCAGAGCGCCGATTCACTCTCCCGCGCAGCCAGAGGCTCGGCCTTCATCAACCGACCATGATGCCCGGCAAACGCGCCGCGCGCGGCAGGATGCCCCAGTTCCAGCATGGCGCGCAGGCTCTTAACGACCTGATCTGCGCCGGGCCGATCCGCCTTGTTGACGACCAGCACATCGGCAATTTCCAGCACGCCCGCCTTGATCGCCTGCACGTCATCGCCCATCCCCGGCGTCTCGACCACCAGCGTGGTCTGCGCGGCGCGGGCAATCTCGACTTCGCCCTGTCCAACGCCGACCGTCTCGATCAGGATGATGTCGAACCCTGCCGCGTCCATCAGCCGCGCGGCGTCGAGGACGGTCGGCGCTAACCCGCCCAGACTGCCGCGCGAAGCCATGCTGCGGATGAACACGCCCGCGTCGCCGCTCAGGTCGCGCATCCGAATCCGGTCGCCGAGAATCGCGCCGCCGGTAAACGGGCTGGTCGGGTCAACCGCCAGAACAGCGACGGTCTGCCCGCGCGCCCGATAATATTTCGCCAGCGCGCTGACGAGCGTACTCTTGCCAGTCCCCGGCGCACCCGTCACGCCGACGATCAGCGCGCGCCCGGTATGCGGAAACAGCGCGGCCAGCACTTCCTGAATGCCCGCGCGCTCGTTTTCGACGCAGGTCAGCAGCCGCGCCAACGCCCGACGATCTCCATTCAGCAGCCGGGCGGCCCACTCATTCATATCGAGTTCGCAGCCGCTTTCGCATCGACCACGCCGCGAATGAACCCGGCGATGTCTGCCATGCTCGCGCCGGGGCCGAACACGCCGGTAATGCCCATCTCGGTCAGCGCCGGTCGGTCGGAATCGGGGATGATGCCGCCGAGGATCAGCGGGACGTCCTGCAAGCCCGCTTCATTCATCAGGGCGCGAATGCGCGGGACGAGCGCCATGTGCGCGCCGCTGAGAATGCTCAGGCCGACCACATCGACGTCCTCTTGCAGCGCCGCCTCGGCGATCATCTCCGGCGTCTGCCGCAGGCCGGTGTAGATCACTTCCATCCCGGCATCGCGCAGCGCGCGAGCGATCACTTTCGCGCCCCGGTCATGACCGTCAAGGCCGGGCTTGCCAATCAGCACGCGGATGGCCGACATAGCGCCTCACTAAGGGTATCACTTACACCAATTACGCTCGATTATAGCAGAAAGCGCTCATCAATAAACCAGATCAACCCGAATCAAACATATCCAAAGGCACGCGCGCAGGGGGACGGTGATACAATGCGAATCAGGTGTAAAGTCATCTGTTCTCGCCGATTGGGCTTCAGGCAGAGGGCGAGACGACCTTCGCCGCAAAAATGGCCGCACCACATCCGGTTCAACAGGCATTCTCCCATGAGCGCGATTCCTGACAGTGGACGCAGCCAGCCCGTTCAGGTTCCTGTCGTTCCCACACACTGGCGCGCGCAGGCCAGCGCGTTGGCGGCGCTGGCGCTCGCCAGTCTGGCGCTGGCGGCGCTGATCGGTTATGGCGAGCTGGCCGTCAACTGGAGTCGGCAGCCGTTCATCGGCGCGCTGACGACCTCAGCGCAGGTGGTCGATGGCTCGCATCCCGCCGCCGAGGGCGCATGGACGGGCCTGAGTTCCGGTCTGCATTACGGCGATCAACTGGCTGCGCCGGTCGATACCCGCGCGCTGCGCGTCGGCGACATGGTCACGCTCAGCTTCCTGCGTCCGGCAGACAGCAGCGCGATCCTCTACGGGCGCGAGTTGTGCAGTTCCCCCGCTGACGGCTTCGCCTCGTGTCTGCTCAACATCCCGCTCGGCGTCTTCCCCGGCGGCGATCTGGTGGCGCTGTTCCTGATTCCCTACCTGTCAGCGCTGGTGGTGATGGCCGCCGCGCTGCTGCTGCTCCGCCTGCGCTGGAATCAGCCGCAGGCCATGCTCATCAGCGGCGCGTGCAGCCTTCAGGCCATGCTGATGGCAGGCGTGTTCGACCTCAGTACGACTCACGCGCTGATGCCCTTATGGCTGATCGTAACGGCGATGCTCGGCGGGACGCTCGGCCACCTCGCCCTCAGCTTCCCGATCCCGTTCGCCCGTGTCACCGCGCAGCCGAAACTGCGCTACATTCCGTTCGCTATCAGCGCAGTCGCCGCCGTCCTGATTGTCCTCATCAACGCCAACCCGCCGACGGCGCGAGCGACGCTCGACCTGCCCGATCTCGCGCCGCTGGTCGCGCTCGTCGGCCTGCTGGCGCTCACGCTGAGCCTGTTCTACCGCCGCAGCCGAGCCGCGACCGCCGCCGTCCGCAGCCAGAGCATGACGGTGCTGATCGGCATTATTCTGTCATTCGTGCCAGTCGTCATCTGGCTGGTCAATCTGGTCACGCAGACGCTGACCGGCCATCCCCTCGTCAGCCTGAACGTCAGCGTCGCCATGCCGTTCTTCATCCTGCCCGCGCTCGGCCTGACCTACGCGGTGCTGCAATATCGCTCGTTCGACACCGACCGGGCCGCGACTCAGGCCATCACTTACGCGCTGATGCTGGTCGGGCTGGTGGTCGGCTATTTTATGCTCGTGCTGGCGGCTTCACTGGTCGTCGGGCGGACGGTCAGCGCCAACGACAGCGCCCTCATGGCGATTGCCGTCTTTGCCGTCGCGGCGCTGTTCCTGCCGATCCGCTCGCGGCTGCAAAATGAAATCGACCACGTCTATTTTCGGGCGCGGCGCGACTATCAGGCCCAGACCGAAACTTTCGCCCGCAAGCTGACGACGCTGGTCAGGTTCGACGATATCATCGCCGAGTATCAGACGCGCGTGACCGAGGCGCTCGTGCCATCGAGCCTGTTCGTCTTTCTGCCTGACCCGCAAACCGGCGAATACGCTGCCTTCGGCCCGCGCGCGACTGACATCCGCTTCAGCGCGGCCAGCCCGCTGATCGGACGGCTGACGGCGGAAGAAGATTTCATCGCGCTCGAACCGGGGCGCGTCTGGCCGTCCGACCTGATCGTTGAGCGACCGCGCCTCGGCATCCTGCAAGCTCTGCTGATTATCGGCCTGCGGGGCGGGGCGCGCTTGAACGGCTTCGTCATCATCGGCCCGCCGCGCTCCGGCACAGGAACGTACCCGTATGAAGCGCTGCGCTTCGTCCAGAACCTCACCCGGCAGGTCAGCATCGCCGTCGAGCGGGCGCAGGTCGTCAGCTCGCTCGAACGGCGCGTGCGCGAGCTGGACGTGCTCAGTCAGGTCAGTCAGGCGGCCAACTTCTCGATCAGTTTCGACGACCTGCTCGAGCTTATCAGCACGCAGGCCGGGCGACTGATTCAGGGTTCGCACTTCTATATCACCCTGCGCGACCCGCTGACCGACGATCTCTACCACGCGCTGTTCATCGAAGATGACGAACGCTACCGCGATAAGGAAAACGTCCGCTGGAAGCTGGGACGCGACCTGTTCAGCGAAGTCGCCCGCTCCGGCCAGCCGCTGCGCGTGGCCGATTACGGCGCGGCACTGGCCGAGCGCGACGTCGTCGGCGCGCTCGAAGATCACGAGACGAAAGCGTGGATCGGCGTCCCGCTGATCGCTGGATCGCGCACGCTCGGCGTGCTGGCATCCGGCACGACCGCGCTGCATGAACATTACACCGACGACCAGCTTAAGATTTTCGCTGACATCAGCGCCCTGGCGGCAACATCCATCGACAAGGCACGGCTGTTCGAGGAGACGACCAGCCGCGCACGCCAGCTCGCCGCGCTCAACGACATCAGCCGTCAGATCGTCGCCTCGGAAGCCAACCTCGAACAACTGCTCGACCTGATTACACGCAACGCCGCCGAGATGCTCAACGCCGAGTCTGGCTCGCTGCTGCTGGTGGCCGACGACGGCAGCAGCGACCTCGAATACAAGGTCGCCACCGGCTCCGGCGGCGAGGGCCTGATCGGGACGCGCCTGCCTGCCGGTCGCGGTCTGGTCGGTGAAGTCGCCGCCAGCGGCCAGCGCGCCATCGTCAACCGGTCTAAGCCTGGCAGCGGTTCGAGCGGCGCGTCGTCGAGTATGCTGGCCGTCCCGCTGATTACGCAGAACCACGTCATCGGCGTGCTGATCGTCCAGAATAAGCGCGGCGGGCCGTTCGTCAAGGATGACGCCGAGTTACTGACAACCTTTGCCGGTCAGGCCGCCGTCGCCATCGACAACGCCCGTCTGTTCCAGTTGACCGACCTGCAATTGAGCCAGCGCGTCGCCGAGCTTGAGACGATGGAGCGCGTCGACGTCGAGCTAAACCGTTCGCTTGAACTGGCGAAAGTGGCGGAAATCACCGTCCGCTACGCCATCGAGAATACCGGCGCGTCGGCGGGGATGCTCGGCATCGCCGACGCCGAAGCCAGCCTGCTGCGGATCGTCGTCCTACAGGGTTACGGGCCTGAGGACGCGCCGAGCGTCATTCAGGCCGGGGCGCTGCCGCTCGATCAGGGCATTCTCGCCCGCGTCATGCGAACGCGCCGCGCCGACCTGACGACTGACGTCGGCTTCGACCCGGATTACGCGCCGCTGCTCAAAAACGCGGCCAGCCAGATCACCGCGCCGATGGCTTCGGCAGGCGTGGTCAACGCCATCCTGATCCTCGAATCAAACCAGAAACCGGGCCTGCAACTGGCGCAGATGGACTTCGTCCAGCGGCTGACCGAACATGCCAGCATCGCCATCGCCAACGCCCAGCTTTACGCCGAACTGGAACGCGCCAACCAGTCCAAGAGCGAGTTCGTCTCGTTCGTCGCCCACGAGCTAAAGAATCCGCTGACCTCGATCCGCGGCTACAGCGACCTGATGGCCGGCGGCATCGCCGGGAGCCTGAACGATCAGCAGAAGAACTTCCTCGGCACGATCCGCTCGAATGCCGAGCGGATGAACACGCTCGTCAGCGACCTGAACGACGTGACCAAGCTCCAGACCAACAACATGCGGATGGAATTGAAGCCGACGCCGTTTGAGCCGATCCTGACGGAAACGCTGCGCCCGCTGCAAAAGCAGATCGACGAGCGCAATCAGACGGTCAGCCTTCAGATGCCGGATGCCCTGCCCGACATTCAGGCCGACCACAACCGGCTGATTCAGGTGCTGACCAACCTCGTCAGCAACGCGCACAAGTACACGCCCAACGACGGCAAAATTACCATCGCGGCTCAGGTCGTCACGACGCGGCGCGACAACCGGGGGCAAGCGCTGCCGCCGTCGCTTCAGGTCAGCGTCAGCGACACCGGCATCGGCCTGAGCGAAACCGACCTCGCGCGGCTGTTCACGGCCTACTTCCGCAGCGACAACCCGCTGGCGCGCGAGCAGCCGGGAACCGGCCTCGGCCTGACGATCACCCGCGGCATCGTCGAGGCGCACGGCGGCGAAATCCGGGTCGAGAGTCAGCTCGGCGTGGGGACGACGTTCAATTTCACTGTCCCGCTGGCGACTGCCCGGATCGAGGAATAAGTCGCGCCGCGCGGAAATGAAAACCGCGCCCTGTTCGTGCTGAACAGGGCGCGGTTTGTCTCCGCCAGTGAGTCGCCGCAGCATCATCCGCCCGGCTGAAGCCAGCTCAACGCCAAATCGCTCGGATAGTCTACTGATCGAATCGGAGCGACGCTGGTATTTAACTCAGTCCTCAATCCGGCCTTTAGCCCAGGTGCGGGACGAGCTTGCTGGTGATTTTCTCTTTCGGCTGATAGCCAACGATGGTCTCGACGACCTGCCCGCCCTTGAACAGGATCAGCGTCGGGATGCTCATGACGTTATAGCGCATCAGAATGTCCTGATTCTCGTCGGCGTCGAGCTTGGCGACCTTGATCCTGTCGCCGTATTCGGTCGCAATCTGATCGACGA
>CAZZAO010000012.1:0-13239 GCA_964652205.1 uncultured Anaerolineaceae bacterium | reverse complement strand
CATCTTGCACGGCCCGCACCACTCGGCCCAGAAATCGACCAGCACCGGCGTTTGGGAATTGAGCACGTCCGCCTGAAAATTGCCTTCATTGGCGACGAATGTCTTGCTGCTCATTGAGTTGTATGCTCCTCTATTCGGTTTTGACGGCCCTTTTGGGGCATGTTATCATGAGTCGCCAGATGCGACAATCCAGCGACACCCCCGCGCACAACCTCGTACCAGATCGTTAGCGCACTTCGAGACGTACCGCTATGAATACAGACGAAACCGAACTCCCCGAACTTACCCGCCGTCAGGAAGAGATTCTCTCCCTGATCGTCCGCGCCTACGCGCAATCTCCCGACCCGGTCGCCTCGAAAGCGCTGGTCGACAACTTTGGCCTGAGCTGGAGCGCCGCCACTATCCGTAATGAGATGGCCGTGCTTGAAGACCTCGGCTATATCGTCGCGCCGCATACCTCGGCGGGGCGCATTCCCACCGAGAACGGCTATCGCTACTTCGTCAAGCGCCTCATCAGCGTCAGCGATCTGACGACCGCCGAGCAGACGCGGATCGACGAGAAGCTGCAAAGCCTGCCGCTGGCAACCGAACAGTGGATGCGGCTGACGGCGACGCTGCTGGCGCGAACGGCACAGTCTGCCGCGCTGGTCACGCCGCCGGTCGCCGAAACCGGCCATTTCAAGCACATGGAGCTGATCTCGATTCAGGGCCGACTGGTGCTGATGGTGCTGGTGCTGCAAGGCGGCGCGGTGCATCAGCAGATGCTGACGCTGGCCGAGCCGGTGACGCAGATCATGCTGACCGAGATCGCCGGACGAATCAACGCGCTCTGCGCCGACCTGACCGCCAACGAAGTCCGCATGAAGGGCGTGCCGCTCCAGCAGCTTGGCCGCGAGGTCTGCGATCTGGTCGCCGATTCGATGGAGATGACCGACAACAAGCAGGCGCGCCTGATCTACCGCGATGGCCTGAGCGAGGTCATCAGCGCCTTTCAGAGTTCCGAAGGGGCGCAGCAGGTTGTCCGCGTCTTCGAGGAACGCGCCTACTTCAACACCATCCTCAACGAAATTCTGACGCCGCTGTTCAATAACGTTCAGGTCGTCATCGCGGGCAACAACCGCTGGGAAGAACTGAGCCAGTTGAGCGTCATCCTCAGCCGCTACGGCATCCCCGGCCAGATGAGCGGGGCGATTGCCGTCCTGGGGCCGACACACATCAATTATGGTCGGGCGATCAGTGCGGTTCGCTACGTCTCCAACGCCATGACCGACCTGCTGACCAACTTCTACGACTCGCAGCCCGCGCAGATCGAGCCACCCGGCGAGAGTTAACCCGCCGTTAGCGCGCGATCCAGCTCCAGAAGGTCGCCTTGTCGGCCAGCAGATGAAACAGCACAAACACGATGCCGCTGACCAGATGCAGGCCGAAGATAATCTCGTACCCTCGGCGCCTGCCGACGGACAATTCACTCCAGTGGCGCAGACACCAGGCCAGTGAGACGGCAAACAGGATAAAGAGCGCGATCTGCGCGCCCCAGATCCAGTTGCCCGCCGCTGCCCGATAGCCTGTCTCCGCAAGGCCATACATCTGCACGAGTCCAAACGCCAGCACCAGCCACGCAAAGCGCAGCGTCGGGTCACGGCGCGCGCGACGATCTGCCATGGGCGCCAGCGGAAAGGCAATCGACGCAAAAAACTTAACGACCCAACTCAAGGGCGACGGATCATAAAGCGCAAGGAATCGGAACGGCGCGAGAGCAATCGAGGAATTAGTCTCTGCGCCGAACGCGATCTGGAAATCGAGCGCCATGAACAGCAGCGCCGGAATCAGCAGCCCGACCAGCACGATAGGCGCGAACAGCGGTTGACGACGCCATCGGCGGATCGCCAGCAGGATGACGACCGCCGGAACGAGGCACAGGATATAATTCGGCTTTGCCGTGATACAGGCTATCGTCAGCAAAGCCGCCGTCAGCATCGCCCCGCGCGCCGGACGCCCGGTCTGGAAGAGCCTTGCCAGCAGCATAAACAACAGCAGCGCGAACGGGCGGGCGAGCACGCTGGTGGGATTATGAATTGTGTTCAGGCTGATATAGCCCATGTAAATATCCCGATTGAACACAGTCACCAGAATCGGGCTAACGACCAGCAGCGCCAGCGCGCCGCCAGCGGCTATCCACCGGGCGTGGCGGGTTGTTTCAGGGAGCGCGTCTCGAAGAAGCTGGTAGAGCAGCGTCGCCGTGAGCAGATAACAGCCCAGGCCGACCAGCGCTGCCGCAAGGATATAAGTCGGCAGGTCAAACAGCCCCCTGACGGCAATCGTGAGCACCTGAAAAAGAATGTGAGGCGTCGGTTGAAAGGGCGCGGGCGTCTGCTCCATAATGGCCTGAGCGTACTCGGCATGGAGCGGGTAATCGCTGCCCTGACGGGGATCATCAGGGGTGGCGCTGCGGGACATCATCGCCAGCACCGGCCCGAAAATCAGGGCCGTGACGAGCATCAGCAACAGCCATTCCCGATGTACACGCAGTCGGGGAAGAGCAATCCGTTCACGAGCGGCAGCAGCCATCAGGCCCCCTTATATGACATCCATGTCCGCTCTTAGTGTACGCGGCTCGCGGCTTTAATTCCCTTCAGAAAGCCCAAAATGGGGATGGGCTTAGAAAGCGTTGCGTGTTAACGTAATTCTATGATTAGTCAGTTATCCTTAGCCTGTTAAATGCCGGGAGGGCCGCGCCTTTGGCCCGCCTTGATGTGGAGGAAATGTGTGACTGAACCCAATAAGCCGCCTGTGAGTGACGACATCAACCCGGAACCGGAAGCGCCCCACGCCGACGGACAGACGGGGAATGGTGCCGGGTCACAGAACGACGAATTAACCGCCGCCCGCAAGGAAGCGCAGACCAACCTCGAAGGCTGGCAGCGCACGCTGGCGGAATTCCAGAACTACCGCCGACGGACCGAGCGCGAGCAGAAGGATACCTATGCCAACGCGACGCGGGAAGTTATCAAGAGCCTGCTGCCGATTATCGATGACTTCGAGCGGGCGATGGACAGCCTGCCCCCCGACGCGCAGGGACAATCGTGGGTCAGCGGCATCTCGATGATCCAGCGTAAGTTCCACAAATTCCTTGACGATTACAACGTCAGAGTGCTCGACCCGGTCGGCGAGCCGTTCGACCCGAATCAGCACGAGGGCATCGGCCACGAGGCCAACAGCCCTTACGACAGCGGCCTCGTCGCGGTTACGCTCCAGAAGGGCTACGCCGTCGGGGATTATGTCCTGCGTCCCGCTATGGTCAAAGTCGCGGAATAGCCGGAACACCGGCCCCCTAGTTGAATTACCACAGGAGCTAACGAAGTCATGGGTAGAATAATCGGTATCGACCTCGGCACGACCAACTCAGTCGTCGCGGTGATGGAAGGCGGCGAGCCAGTCGTCATCCCGTCGTCTGAAGGCGGACGGCTAATTCCGTCCGTCGTCGCTGTCAACCCGAAAACGGGTGAGCGCGTCGTCGGCAAGGTCGCCCGTAATCAGGCCGTCATTAACCCGGAGAACACGATTTTCTCCGTCAAACGCTTTATGGGGCGCAAGTTCGACGACCCGATGGTGCAGAAGGCGCTGGCCTACATCCCCTACAAGGTGAGCGCCGCGCCGAATGGCGATGTCCGCGTTCACATGGGAGGCCGCGAGTATTCGCCGCCGGAAATCTCGGCCATGATTCTTCAGAAGATCAAGGCTGACGCCGAAGCCTACCTCGGCGAGACCGTCGATCAGGCGGTTATCACGGTTCCGGCCTACTTCAACGACGCGCAGCGTAACGCCACCAAAGACGCGGGCCGTATCGCGGGCCTCGAAGTCCTGCGGATCATCAACGAGCCGACCGCGTCCAGCCTGGCTTATGGCATGGGCGAGAAGAAGAACGAAGTCATCGCTGTGTACGACCTGGGCGGCGGCACGTTCGATATTTCGATCCTCGAAGTCGGCGACGGCGTGTTCGAGGTTCGCAGCACCAACGGCGATACCTACCTCGGCGGCGACAACTTCGACGAGTTGATTATCAACTGGATCGCCGATGAGTTCCGCAAGGAAAACGGCATCGACCTGCGTCAGGATCGTCAGGCGCTTCAGCGTCTCAAGGAAGCTGCCGAGCGCGCCAAGATCGAGCTATCGACCACCCTCAATACCGAAATCAACCTGCCCTTCATCACAGCCGATGCCAGCGGGCCGAAGCACCTCAACATGAGCCTCTCGCGCGCCAAGCTGGAACAGCTCACCTCGCCGCTGATCCAGCGCTCGATTGACCCGTGCCGCGCCGCGCTCAAGGACGCCGGACTGGAGACGAAGGACATCAACGAAGTTGTCCTCGTCGGCGGCATGACCCGAATGCCCGCCGTGGTCGATGCGGTGCGTAATTTCTTCGGCAAGGAGCCACACAAGGGCGTCAACCCTGACGAAGTCGTTGGCGTTGGCGCGGCCATTCAGGCCGGCGTCCTGCGCGGCGACGTCAAGGACATTCTGCTGCTCGACGTCACGCCGCTGTCGCTCGGCGTCGAGACGCTCGGCGGCGTGGCGACGCCGATGATCGAGCGCAACACCACCATCCCGACCAAGAAGAGCCAGGTCTACTCAACGGCCTCGGACAGCCAGACGCAGGTCGAAATTCACGTCGTTCAGGGCGAGCGCCCGATGGCCGCTGACAACAAATCGCTCGGCAAGTTCATCCTCGACGGCATCCCGCCCGCACCGCGCGGCGTCCCCAGGCCGAAGTCCCCCTCGACATCGACGCCAATGGCACCCTCAACGTCAGCGCCCGCGACAAGGCCACGGCCCGCCAGCAGAAGATCACCATCACGGCCAGCAGCGGCCTGAGCGAGGCCGAAATCCAGAAGATGGTCAAGGAAGCTGAAGCGCACGCCGCCGAGGATACCCGGCGCAAGGAACAGGCCGAAGTCACCAATCAGGCTGAGTCGGCGATTTTCTCCGCCGAGGGCTTCCTGCGCGACTACGGCGACAAGCTGCCTGAGGACGCGAAGAAGCAGACACAGGAGAAGATCGACGCCGTCCGCAAGGCGCAGGAAGGCCAGGATGCGGCGGTCACGAAGGCAGCGACCGAGGGCCTGATGCAGCACATCCAGACGCTCGGCGGCAAGCTCTACGAGCAGCCCGGCGCTGGCGCGGCCCCTGAAGGCGCACAGGGCGGCAAACCCGGCGACTCCGGCGAGGACGTGGTCGACGCCGAATTCACCGAGGCGTAAGGCTTTTCCCTCACCCCCTGCCCCTCTCCCGGCGGGAGAGGGGAGAAAGACCTCTCGCCCACAGGCGAGAGCGCGTCAGATACAACCTGGCAGGTGAGGATCAAACGAGGCAGCCCGCGCGGGCTGCCTCGTCCATTTCCGCACTCAAAAGCGCCCGCAATCTGTTGTAAGATGGACGAGGCACTTCGGCAAAACCGGACATAACATGGCACAAGATTACTACGAGCTTCTCGGCGTTTCACGCAGCGCGGACAAGGCCGAGATCAAGACGGCCTTTCGCAAGCTGGCGCGGGAATATCATCCCGATGTGAGCAAGCACGCCGACGCTGAAACGCGCTTCAAGGAAATTAACGAAGCCTACGAAGTCCTCTCCGACGATGAAAAGCGCGCCCGTTACGACCGCTTCGGCGCGGCAGGCGTCAATCAAGGCCCCGGCGGATTCGGCGGAGTCGGCGGGGTCGGGTTCGGGGGTTTCGAGGACGTCATCGAAGAACTGTTCAACATGGGCGGGATGCGCGGCGCAGGCGGACGCCGCCGCGGCGGCCCCAAACCGGGCGCAAATCGCCGCGTTGACGTGACGATCTCGTTCGAGGAGTCGGTCTTTGGCGTTGATCGGCAGGTTGAGTTCGAGCGGCTGGAAACCTGCGATGTCTGCAACGGCAATGGCGCAGAACCGGGAACCTCGCCGACGCGCTGCCCGCAGTGCAGCGGCGCGGGCGAAGTCCGTCAGGTACAGCAGACCTTCCTCGGCCCGATGGTGCAGGTCGCCACCTGCCCGCGCTGCAACGGTCGCGGCGAAATCGTCGAGACGCCATGCCACCAGTGCAAGGGCAGCGGTCGGATGCGCCATGCGGTCAGCCTGTCGATCACGATTCCGGCGGGCGTGCGCGAAGGCGTGCAGATCGAAGTGCGCGGCGAAGGCGATGCCGGGGAGCTGATCGCCCCGAAAGGCCACCTGTACGTGACCATTCACGTTCAGGAGCATGAGTTCTATAAGCGCCGCGACAACGATATCATCGTCGAGCTAAGTATCAACGTCGCTCAGGCGGCGCTCGGCGACCGGATCAACGCGCCGTCGGTCGATGGCGAGCAGGAAATCCTCATCCCCGCCGGGACGCAGACTGGCAAGGTCTTCCGTCTGCGCGGCAAGGGCGTCCCGCGCCTGCGCGGCGACGGCACCAGCTCCGGTCGCGGTGACGAACTGGTGTACATCAACGTCGAGATTCCGACCCGGCTGACCGAAGATCAGCGCCGGTTGTTCGAGCAGCTTGCCCAGACGCTCGGCAGCGATGTCCAACCGCAGAAGAACGGCAAGGGTTTCTTCGACCGCGTGGTCGATTTCTTCAACGGGGAGCAGTAACCGGGAAAGGACGCGCGATGACGATCACCGAAATACTCGAACAGGCAAAAGCCCTGAGTGCCGAAGAACGCAAAGAGCTGGCAAAACTAATATTGGAAACGGTCGATGGAGCAGATGCCCCACACAAAAAGCACAGTATTCTGGAGCTTTCCGGGCTGGGCAAAGAAATCTGGGAAGGTATAGACGCTCAAGAGTACATCAATGAGCTTCGGCGTGAATGGGATCATCGCGAGTGAAACTGTCGGATGCTTTGCGCGGAATCCGACAACTTGCCTTTGATACCGTCCCTCTCGTCTACTTCGTTGAACAGAATCCAGCCTATTTTGACCGAATGTTGTTCATCATGAACCAGATTGATTCCGGTCTCATCGATGGACTTGCTTCCAGCATAGCGTTGACTGAAGTGCTGGTTCAGCCTATTCGAACCGGCAACACGGCTCTAGCGCAGCGCTATGAGACCATCTTATCCGATAGCGTGAATTTTCAGGTTATGTCGATCAGTATTCAGATGGCTCGTCTCGCTGCCGAAATGCGCGCCAGGCATAATCTAAAAATAGCTAATGCACTGCACATCGCAACGGCAATAGGTGCTGGATGTGAGGCGTTTCTGACTAATGATCTGGGTCTTAAGCGTCTGACAGAAATCAGGATACTGGTTCTCGATAATCTGGAGCTCGACGTACCCTAAGGAACAGTAGCACGATGGCTGAATGGATCGAAGTGACCCTGCGCGTTGACGGCGAAGCTGCTGAAGCGACCGCAGAGCTTTTGCAGCGTTACGGCTATCAGGGCGTCGCCATCGAGCAGGAAGGCATCCCGCCGGACAAGCTCGACGATGACCAGATTCCCGCGCCGAAACAGCTTGCCGTCCGCGCTTATTTTCCGCGCGACGACCGCGCTGAGGAAACGCGCCAGCGGCTCGAAGCATCGCTCGGCCATATGAGCCTGATGCTGCCGATGCCGACGCCGATCTATCGGGTCGTCGCGGAAGAGGACTGGGCCAACGCCTGGAAAGTCAATTATCAGCCGGTGCGGATCGGGCGCAAACTGTTCATCCGCCCGCTGTGGATCGAAACCGAGTTCGATCCCGACCTGATCGAACTGGCGCTCGACCCCGGCATGGCGTTTGGAACCGGCACGCACCCGACGACGCAGTTATGTCTCGAAGCGCTCGAAGACCTGACGCCACCCGGCGCGCAGGTACTCGATCTCGGCTGCGGCTCCGGCATCCTCTCGATTGCGGCAGCCAAACTCGGCGCGGCGCACGTCTTCGGCCTCGACATCGACCCGATTGCTGTCGAAGCGACCAGAATGAACGCCGAGCAGAACGACGTCGCTGATAAGATCACGGTCGAGGAAGGCAGTCTGGAGAATATCATCGCGTCCGCGCGGCGCTTCGATCTGGTCGTCGCCAATATCCTCGCGCGGGTCATTATCGCCATGTGCGCCGAACAGCTTGGCGACACCGTCCGCCCCGGCGGCAGGGCGCTCCTGAGCGGCATCATCGACACGCAGGCCGACGATGTCGAAGCAGCGCTTCGCACGACCGGCCTTGAGCCGTATGCCCGCCGCCAGATGGGCGATTGGGTCGTGATCGAGGCACTCCGTCCAGCGAAGTAACGTTTTGCTTCACCTACGGAGTCTAATCTAAGTATTCCTGAATAATCTGGCGAATGGTCTGGGCCGATATATCGCTCTGATCGCTCTTGCTGTAAATCGTCAGCAGAACAGCTTGATCGAGCGTTTCGAGGTAGTAAATAACACGATAGCCGCCACTTTTGCCTCGCCCTGCGTCCCGGTTTCTGATCCGCGCCTTGTACACGCGATACTGAACACCCGTTATCTGGTCACCGGGTGTCTCACCATTTCTCAATTGGTCAAGGAGTGGATGGAGATCGCTGGCGATGCCTCGGTAGCGTTTCTGTAAGTATTTGAAATCCTGAGCAAAATGGGGCGCAAATACGATCCGCCGACTACTCATCTTCGCTGACAGCGTCCCAGAATTCTCCCTCAGTCAGGACTTCGCCGCGCTGCACCTGCGCCCAGCTTATCCGAAAACTCTCCGCAGGGTCAATGGCATCGTCCTCGGCAAAAGGCGCGGTTTCGCCATGTTGGTGAGCATCACCGTCGACGAGCGAACGCATATAATCGCGCGCGGTCTGAAAACCACGACGACGCGCCATGCTTTCAAGCGTTTTTTGTTCGGTCGCATTAAACATAGGTCAATCAGTCCGTTTATCAGGCTAAGTCTTGTTACTGCTATTTTAGACCCAAAATCATGCCCGGATCACATTCATGTTGAAGGTCGCAGCACGAACACGCCCCAGCCGAGGTAGCGGCGCTGGTATTCCAGATGCGCCCGGCGGCTGACCGCGTTCACCTGCCGAATGTCGTCCGCGTCGGGATGCGCCTGAAGGTACTCGTAAACGGCCTTCCACTGCGGCGCGACGTAGCGATCCCAATCGTCGGGGTTCGCCAGCAGCATCTCGACCAGCTCGACGCCCGCCGCCTCGAAGCGGTCGAGCGTGCCAACCAGCGAGGCGAATTCATCGCGGCTCACGCCAATGGCATCGACGGCGGCCTGCGGCGGCTCCTCAGTCCAGTATGGCTCGCCGACCAGCAGCAGCCCGCCTGGTTTGAGCGCCGGTTTCATCAGCGCCAGCGTACCAGCCAGCCCACTGCCAATCCAGGTCGCGCCGATACAGCTCACCACCTCGAAGGCGGCAGGCTCCGGCACGTACTTGCCAGCGTCGGCCTGCACAAACGTCAGCGACGAGGCCACGCCGAGTTCTTCAGCGCGGACGCGCGCGGCAGCCAGAAAGACCGGGCTGATGTCAACACCGACGCCGGTGATGCCATAGGTCTGCGCCCAGCGCGAGAGCATCTCCGCCTTGCCGCAGGCCAGATCAAGCTGGCGTATCCCCGGCCTGATGCCAGCGATCTCGCCAAGCAGCATCAGCTTAGTCTCTGTGAACGGGTTGAGAATACGATGATTCTTTTCGGCGATTTCGTGGAACCTTAAAGTCATCAGTATCCTTCCCGGCCCGACCTGATCCCCCAGAGTATACACCAATTGACCTCGATGGCGCGGATGAAGGCTTGATTAGCTCGTGATATTCAGCACAAGCTGAACGGAGCGACAGTGGTATACTCGCTCTGATTTGACCGCATCATAAAGGCCACGGGGATCATGGCACATCTTCAGGGTAAGGAACGCGCCGACTACGTGCAGGGCATGTTCGACAGCATCGCCGACCGCTATAACCTGATGAACCGGCTGATGACCGGGGGCCAGGACATTCAGTGGCGGCGCTTCGTCGTCAAACAGGCGGCGCTCCAGCCGGGGGACTGGCTGCTCGATCTGGCGACCGGAACCGGCGACATCGCCTTCGAGGCGCTGCGCGCGGTCGCTGGCCTGCACGTCGTCGGCGCGGATTTCGCGCTCGGCATGATGCTGGTCGGCCAGCGCGACCCGCTCGGCGCGCGCGTGGACTGGTGCGGCGCGGATGCGCTCAACCTGCCCTTCCCAGACAACCAGTTCGACGCGCTGACGGCAGGCTACCTGATCCGCAACGTCGTCGATATTCCGCGCGCTTTCGCCGAGCAGCTTCGCGTGCTCAAGCCCGGTGGCCGCGTCGTCATCCTTGACAGCTCGCCGCCGCGCGGCCCGTTCAAGCCGTTCATCGAAATCCACCTGCGCTATATCATCCCCACGCTCGGTCGGGTCATCGCCAGACACCCGGAAGCCTATCAGTATTTGCCGCAGTCGACCCAGGCCTTCAAGACACCGGATGAACTGGCCGCGATCATGCAACAGGCAGGCTTTGCCGACGTCCAGTATCGGACTTTCATGTTCGGCACGATGGCGGTACACCGGGGAGTCAAGCCGGGTTAGCGCTCGATCAGCCAGAGGACGACCGAAGCATGAGCGGCATCCTCGCCGGGACGGGGATATGCGCCAAGCTGCGTCGCGCGGGCATTGAGGGTCGCCACGTCGAGGCCGATGCTCGGCGCGCTGTCAGCCAGCACGTAGACTGCGCCTTTCGACGCCAGTTCGGCCTCGATTCGCTCCCGGCCCGGCGCGTCAATGCACAGCATCAGGCGTCCGTCGGCTGCATAAAAGTTGGCGCGGCGGCAGCTATCGGGGAACATGCTGGCGACAATCGCCAGATCGGGGCGCGCCAGCGTGCGCGGAAAGTCGAGGACGGCCTCGCGCAGACCGTAGCCGCTGCTGTGTTCGGTGAGGTACTGCGTCCGTTCAGGCTGGGGCAGCGACAGCCCGCCGGGATCGCGGTAGGCCTGCGCCGCGAACGGGACGAAGGCGGCCACCAGCGCTGCGCCGACGGCGGCCAGACCGATCTCTCGCGCGCGACGGCGCAGACCGGCCTGAAACGCCAGCGCGATCCCACCCGCGCCGAGGATCAGCGCGGCAGGCAGCGCGACGACATAATGGCGCGGCAAGACTTCGCTGCCAAAAACGATCATGATGACCAGCGGCAGCAGCGCCGCCGCGACCAGCACCCGCCCCCGTTTGCGGCCTAACAGCGCCAGCATGACCAGCCCGGCGACGGTCAGCGCCGACCACAGGGGAATCCCCATGCCGACCAACTGCCCCCAGAGCCGCGCCAGATTGCCGCTGATATTATGACTGAAGCTGCCGCGACTGCCGCCGCTGCCAATCCAGCCGAGCGCAACGCTGAAGAAGTCGCCGCCGTGCAGGGTGACGTAGCCGAGCGGAACGGCAAAGCACAGCGCGACGACCGCCGCGGCGATCACGAGGTTGGTCAAACGCCGCCTGAAAGCCTGTCGGCCCATCAGCAGCACGATCAGCACGACAGCCAGCGTGAAAGGGACAGCGGTGAACTTGAACAGGGTCGCCAGCGCCAGCGCAAATCCGGTCAGGACAGCATCGCGCCGCTGCCCGGTTTGCGCCAGACGAAACGACGCCCACAGCGCCAGCACGACCAGCGCGCCAGATTCGGCATCGCTCAGGGCCATGCGCTCGTAGAAAAACAGATAGGGGCAGGCGATCCACAAGGTCGCCGCGAGGAAGGCAGCAGGCCGGCCAAATTGCCGCCGGATCAGAGCGCAGCCCGCCGACAGGCCGATCAGCCCGACGAAAACAGTCGCAATTCGCCCCGCGAACACGGGCGCATTCTGCGGATAAAAGAGCGCAATCGCCCAGTGGTTGATAATTTTGCCGTCGTTGATCTGCCAGAAAGGATGGAGATGCCACACCTCGACCGCGCGGGTCAGGTGCAGACCTTCATCGTTATGGAGCGGCAGGACATCGAGGGCCGCGACGCGGCTGGCGAGAAAAACCAGCAAAAGCAGTAGAACCGGCCCCCATCGGCGCACGGTGTTGCCCCTGTCTTGCCCGACACGCAAGCATCCGCCGGTTAGCGAAGCTCTTCAAGCTCGTCGACGTTCCCGCGCTGACCGTCCTTGTAACGGTAGGTGATGCGGCCACGCGCCGGGTCGTAGATGCTCATCTCGACACGCACGCGGTCGCCGAGCAGGATGCGGATGTAGTATTTACGCATCTTGCCGGAAAGATAAGCGAGAATCCGATGCTTGTTTTCAAGCTCGACGAGGAACTGCGTATTGGGGAGCGCTTCGACGACGACTCCTTCGACTTCAATCTTATCGTCTTTTTTCGCCATACCTGTCCTTTACTGTACGAATGTGAACGAGACTGAAAAGCAACAATCCGCTGCCCCGTAAGGCAGCGGCTGCTGTGATATTTCGATTACAGGCCGCGTAGTCCAGCACTCAGCGTGTCAACGCTTTGCGCTGGCGGCGACGCGCCCGGCGAATGGCCTTCTTCTTCTCGATTCGGCGCAGCTCGCTTTTCGAGATATGCCAACGCTTGCGGCGTACTGTGCTGAGAATGCCGCTGTTAGTCACCCGTTTGCGAAAGCGTCGCAGAAGCGAATCCTGAGATTCATTGGGTTTGAGAGTTACCGACGCCATTTTGCTTCACCTCCTCTCGATGAGATTTTTGCCTGAGCCGGTGCTTGCCGACTTATGAAGCGTCAACTTCCGCTGCTGGCTCGCCTAATTCTACAGCCTCAGGCTCGCTGTGACCAGCGTCGGTTTCCTGCTGTTCAGCCCAGTGCGCCTTCTCATCAGCCGAAACTTCCTTCAGGCTGAGGCCAAGACGCTGCTTGTCGGACTCGATGCTGATGACGCGCATGAGCAGGCGCTGGCCTTCATGCACGACCAGCGTCGGGTCTTCCGGCTGCGGGTCGCTAATCTGGCTGGTGTGCAGCAGCGCTTCAATGCCGGGGTCAAGGCTGATGAACGCGCCGAACTGCGCCACGCGCGAGACGACCCCTTCGACCAACTGACCGACATGATACAGATCATCGACCATCGCCCACGGGTTTTCCTGAAGGCGCTTAAGGCTCAGGCCGATCCGCTTCCCTTCGGCGTCCAGGCGCAGGATGTAGACCTGCACTTCGTCGCCGACCTTCAGCAGCTCGCGCGGGTGGTTGACACGATGCCACGCCAGCTCGCTGATGTGGCTCAGGCCGACAGCGCCGCCGAGATCGACGAACGCGCCGAAGTCACGCAGCCCGCTGACCACGCCAGAGCGGACTTCGCCCTCGCGCAGTTGGT